>NZ_JBEOPN010000017.1:0-101120 GCF_040310085.1 Shewanella sp. S1-58-MNA-CIBAN-0166 | reverse complement strand
ATTTTTTGATTGCCAACATTCCGAAGAACAGAAGACAATTTCGAATAACTCACTACCTGTGAATGTCCACACAGATTTCTTGTTTAGATTGTTAAAGAACGTTGCTAACATGAACATCTTTCGACTTTTCATTCAGCGGCCGTTGACGCTAGGTCGTTGGCTTGGGGTGCGTATTCTACGCTTTCCCGGGTTGGCGTCAAGTGTTTTTTCAAACTTTCTTTTCGCCGTTGTAAACTTCAATTTGAACCCTACAACCTGCCAGCGACGTATGCCGTGTCAGTGGTTGCGCATTATAGGGAGCTTAATTATTTGTGCAAGCATAAATAGGCTAAATATTGCAAAAACATGACTGAGAGGTGCTTTTTCAATCGAAAAGAACAAAAAAGGGACTATCCGTCCCTTTTTCGGCTATTTCACTCAGTTCTAATCACCAAAGAATCGAGTTTCCTGTTTTATTTCTATTGGGCTGCCATCTATTTGCGCAGTTATTTTGATATCGATTTTGGTGATACTTCTCTTCAACTCAATAGGATCAACAGCAATACTAATTGGTAAGGTTAATACTTCACCCGCTTCTATCGATACATGCTGTGGGCCAATCCATCTGGCATTAGGCAATCCTTCGACGCTTAGCTCATATTCTTGCGGCTGTTCTGTTTTATTGAGAATTTTAATCGTAAAGGTATTCTCTGTATTGCCTTGGTTGTTTTCTCGATAAAGTGAGTTTCTATCTCTAATAACATCCATACGAACAGGTGCAATCGTTGCGCTGGCATATATGAATATTAATATCATCACCGTGAGTACCACACCGTAACCCACTAACTTAGGTCGCAATACCTTTTCTTGCACACCATCAAGTTTGTTTTCTGTTGTGTAACTGATTAACCCTTTGTCGTATCCCATGCGTTCCATTGTGTTATCGCATGCATCGATACAAGCACCACAGTTAATACATTCATATTGCAGACCATTACGAATATCGATTCCAGTTGGGCACACTTGTACACACAAGTCACAGTCAATACAGTCGCCTAAACCCATCTCTTTAGGATCTTGTTTACGTGTACGAGGACCACGGGTTTCACCGCGTTGGGTGTCGTAGCCTACTATATAGGTATTCTTATCAAACATGGCAGCTTGGAAGCGGGCATAGGGACACATGTGAATACACATGATCTCACGCATCCATCCGGCATTACCGTAAGTAGCAATAGTGAAGAAAACCACCCAAAAATATATCCCGCCACCAGCATTAAGGGTAAAGAAGTCAATATAGAGTTCACGACTTGGAACAAAATAGGATACAAACGTAGTGGCTGTTAATAGTGATATTAATAACCAAGAAGTATGTTTTGCTGTTTTACGCCAGAGTTTATTGACACTCCACGGCATTTGGTCAAGCTTGATACGTTTATTACGCGCGCCTTCAAATTTTTCTTCAAACCAGATAAAGATGAAGGTCCACACGGTTTGTGGGCAAGTATAGCCACACCACACTCGACCGAGATAAGTGGTAACGAAAAACAGCCCAAATGCGGCTATCATAAAGAGTGCGGCAAGCAAGGTGAGATCTTGTGGCCAAATAGTTAAACCAAAGACGTGAAATTTTTGCTCAGCAAGATTAAACCAAACGGCTTGACGGTCTCCCCAGGGTAACCAAGGCAGAAGTAAGAAAAATAACATGGCTATCCAACCCATATAACGTCGTAAGGTTGTCCATAAGCCATCGACAGCTCTTACGTAAATACGGTTGCGCGGATTGAAGCTGTCTGCTTTACTAGCATCAGGTTGATGGATTTGAATACGTTGTTGTTTGGAAAAGTCCTTGGAGTTGGATTCTGTCGTCATGTTACAGCCTTACTGCTTTAATATTGAACGATAACTAGCTTATTATATAGGTAATAACACATTATTGGATAAAAAGATGAGAGGCTGGATAGGATTAGCAATAATCGCGGGGATTATTTATTATTTCGCGACAGAAACAGACAAGCTTGATAAGCCAATTAATGACATTAAAACGATGTTTACTAAGGCAGATAAAAAGCTTGATTCGATGACGGGTACAAAAATCATTAAAATCGATAAGCACATTCCACAAGTTAAAGAGGAAATTTATAAGCGTTTATCGACAATTGAAATTCGTGAATTAGATGGTGTATTTACCAGTAACGAAGCCATTAGTGAGTTTAAAATCGAATACTGCCATAGTAGTGCTCGCCACCCTGTTTTTTCAACAGAAAATTTGCAATTTATTTGCGATAAAATCTAATAACTTGTGCTCGTTAACGATTTTATGCTGACGAATTGACCTAAGTATCAAATAAGCCTAGCCTTTGTGTAATATCTGCAATAGGGGCTAGGTTTTTTTATGACACCATCACAAACTGAATCAGTATCTGACATCTTTGACCCTGAGTTATGGAATCTTGTCGAAGGATTCAATTTTGAAGACATCACTTACCACCGGGCAAAATCCCAAGGCACGGTGCGTATCGCAATAAACAGGCCTGATTGCCTTAACTCATTTCGTCCTAAAACAGTAGATGAACTCTATATGGCTCTAGACCACGCTAGACAATGGTCCGATGTAGGTTGTGTACTTATTACAGGAAATGGACCATCAGCAAAAGGTCAATACTCATTTTGCGCAGGTGGCGATCAGCGTATTCGTGGTAAAGATGGCTATAAATATGAAGGTGCTGAAGAAGGTACTCCTGATGTAGCTCGAATGGGGCGCCTACATATATTAGAAGTGCAGCGAATGATCCGCTTCATGCCTAAAGTGGTCATTGCGGTTGTACCTGGCTGGGCTGTGGGTGGTGGACATAGTTTACATGTGGTTTGTGATTTAACATTGGCGTCAAAAGAACACGCTGTTTTTAAGCAAACCGACCCTGATGTAGGTAGCTTTGACTCCGGATATGGCAGTGCTTATTTAGCCAAGATGATTGGTCAGAAGCGAGCCCGCGAAATCTTCTTTCTTGGGTTTAATTACTCTGCAGAAGAGGCATTTAACATGGGTATGGTAAATCGTGCCATTCCACATGCCGAACTAGAAACTGAAGCCTTAGCTTGGGCCAAAGAGATTAACTCTAAATCCCCCACTGCAATGCGTATGCTTAAATATGGCTTCAATATGGCTGATGATGGTTTAGTAGGCCAACAACTGTTTGCTGGTGAAGCAACACGCTTAGCCTATGCGAGTGAAGAAGCTCAAGAAGGTCGCGATGCCTTTTTAGAAAAACGAGATCAAGACTTTTCACGTTTTCCTTGGCATTACTAATCTCAACACCTGATGTTATAGACTGCATTTATTCATGTGATTAACTTTATGAAAGACCCTACTTAGGGTCTTTATTTTTTTCAAGATTAAAAATAATAAACGTAATCGAAATTTTCATTTGCAATAATCGAATCAACCCTCTTTACTTGATAATGATAACTGTTATCATTTAAACAAATCAAACAGGGGATTCATCATGAAAAAGACTATTAGCTTTGCCATTTTACACTTCAGTGTCGCTTTTACGATTACCTACCTATTAACCGGTAGCATTATTATCGGTGGTACCATTGCCCTGCTTGAACCTGCCGTTAATACAGTTGTGTTCTACTTTCATGACAAGGTGTGGAAAAACATTGAGTTGAAAAAGATGCAACAAGCTGAGATAACAACAGAGTCAATTCAGCTTGTGAGCTAAGATTATGGCCAGATTGATGGCCATAATCTTACTAACATATACTTGTTGCTACACTATACGAGTTTAATGATAGCAACATCGTAAGCAGCAAGGTTTGCACTGCCTAAAACGTATTGGCCTTGTAACTCACTTGGTACAGTTTGCGAATAACCTGCGTAGTTAAACAAGTAAGCATACTGACCACGCTTAACCACACGCATATCTTTAGGTAACGCTAATGTGGTTAATCCTAACTCTACTGCAAGCATTTTAAAGTACTCGAGTAAAAATCCATCACAGGTCAATGTCGCTACATAGCTAGTATTTTGATGACGAGCCACAGCAGGACTACCATCATGATACGTCGCCACCACATCAACACCATCGCCGAGCTCTAGCTCTTCTCGCCAACACTGGCTTTCAAACTCAATCCCATTAAAATGCAATACTTCACTGCAGTCTGGACGAATGGTTTCAGTTGATAATACTCTTACAGGAACTAAAACTTGGAATGCTCCCGGTGCTAACGTAGGCACTAATGACAATTCATCCGTTTTGCTGCCTGAGCGAGGACCGATAACCAAATGTACGTTGGCTTGCTGACATTTATCAACAAAGGCTTGCGGCACAATCGGTAAACACGGTGCGACAACTAAAGCATACTGTGTCAAATCATGATCTACAGAGACAAAATCTACAGCTAACCCTAACTGACGTAATGCCGAGTAATAAGCAAACTCAACGCGTTGATGATTGTAACTGTCACCTTGGCGTTCAATCTCGGTCACCCACTGACTGTTAGCACCTGTCACGATAGCCACTTTCGCTTGTACTGGATCGCTAATGGTAAAATCGACTTTGGCCAACTCGTCACGCATTTGCTCAACTTCAGCCCAAGCTGCAGCTTTCGAATTATCGTTACGTTTAATGCCTGCATGCATTTGCTCTTGCGCAAATGGCACTTGGCGCCAACGGAAGTAACACACGCAATCTGCACCGTGGGCAAACGCCTGCCATGACCACAGTCTAACCATGCCTTTTTCAGGACGAGGGTTGTGATGCGCCCAATTTACTGGACCAGGTTGCTGCTCCATTACCCAAAAGTTTTTATTACTCACACCACGGCTTTGGTCAAACGAGTAACTTGAAAAGTCAGGGTGTCCGGTACGCATGTACGGTTTAAATTGTTCTGCTGGCATATGTTTAAAAAACATATCTGAACGACCGAGCGGGTAATTGTCGTAACTGACAAAATCGAGGTTTTTGGCTAATGCAAAGTTATCGGCTTGAGTATCGACTAACGGGATAAAGTTATGGGTTACAAAACGATTTGGCGCATGAGCACGAATGATCTCAACCATTGCATCATGAAATTTCACCACTTGGTCAGAACTAAAACGACGGTAAGCCAGTTGATGAGCAGGATTGGTTTCAGTTACCGCTAGAATAGGTAATTCGATTTGTTCAAAATCTTGATATTCCATCGACCAGAAAACATTACCCCAGGCAGTATTGAGCTTTTCAATATCGTTGTGATAATAGGCTTTGCACCACTGTTGAAATGCTGACTTAGCCACCAATGAGCCACTATGAGTAGTATCGTGACAAGCAATCTCGTTGTCCGTTTGCCAGCCACAGATGCCAGGATGTTGACCATAGCGTTGTGCAATAACGCTAGAGATACGCATTGCTTCACGAAAGTAGTTATCACTTGAAAAATCATAATGACGGCGCGAACCAAAGCCACGGGTAGTACCTGTTTTAATATCGACAGGTAAAATGTCTGGGTATTTGTCGATTAACCATTTAGGAGGCGTAGCCGTTGGCGTGCACATAATCACTTGCAGCCCTTCGTTAGCTAACGTTTCAATGGCACGATCCAGCCACTCAAAAGAATACTCACCATCACCGGTCTCAATTCTAGACCACGCAAACTCGCCAATACGCACATACTGTAATCCAAGCTGACGCATTTCTTTTGCGTCTTGTTGCCACATAGATTCAGGCCAATGCTCAGGGTAGTAGCAAACTCCTAACATGTTAATCTCCAATATATAGTGCGTAAAACCGTTGGCTCATACTAGGATATAGTTAAGGCTATACCCTACCGTCACAAGCAAAATTACGGGGTTATTTAACCAATTTTTAATGACGATCAATATACTAACCTAGTATTTATATGATATATAGTATTTTAAAATAATCCGAATACATCATTAACACACTGCAGAATGTTGCTGGCTCAATCCAACACATTCGAATATGTATGCTTAATCAGTGTGTATAAACACAAAAACGTCAATCAAGGACAATATCATGTCACATCCCCAGTTCGTTTTGCTTAATGGCCAACATACTAGCTTGATCGTTGATTGCTTAAACAAGACTCCTGCCATTTTGTATTTTGGTAAAAAGTTATCTGAAAAGACCAGCTTTGACATGATGAAACGGTTAAGCACCAGACAAGAAGCTAAATGCTCAGTTGTTGTTGAAGCGCCTATTTCATTATCGCCGTTAATGGGTGAAGGTTTTACCGGTGCACCTGGCATTGAAATTTTTGATAACAACATTGCATGGTCAATTGGTGGTGCACTAACACAAGTGAACCAACCGAATGAAAACGAAGTGTATTTCGAGTCAGTTGATACGCTACGTCAGCTAAGCGTTAAACATCACTTACAACTTAACCCACGCAGTGACGTACTCAGTGCGACAACAGAATTAACCAATTTAGGCCAAACCTCAGTTAATGTGAATTGGTGTGCAGCGCCAACCATTCCGATGCCTCTGCATATTGACCAAGTAATGTCGTTTGAAGGCCGTTGGTCGAACGAATTCCAACGCAAGTCTTTTGATACCTTCTTAGGCAGCTTTGTGCGTGAAAACCGTAAAGGTAAAACCTCACACGACAATTTCCCGGGCATGGTAATGCACAACAAACTCACCCATGAACAAGGCGGTGAGTGTTATGGTTTTCATTTAGGTTGGAGTGGCAACCATAAAATGCGAGCGGAGTTACTTGCAGAAGGCCGCAGTTATGCCCAATTAGGTGAATTATTAATGCCTGGTGAAATGATACTCGCGCCTAACGAGTCTTATATCAGCCCAACGTTATATACAGCCTATTCTAATGACGGTTTTAGTGGCTTATCTCATTGCTTCCATCAGTATGTTCGTCAATCACTTATCACTGAAAAGGTACGCCTAAAGCCACGCCCAGTGCACTACAACACTTGGGAAGGAATTTACTTTGACCATGATGTTGCTGTTTTACAATCATTAGCGACCCAAGCGGCTGACATTGGTGCAGAACGATTTGTACTCGATGACGGCTGGTTTAAAGGTCGCCGTGGTGACTTTGCCGGTTTAGGTGACTGGACTGTTGATCGTGAAATTTACCCAGACGGACTGCAACCACTGATTGATCATGTTAATAACGTGGGCATGGAATTTGGTTTATGGTTTGAACCTGAAATGGTTAATCCAGACAGCGATTTATATCGCAACCACCCTGAATGGGCGCTGCAAACCCAAGGTAACGAGCAGCTGCAATTTAGAAAACAGCTAGTGCTAGACATGACGAACCCAGACGTGACTGACTATCTGTTTAATGCGATTAACGATATCTTGGTTGAATACCCACAAATTCTCTACCTCAAATGGGACATGAACCGCGACCTCAATCATGCAGGTAATTTATTGGGTAAGCCGGCAGTACATCAACAAACTAAAGCCGCTTATGCTTTAATCAAGCGTCTTAAAGATAGTCATCCACACATTGAAATTGAAAGTTGTTCCTCTGGTGGTGCGCGAGTTGATTACGGGGTATTACAACACACTGATCGAGTATGGACTTCAGATTCAAATGACGCATTAGATCGACTCACAATTCAACGTGGTTGTTCGTTCTTTTTCCCAGCAGAAGTGATGGGGGCGCATGTTGGCCCGCGCGATTGCCACATTACCGGGCGACACATCAATATTGCCATGCGAGCCGCGGTCGCTTTCTTTGGCCACATGGGGATTGAAATGGATCCTCGAGAGTTAACCCATGATGAACGTGAGCAGTTACAGCAGATAATCAAGCTGCACAAACAGCATCGTCAGTTAATTCACAGTGGCAAGTTGGTACGATTAAACAGCGATGGCGACTCAATCAACTTTGGTATTGTTAATACAAACCAAACCCAAGCTTTGTTTGCTTACAACAGCGTCAAAGAGACCCAACGAACTAATCCGCCAAAATATCATTTTGCAGGATTAGATGCCGACAGAGATTATCAACTATCACTAATTTGGCCGGCCGGATTTTCATTCTACTCACCGTCTGTATTAGCCATGACAGACAATCAAACCTTTAGTGGTGAAGCATTAATGACCTTTGGCATGCAGTTGCCGATTACCTTCCCACAAACGTCGTTGATTTTTGAGTTAAATGAAGTGAAATAATACTTTATCGCGCGCCTCTTTATAGCGCACATTATTTATCCCCATTAAGCAAAAGAGCACCCTTTAGGTGCTCTTTTTATGATTGTTTCGACCGACTACAACTTCAACTCAATCAGCTCAAGTGCTTCATCTAAAATCATTGAAACAGCGGCTTTAGATAATTCAGGATTGCGCGCTTTAATCGCATTAAAAATTTCGGCATGCTTTTTCACATCCGCACCCGGCACGCCTTTTATCTTGTTGGTGTAACGAATGCTCACCCTGAGTGCGGTACCAATAAACTCGGTTAATTGCACAAAAAAACGGTTACCACTGGCGATTAGGATGCTGGTATGAAATGCAATATCAGCTTCTAACGGGTCATCTAAACCTTGTTCAGCTTCAACCATACGTTCGAGTGCCTTCTCGATAGACGCTAATTGCTCATCAGATGCGTTCATTGCTGCAAGTGCCGCCGCTTGCGGTTCTAGCGCAACCCTCACTTGAGTAAACTCTTTCAGTAAAGACAATGACGGTTTACTGCTTAAAATCCATTTTAATACGTCGGTATCAAACATATTCCAATTGCTTTCAGGCAACACCCGAATGCCTTGTTTAGGCCGAGATGAAATAAGGCCTTTTGCAGACAGCATTTTTACCGCTTCACGCGTTGAGCTACGGCTAACATCATATTCAATACACAAATCAGCTTCAGAGGGTAAACCTTCGCCAACAGGGTAAACCCCTTTTACAATGGCAATGCCCAAATCGTGAGTTAATTGATGTGTTAAATTTTGACGTGGAGAATTATTCATGCTTTTACTGTCCAATATTCAGTACATAAATCTGTTATATCATATTTAAACGCAATTACGATATAACTTTGTTTTCAGTGGTGTTAATGTTAGAAATAGACATAATAATCATCATTATTTTTCGGATTAATCATTAAATCCAACAAATACCGCTAGTTAACCATAATCATAAAAAGTAGGTTTGGAGCGTTATAAGTGAGTTTGTTAACCCAATATCAAGACTTGAAAGACAAAGTCATCTTTATTACCGGCGGCGCCAGTGGTATTGGCGCATCTATGGTCGAAGCCTTCATACATCAACAAGCTAAAGTGGCTTTTATTGATATCGATCATAAAACAGCAGCCAATCTACTTAGCAAAATGGCCAAAATTGATGCTTCATCAATTTGGTTTCGCGCTGTCGATGCCACCGATTCCGAATCATTACAACAAGCCATTAGAGATGTTGGTCAACACTTTGGCCGTTTTGACGTACTGATAAATAATGTCGCTAATGATGCGCGCCAAGATGTCGAAACTATTTCAGCCCATGATTGGCATAAGTGCATGCAAATTAATTTAGACCCTGCTTTTTTTGCATCTCAAGCGGCTTATATTTTAATGAAGCAACAGCATTCCGGTAGCATTATTAATTTCAGTTCAATCACCGCGTTATTAGGCTCACAACAAATGACTGGCTACGTGACAGCAAAAGCAGGCTTAATTGGTATGACACGCTCATTGTCGCGTGAGTTTGGAGAATCTGGTATTCGTGTCAATGCCATTTTGCCCGGTTGGGTCGCCACCGAAAAGCAGCTGGCCAGCTGGCTAACAGAACAAGAAGAGCAAAAATGGACTGATGCGATGGCATTAAAACGCCGAATCACCCCTCAAGATGTTGCCAAACTCGCCCTATTTTTAGCCTCAAACAATAGTGAATTGATCACCGGTCAGTGTATCAATATTGACGGTGGGAGAGCTTAGCTTGCTTGCTAAATATCAACATTTTATTGCTGTCGATTGGGGCACAAGCCATTTACGTGCTTATCTATGTTTAGCCGAAGTCGGTAAACCATTAATAGTGCTTGAACAAGCCAATAATGTCGGCGTGAAGAAAATTCAAACCGATTTTGAAACCACACTAATGGACAGTATTGCACCTTGGGCTAATCGTTTTGGAAAACTACCTATATTGATGATAGGTCAAATAGGTTCAAGCATTGGCTGGAAAGAAACCCAATATCTTGCTTGTCCTATTTCGCCCCAAGAGGTGATCTCTGCCGGGGCGCGCTTTGACAGTCAAGGTCATCAAGTCACCATATTCCCAGGATTAAGTTGCCAGCTTTATAACCAACTCCATGACTCGATGCGTGGAGAAGAATTTCATTTACTGGGCTGGCTTGCGATGGCTCCACAGCATCTAGTTGGTCGACATTTTGTATGCTTGCCTGGAACCCATACTAAATGGGTGCTCATTGAAGAAGGTAAAGTCATTTTATTCAAAACAGCGCTAACCGGTGAACTGTATGACCTATTGTCATCTAACAGCGTATTGATCCAAGAAAAAGTATCAGATTTAGAATTTGATTTTGGCGCATTTATTGAAGGTGCTGATTTTATCTTGTCATCTACTAACGATAATTTTTATCACGGATTATATAGCGTCCGCAGTAAACAGCTTTTTGAGGATTTCTCAACCAAACAAGCACATGCGTATTTATCAGGACTATTGATTGGAAGTGATGTTCGCGCAGCGATGAGCGCGCAAGAGTGGCAATTAACAGAATTAGAATCAGTGGCGATTATTGGTCCACCTCACTTAAGCCAATGTTTTGTTGAAGTATTACATCACTGTAATATCAACACAACATTATGGGATGTTACAGACGCGACATTGGCAGGATTTAATGTTGTGTACCAACACGCACATCATTCGACAGATGAATAATACACTAACCCAGAGCATCGGTGAGCTTATACAGGTTATCCCATCACAAAATGATTTGGGTGAAAATGCTTTATGGCACCCACAACAACAAGCCATTTATTGGATCGATATCATACAAGGAAAAATTCACAAATATAGTGTCGAGACTCAGCTGCACGATCAATACAGTTTACCCTATCGTATTGGCAGCTTTGCGTTTTTAGCAGAACAGCAAACATTTCAGTTAATTGTCGCCTTTGAGCAAGGTTTTGCACTGTATCATCTCGATACACATGCATTAACATGGCTTAGCCAACCTGAAGTTGCACAGAAAGGTAACCGTTTTAATGATGGCCGCACCGATCGCAGTGGACATTTTTGGGCGGGAACCATGGTTGAAACCCGTCATGATCAACATCAACAAGGCAACTTGTACCGGATAGATAACCACGGTGAATGCCATAAAACCATTGAAGATATTTTGATCTCTAATGGTTTGTGTTGGAGCCCTGACGGTAACATTATGTATCACGCAGACTCTGAAAAACATTGCATCCATCAATATCGCTATAACCCAACACACAAAACATTAACGAATAAAACCTTGTTTGCGACCACCGAAGATCATGTATTTCCTGATGGTTCAACTATTGATGCGCATGGCTTTATGTGGAATGCCCAATGGGGCGATCATAGCGTGGTACGTTATCATCCAGATGGTCATATCGTCGAAAAGTTAATCTTACCTGCTGTACAACCCTCTAGTGTCGCCATTGGTGGCCCAAATTTAGATTGGTTAATTGTGACAACATCACGCATTGAACTGACTCAACAGCAACTCGTTGATTATCCATTATCGGGTAACGTGTTTATTTATCAGTTGCATCACGTTACTGGGATCGTCGACACACCTTGTAGTATCAACATCAACCAATCGTAAATCTCAGCAATGGCTGATAAAAAAACACCCCAAACTTTTTATCATTTAGGGTGGTAGAGTTAACCCGTTTAGGTTAACTCACATCTGCAACAACCTCTGGTGCAACGTCTTGCTTACTCGCGACATAATCACTCAGTACTTGCTGCTGTTCCTCAGTAAAATGCAAGCCTAGCTTAGTCCGTCGCCATAAAATATCTGCACTACAACTGGCCCATTCATTGGTAATAACATAATCGACTTCCGCTTGATATAAACCATGACCAAAATCAATCCCCAATGCCTCGCTGCTCGCAGCATCATTTAAAATGGATTGGGTACGGGTTCCGTAAGTTCGTAATAAACGATTAATAGATCGTGTATTTATCCAAGGATATTGTTGCTGATAAATCCGGTTAAGATCGCCTAAATCAGTAAAATCACCACCAGGTAGCGTTTGAGTTGCTGTCCAAGGTTTACCCATTTGAGGATGGAAAGGTTTTAATCGATTGACTGCCGCTTCGGCCAGTTTTCGATATGTCGTAATTTTGCCGCCAAACACTGACAATAGCGGCGCCTTATCTTTAGGGGCGTCGACAATAAAGGTGTAATCACGGGTCACCGACTGCGCCGAATCTGACTCGTCATCCATTAATGGTCTCACCCCTGAGAACGTATGCACAATATCTTGTTCGCTAATGGTGCTTTTAAAATAGTGATTGGTAATGCTAATCAGATAATCAATTTCTTGCTGGTCGATACGCACATCTTTAGGGTCGCCGGTAAAATCAACATCAGTGGTACCAATCAGAGAAAAGTCATCTTCAAATGGGATCACAAACACAATCCGCTGATCGACATTTTGCAAAATATAAGCGTGTGGCTGTTGATGGATTTTAGGCACCACAATATGGCTACCTTTTACTAAACGAATTTTTTGTGGTGAAGGCTGCTTTAATACATTTGAAAATAAGCTCGACACCCAAGGTCCAGAAGCGTTAACAATACTTTTTGCATGCACCTGACGTAATGACTTGTCCCCTTGATGTTGTAAGGTGAGTTTCCAGATACCATTGTCGCGTTCGGCAGTAATACAGCGGGTTTGAGTACAAATCTGTGCCCCTAACTCTTTCGCTGCAAGGGCATTTAATACCACTAAACGAGAGTCATCGACCCAAGCATCAGAATATTCAAACCCTTGAGTAATTTCAGGTTTTAATGGGCTATCTTGTGTGAAGTTAATTTTTTTAGACGCATTCAGAGTGACGCGTGATGCTAAATTGTCATATAAAAATAACCCAAGACGGATCATCCACGCTGGACGTAAATGAGACTGATGGGGAAGCCTAAATGTCAACGGAGTGATCAAATGAGGGGCTTTTTTAAGCAACACTTCACGCTCTGCTAATGCTTCTTTAACCAAACGGAACTCATAATGTTCTAAATACCGAAGTCCACCATGG
This sequence comes from Shewanella sp. S1-58-MNA-CIBAN-0166, assembly GCF_040310085.1. NCBI lineage: Bacteria > Pseudomonadati > Pseudomonadota > Gammaproteobacteria > Alteromonadales > Shewanellaceae > Shewanella > Shewanella sp. S1-58-MNA-CIBAN-0166. The sequence continues at coordinate 87,906 of NZ_JBEOPN010000017.1, read as the reverse complement.
ATCAGTTTACTGCTATTTGATGAGGTTGCAGACGCTAAGTCATTCTGTTCACACAGCAAGACACGTAAACCACGCCCCACTGCATCGGCCGCTATTCCAACACCGTTTATGCCGCCACCAATCACGACAACATCAACAATTTCTCTATCGGCTTCCATTTACGTATCCCACCACTAAATAAATATGATAAATAATATATATTAGCAACATCATAGAGTGACAGACGGTCAATTGACAAGCTGAATTAGAAAGATCTTGTCGAAATTGATTACATCTTGTTAAATAAAATACTTAATAGTAGTATTTATCATATAAATTAAATTTGCAGCATTTATCAACAGTACAATTGAGATAATAATATGCATTTTCTGGTTATTGCTCCAGACACATATAGATGAAAGGGATTGCCATGAGTCAGTTTGAATTTACCCACAGACGAAAAAATCCGTTAACAGGTAATTGGGTGCTAGTGTCGCCACATCGAAATAATCGTCCTTGGTTAGGTGCGACAGAAAAAAATGCCCCTTCGAATTTACCAGAGTACGATAACACATGCCCTTTATGCCCCGGCAATCATCGTGCAAACGACAGTATCAATCCTGCTTATGATAAAACCTTTGTGTTTACTAACGACTTTGGCGCACTAACGTCACAAGTGACCGAACATTCCGCCGCGCTCAATCATGACAATCCATTATTTGAAATAGAGCAGGCTACGGGTGAATGCCGAGTGATTTGTTTCTCACCTAAGCACAATAAAACCTTACCAGAATTATCCGTGGCTGAGATCAATGATGTAGTTAATACCTGGAAACTGAACTACATCGAATTATCTGCTCAGTATGCATGTGTACACATTTTTGAAAACAAAGGTGAAGTCATGGGGTGTTCACAACCTCATCCCCACGGACAAGTATGGGCCCACAATCATTTATCGACCGAAATACAATTAGAAGAAGACAACCAGCGTAACTACCAACAACATCATGGCCGCAATTTGCTCGGCGATTATGTTAAACATGAAATTGCCGACGGTGAGCGAGTTGTTTATCAAAATGACCACTGGCTTGTGGTTGTACCATTTTGGGCTGCATGGCCTTTTGAAACCTTACTCGTATGCAAAGATGATGTACGCCATTTTGGTGAGCTAACCGATGTGCAATCAACTGCTTTAGCCCAAGCGATTAAGATACTCACCACCCGATACGACAATGTGTTTAATTGTAGCTTCCCGTACTCAATGGGTTGGCACAGTGCACCAAGCAAACTTGACGACAATAGCCACTGGCGCTTACATGGCCATTTTTATCCACCACTATTACGCTCAGCCACCGTAAAAAAACACATGGTCGGCTACGAGATGCTCGCCGAAAGTCAACGCGATTTAAGCCCAGAAACAGCTGCAAAAATTTTACAAAATGCCAGCGACATCCATTACTCTCAAGGAAACAATAATGAATAACGACGCGCTACAGGCATTCTATCAGCAGCAGTTTTCATCATTACCACAAGGGGTAGTTAGTGCTCCTGGTAGGGTTAATTTAATTGGTGAATTCACCGACTACAATCAAGGTTTCGTATTACCTTGCGCACTCACTTTCCGCACTCAAGTTTTTTACCATATACGAAATGACAACACGGTTAATGTACTATCAACCATGTATCCGAATGAACAAGAAAGTTTTGACATTAATCAACCAATTAGTGCTGGTCAGTCACAATGGGGCAACTACATCCGTGCGGTTGCATTTGTGCTTAACCGTGCTGGCCACCAGCTACAAGGTGTTGATTTGTTAATTGAAAGTAATGTGCCACAAGGCAGTGGTTTGTCATCTTCGGCAGCACTAGAAGTGGCGATTGCAGGGATGTTTAATCATGTTTGCGGCCTAAATTTAACCGAAGAGCAAATCGCCTTATTCGGTCAACAAGCCGAGAATGATTTTATGGATTGCCAGTGCGGCATAATGGACCAGTTAATTTCAGCTAAAGGTCAACAAGACCAAGCGTTATTAATCGATTGCCAAAATTTACACACAAAATCGGTGACCATTCCAACAGACTTATCGATTGTTATTGTTAACTCTAACTACCCTAGAAAGTTAGTCGACAGCGAATACAACCAACGCCGTATCGACTGCGAGCAAGCCGCCAGTAAAATGGGCTTAACCACCCTGCGCGATGCTGACTTAGCGTTGTTAATGCAAACTAAGCCACAAATGAGCGCGAATGAATTCTCCCGAGCTCACCATGTGATCACCGAAAATGCCCGCGTCATTGCCGCAACCCAAGCCTTAGCCAGTAATAACATCGAACAACTGCGCATTTTAATGACCGCATCACATCAATCGTTAAAGCATGACTTTGAAGTGACCGTACCTGCCACCGATGGTTTAGTGCAAATTTGCCAACAAGCTTTAGCAGACAGAGGCGCCGTACGCATGACCGGTGGTGGATTTGGCGGCGCGATAGTGTGTTTATGCCGTAATGAAGACGTAGCCGCTATTCAGCAAGCGGTTGAGCAACACTATTTTGCGCAGTTTAATTTGCAAGCGGACATTTATGTTTGCACCGCAGGCAAAGGATTAACCGTAGAAACGTTTCCGCAGTAACTCTGTAAATGAGTCGATAACAAAAAATGATGTGGGTTGAGGACCCGCCCACATTACATAATAAAAATGACCAAGTACTACTGCCCATGCTGAAGAGCATGCATTACTGAAAAGGACAGCATTAATGATGACCAAATCACTTATTTCTATCGCGTTGTTATGTTTAGGCACCCACTCAAGCGCCATTGCCGCAAACGCAACAGACAGTGACACAAAAAATACCATTCTAGTCGCCGAACAGCTTTACCCCAACACACTGCCAAAGGAAGCGTTGCCAGAGCTAGCGCAAACAGGGCTTTATCAAGTCGGTGTTAAAACTGTTAACTTGATTCATAAAAATCAATTTAATCCCAAAACCCAAATAGCTGAAGACCGAAAACTCAACATTGAGGTGTGGTACCCAAGTAACAAAACTGCCGCGACCAAGCAAAACCAACCGGCAGTATTAAATGCCGTTTATAATGATGAAACCCGTTTAGGATTACCATTTTCACTGCAAGGCAATGCCACTCGTGACGCAGAAGTGGCCTCATTAACGGATCAGCCATTTCCACTCATCGTGTTATCCCATGGTTATACTGGCTATCGCACCATTATGTTTTACTTAGCTGAGCATCTAGCGTCACACGGATATATTGTTGCGGCACTGGATCACACCGACTCTACTAATGCTGATGTCGATATGGTTAATGCTCCGTTTAGCGGTTTTTTTAGCACATTATTAAATCGTTCGCGTGATCAACAATTTGCCCTTGATTATTTTACCGGCAGCGACAATTTTGTCAGTCGCATTATCGACACGAAACGATCAGGCTTAATTGGCTATTCAATGGGCGGCTATGGTGCGGTCAACACTGTGGGCGGCTGTTATCAATTTAACCCACAAACTGCCGCTACCTTTACCGGCAGCAAAGACCAAAATGTTATCAATGGTGCCATTACTTTACTCAACACCTGTGCTGGTGGCCAAACAGCCCCTGTAACGGTAGATCCTAAATGGAAAGCCATGATTGCTATGGCCCCCTGGGGAGGCAATCATCAACTATTTGACCCAGTAGCATTAGCAAAAATAACCGTCCCAACACTGTATGTTGCTGGCGATCTTGATGATATTTCTGGTTATAAAAGCATTCAATCGCTATACCAGCAAACTGGCGGTGAACATACCTATATGCTCACCTATCATAATGCTCGCCATAATATTGCCCCACATCCAGCACCTAAAGTGGCTTACCAAAATGAAATAGATTTAGGCCACTATTTTGAACCCGCCTGGAATACGACACAGCTTAATACCATCAATAAACACTTTGCATTAGCTATGATGGATTGCCATGTTAAAAATCAACAAGATAAGTGTTCATACCTACAATTAAGCGCTCAGTCTAATGAGCAAGATCAACAAGGCAATCCAACGACAGCCTGGAAAGGTTTTGCCCACCGCTATGCCACAGGCATGTCATGGGATATGAAATCTGCACCGCAATAAATAACCATTTTGAAATTGTTTTGATTGTTATCAGACTGTTTTTTTTTACAAGAAATGAACTATACCAAAGTGTAATAAACACAAAAAATACAGTCTGATTACTGTCTGAATAAACATTGAGCGATGACAGTAATATCTTTAAATTACAAAGACTAAATTCATTTACAACCTTAGGTTTTGGTACTATTTATTGCAATGTATATCACCATGATGTCAGTGATTAGTCTAAAAATTCATCATTAAATTACACCATACTTGTTAAGAAAAGGTTGATATTTAAGCTCAATTAATATATTTATAAGATAAATAAGCTTTAATTAAAAATAAAGATTTTATAAAAAAGCAACAACATCAACTGGGGGAAGAAAAATGTCGACAAAAGGAATCACAACTTTTGGTAAGAGGACAACGATAGCACTTGCCATTGCTGGGGCATTAGGAAGTGTTAACGGCGTCTCTGCAGCAGAAGCAGAAACTCAAGCTAATGAACAAACAATAGAAGTTATTGCTGTAAAGGGGATACGCAGCAGTTTAAAAAATTCAATGGCCGATAAGAAATCTGCTTCGGTTGTGTCGGATGGTATTTCAGCCGAAGATTTAGGTAAGTTTCCAGATTTAAACGTAGCCGAATCATTACAACGTATTACTGGTGTATCGATTGACCGAAGTGGTGGTGAAGGTCAGGCAGTAACGGTTCGTGGCTTTGGCCCACAATTCAATACAGTATTGGTTAACGGTCGTCAATTAGCGACAGATAGCGCTGGTCGTGAGTTTAATTTCGACATCTTAGCCGCTGACCAAATTACGGGTGCTAACGTCTATAAAACCAGCAGTGCCAGCATGCAAGAAGGTGGTATAGGCGGTACGGTCGACGTCACTACCGCGCGTCCGTTTGATTATTCAGGCTTCCAACTTGTCGGTTCTGTGAAAGGAATGTATGAAAGTCTTTCAGAAGAAATTTCACCTTCTATCTCAGGTTTGATCAGTAACACCTTCAATGATGAAACTATGGGTGTATTACTTGCCGTAAGCCATCAAGAGCGCCAAGTTCAAATTAACCAAATCAACACCGCCGGTTGGCGTGGTGGTCAAACTATTTCCAATTCACGTGATGGCGTGTTGTTTACTAATGCTTATATTCCACGTAACTGGGACCAAATCGTTGATCAACAGGACCGAACTCGTACTAACGGTAGCTTAGTATTCCAGTATGCTCCGTCTGACGACGTCAGCATTACCTTGGATGGTTTTATTTCAAAATTTGAAGTGGATTCTGAAGTTACCGATTTAGCATCATGGTTTGAGCCAGACCGCGTTGGCAATGCCACTATAGACCCAGCAACAGGCACCTTATTAACCTTTAGCCAAGATGTGGGTTTACATCAAGGCAGTGGCGACCCAGCAACTGACTTTGTGTCGCACACTCGCAACTCTCGCGACGTGACAAACAGCGGTGTCGGCTTAAATGTTAAATGGGATATTACAGACCAATTAAAAGTTAACTTTGATGTTTCAAACTCAAATGCTGAAAACGATCGTGCTGGCCGCGACCGTTTCAACGTTGTCGGTATGACCAACAGCTATGAATTTGATGGCACGGGTGGAACCCCTACCGTTATCCATGGTGGTTTTGAAAATGGCAACTTACCTGATGCCGGCCTTTCTCGTTTACATTATAACGAAAAAGGTAATCAATTTACTGACGAAGATGAGATTACTGAGTTTAAAGCTGATTTCGAATATTCACCTGATTCATTGGTGTTCACGAAAGCGAAATTTGGTGTTTACCGTCAAGAGCGTGAAAAATCCAGTTACCAGATTTTTGGTAGTCAGTGTCAATTCTGTGGTTATGGTACTCCTGCACCCAATGAAGCCATTAACTTCAGACCCTATACTGCGAATAACTATTTCTCTGGTTTAATCGACACCTTCTACACCTATGATGGTGATGCTATGGTCGATTATTTAGCCGCTGAAGGTTATCCAATCACCCCAACACTGCAAAACAATCGCTATACCATTAATGAAGATGTCAGCAGCTTATACATGAACTTCACGTTTGTGTATGACGTAGGTGATATGCCATTAACGGTTGATTTAGGGGCTCGTTACTCAACGACTGATGTAGAAGTCAGTGCCGTACAGAGTTATATTTCTGACGTAGTACCAACCAGTGATGCGACATTGTTCCAAAACATATACGGTCCAGCGACAAATATTACTCAAGGCACAACTTACTCAAACTTGTTGCCAAGCGTAAACGTGAAGTTAGACCTACAAGACGACATGGTGCTACGTTTTGCCATGTATGACTCGTTAACCCGTCCAACCATGTCACAGCTATCTCCAGCGACTAACTTTAACGAACCACGTCGTCAGAACTTAACAGCTAGCGGTGGTAATCCATCACTTGAACCGTTCCGTTCTGAAAACTGGGATATCTCTTACGAGTGGTATTACGATGACGCCAGCATCTTCAGCTTTGCATTTTTCAGTAAAGAAGTTGACGACTTTATCGTGACGTTAACGGGTGATGAAACTTACCAAATGACTGACCGAACTGGCCCAGACTTTAACTGTAGCACGGCTAACTCAGACTTATGTTCTGACCCAGTTGTTGGCACAACAGAAGAGTTAAATGGTCAGTCAGAACAGTACACTGTAACCCGCCCTCGTAACGGTGAATCAGCACGTATTACTGGTTATGAAGTTGCCTTAACTCATATCTTCGACAACGGCTTTGGTGTTACCGCCAACGCGACTGTGGTTGATAGCAATGTGACAGTAGATGCTAACAGCACTCAAAGTTTCGCACTTGAAGGTTTAGGTAATTCACAAAACTTAATCGTGTTCTATGAGCAAGATAACTTCCAAGCCCGTGTTGCATTTAACAACCGCGAAGGCTTCTTACGTCAGCTAGACAATGGTTTTAATGGTGAACCAATCAATACCGAAACGTTTGGCCAGTGGGATATTAGCGCCAGCTATGACATCACTGAACATGTATCGGTGTTTGTTGAAGGCATTAACATCACTGAAGAAGAGCTCGTTCAAACAGGTCGTTTCGCCAACCAAATTTATTCGGTTGAAGATAACGGATCGCGCTATTCTCTAGGCGTTAGAGGCAAGTTTTAAATTATAAGTAATAAAAGACAGGTGCTTAGCACCTGTCTTTTTTGTTTATGATATATAAAACACACCTTGTGATAGTGTTTAACTACGCCGGTAATTAAGCACATTTCATTGCAAATAGGATGTTAACCCAATGGCAAAAGCAGTTAAAAAAATAATCATTGTGGGTGGAGGTACAGCGGGTTGGTTAACCGCAGCTATCATTGCATCGCACCATAAAAGCCAGACAGGTAATGACTTAACAATTATTTTAGTGGAATCATCAGACATTCCCACGGTCGGTGTTGGTGAAGGTACTTGGCCAACCATGAAAAATACCTTACAACAAATAGGTTTAAGCGAAAGCGAAGTCTTTAAGGCTTGTCACGCCACGTTTAAACAAGGCGGCAAGTTTGTTAACTGGGTCCATGGAAATGGCGACTTTTACTACCATCCATTTACGGTTCCATTAGGTTATGGTCGTATCGACTTAGCACCTTATATCGACAACATCAAAGACTATGCCGAACACACCAACTTCCAACATGCTATTTGTGAGTCAGGCCTTGCTCCTCGCAGCATGGCAGAAGGCGAATATCAAGGCAGCTGCAATTATGCTTACCATCTTGATGCTGGCGCCTTTGCCGACTTATTAAAACAGCATTGTAAAGCCAAGCTAGCAGTAGAGCATGTCATCGGAACAGTAGAACAAGCCCATGTCGATAGCCAAGGTAACATCAGCCATATTTCACTTGCTGACCAAGGTTCAATTGACGGTGATTTATTTATCGATTGCAGCGGTTTTGCATCTTTATTACTGGGTAAAACGCTTAATGTGCCGTTTGTTAAACTGGATCATGTGCTATTTAACGACCGCGCCATTGCAATGCAAGTGCCCTATACAGATCAGCATAGCCCGATTGCATCGCACACCATCGCCACGGCGCAGGACTCAGGTTGGATTTGGGATATTGGCTTAACACATCGCCGCGGTGTCGGTCATGTGTATTCAAGTCGTTATATGACCGACGAACAGGCTGAAGCCAATTTACGCCGTTATATTGGCCCCCAAGCCGAAGGTTTAAGCGTAAAAAAAATCAGCTATCAAAGTGGTCATCGTGAACGCTATTGGCAAAAAAATTGTGTTGCTGTTGGTATGGCGGCAGGATTTGTTGAACCACTAGAAGCCACTGCGATTATGCTAGTCGAAATATCTGCACGCTACATTGCCGATAACCTACCGGTTAACGATACCATCATGGCATTAACGGCCAAACGGTTTAACCAACAAATGGAATATCGCTGGGGACGTATTGTTGATTTTTTAAAACTACATTACATGCTGACGAAAAGACCCGAACCCTATTGGCAAGCACATTGTCATCCCGACTCTATTCCACAGAGCTTACAAGAAGACTTAAGCATTTGGGCTTATCGAGGCCCCACCAGCAAAGACTTCAATGGCCCAAATGAGTTATTTCCAGCCGCAAGTTATCAATATGTACTTTATGGTATGGGTTTCAGCCCTGACTATTCTCAACATGCGCACTTATACCAACAACAAGCCCAAGCCACTCAGATACTTAACCGTAATGTTCAGCTTACGCAGCAGATGCTCAATACATTGCCGCCTCATCGAGACTTCATTGAACAATGGTTAACTCATTCTCAACAATAGAATAAAAATATGAAAAAACTAACAGAATTAACGCCTCAACAGCACCAAAACTTACGATTAGCAAACGACAGCGCCATCCAATTTGCTCATCAACAAAACATCATGAACCTGCGGGTATCTGAAGTCAGCCAAACGGCTTGCAGTATGCCAATTGTTTATGTCCGTGATGGTAACAATGGTCAATGGGTATTAACGGCATTTACTAGCTTCGAGCAAGGTAGCAACCTATTTGTCGAACAAGGTAAGTGGACCGCGCTACACACGCCAACTAACATGCAAACTTTTCCATTTTTTTTGATGATGTCACCTGACGACCCACAACGTTACACCATTGGTATTGACGAACAACATGGGGTGTTTTCTGCCACAACAGGACAAGCCATTTTTGAAACCAACGGCAAAGCATCGCTGCATTTATCTAGAGTAAAAGCTTTGCTTGAATCTGACATTAACAATGATCTCCAGACCCAAGCATTTAATCAGCATATTAGCCAACTTGGCCTGCTACGCCCAATTAGTATTTTAATCCAGTATCAAGATGGCTCAACACCTAGTTTATCGGGTTTATTCACTATTGATGAAGACAAACTACAAGCCCTCAGCCAAGAAGCACTCTTTGAGCTACACCAGAAAGGTTATCTTGCGCCATTACAAGCCATGCTAATGTCATTATTTCAACTCAATGCGCTGATCAAAAAGCACAATAAAACCCCAGGCTTGAACCCAATAAAAAGCATCAAATTAGAAGTCAGTAAAAATTCAGCTACGGCATAACAATACCCAATAAAAACTTGGGAAAGGGAACAATAATGTCTGAAAATATTATTCAAATATCCGTATTTACCATTGTAACGGCAATGATTGGGTTATTAACGTACATAAAATGTCGTGGCAGCAACCGTCAACAAAGCACACAAAATAAAGAATATTTTCTCGCTGGGGGCGGCTTAAGTTGGGTGTTTGTGGCAGGGTCTATCACCCTAACAAATTTAAGTACTGATCAGCTGGTGGGCATGAACGGTAACCAAATGGCACTGCTAGCATGGTGGGAGTTCTCTGCTGTGATTGGCCTGATTATTCTGGCTAAATTATTCTTACCCGTTTATTACAAGTATAACTGTACCACCACAACTGAGTTGTTGGAAAAAAGATATAATAACAAGCATATACGAGCCGTTATTGGGTCTATATTCTTTTTAGGTAATGCTTTTATCTACATGCCAGCAGTGATTTATTCAGGCTCTCTGTTTATGCAGACCATGTTTAATGTCGACATTCCACTTATGTATATTGCTGTTGCATTTGCGACGCTAGGCGCAGTTTATGCTTTCTTCGGAGGGTTACGCGCGGTAGCCGTATCAGACACCTACTCTGGAGTATTATTACTGGGCATGGCCATTTTTGTGGTGTATCTAGCCCTAAATGCGATTAATTATGACTTATCTGATATTCCGGTAGAACGACTCACCTTCATTGGTGGTGATGATTCGCCTTTACCTTGGCACACACTACTAACCGGAATGATTTTCATCCAAATGTTCTATTGGGGTACCAACCAAACCATTACTCAACGTGCCATGGCCGCACCCACACTAAAAGAAGCTCAAAAAGGCGTATTTGCTGCAGCAGGTATTCGTATTCTAATCGTACCGGCTATCGTGGTTATTCCTGGGATTGTGTCATACAAACTGTATGGTGATATTGGTGACGCTGCATACGGGCGAATTGTAGGTGACCTCATGCCAACGTGGTTAACGGGTGTATTTGCCGCCGCAATGGCTGCGGCAGTATTATCGACATACAACAGTTTACTAAACTCAGCGACGGCGCTGTATGTGTGTGACATTCACGAAGCCTATATTAAAAAAGACCCTAACGTGGTGCGCTTAAGCGGTTGGGTTACATTATTACTCAGTATTTTAACTCTTACATTAGTGCCTATTTATCAACAAGCCGAAAGTATCATCAACTTATTACAACAGTTAAATGGTTTACTCAGCATGCCTATTCTGTCGATATTTATTGTAGGCTTAGTGTTTAAAAATATAGATGCCAGAGCGGGGATCGGTGCGGTTATATTTGGAGTAATGCTATATGCCTCACTAACATTTGAATTTTCCCCATTCTATTCAAGCTGGCACTACATTCACTTAATGCCAGTCACATTAGCCGCCTGCATCACCTTTGCGTTAGTCTCAAACCGCTTTGTGTTTGGCAACACGATTCAATTTGCCAAAGGCGACGAGATAGAAACGGCTTAGTAGGTAACATCGATACCGGAGCGAACATTGACAAAATGTTCGCTCTTTTTTTTACCCTAAAAATCTAAATTAATGATAATTTAGGCCTTACTAATCAAGAATGTTAGTACTGTGCCGATATGATTAGCATTAGAAAAAAATGAATATAACTTCTCTTGTCTCCGGTCTTAGTTACACTGAGATCAAAAAATGACCCGATTAAGGTATTAACCCATGTTTAACGCTTTTAATACTATCAAAGCTCGTATTCTACTAGGCTATGCAGCTATTTTATTCATGACCCTAGTGGCGGCGGTTTTACTCAATAACAGCAACCAAACCGTAAAACAAGAAGTTGGCGGGTTTGTTGATGGCACATTACCTGCGCTTAACAGCATTACACGGGTACAAAGTCTTGCCAAAGAACTGGTATTAATGGGTTATTCTTTATACGGTACAACCATCGACGTTACAGAGTTTAACCAGAATAAAGTTCAACTAGAAAAAAGTCTTAACGAGCAGTATCAACAATTAAATACCGTAACATCTACCCAATTAATGCCGCAAATTGACGCGCTTAACGCGGCGTTATCGGCACTTGAAAACACCATGAGTAAATCATCGGTAGATTGGGACAATGCCCGCAATCATTTAAGTACATTAAATGATAGTGCTAACGATCTCAAAGATCGTCTAGACATTCTCGCCGAAGAAATTTCGACTCAAGCCAACCAAAATGCAATGAACATTCAAAGCGAACTTGGCTACAATACTATGCTCATTTTTGTATTAGTTGGACTCATGTTGGTTGTTGCAGTTGGGGCCTACTTAGCTGCACAAAAACAAATAGCCACTCCTATACAGCAACTGTCAAACGACCTCACCCGCATTGCGCAAAATCGTAATTTAAAAGCCAAACTGTCTGATGAATGCATTGTTGAAATTAGTAATGTGGCCACCAGTGTTAATGGCTTAATTAACGTATTCCGTTTAGGAATGAATGAAGTACATGACGCCATCGCCAGTATTAGCCAAACCGTTGCCCAGTTAAGTAACACAACAGGTAAATCATCAGCCTCTGTGGATGAGCTTCAACACACTATTGTGAGTTTAGTAGATGTGATGTCGCAACTTGAGCAGCAAATGGAGCAAAGTGTCGAACATTCACAAAGTGCATCAGATTCTGCTCAACAGGGTGCGCAGAGCATGGTTGAAGGGCAAAAAGAAGTTAAACAAACAGCTGACAGCATTAGCGTATTAGCTCAAGACATTGAAACGACTGCCAGCATGCTACTCACACTGCAAAATTCAGGTAAACAAGTGGCTACCGTGGTAAAAACCATTGCCGATATCGCCTCACAAACTAATTTATTGTCATTGAACGCAGCTATTGAAGCGGCTAGAGCCGGTGAAACAGGAAGAGGTTTTGCGGTAGTTGCAGATGAGGTTAGAACGTTAGCCTTACGCACACATAATTCAACTGTAGAAATAAATAAAATGCTCGCTAATATCGTTGATTCAATTCAATCTGCGGTCGACAATATGGCATCCAACCAACAAAAAGCACAACACTCAGTATCATTAGCAAATCAGTTAGTAGTAACACTTGAACAGAGCCGCCAACTTATTTTGTCTCTTGCCACAGTAAGCCAAGAATCAGCCATGCTAGCACAAGCATCACAGCAGCAGGCTCATACCGTTAAGCTTAAAGTACAAGACTTTACGCTATTAGGTGAATCTGTATCTGAGGGGAATCATCAAATTAGCGAGGCAGGTAATAAGTTGAGTAATTTAGCCGATAAGCTAACCGACACAGTCGATCAGTTTGAACGCTAAAAATGGTAATTGAATAGATTATCTCGGTGGTTTTTGTTTTAACCAAATCCAAAAGCCGCTGAGAGATACCATTAGTAATGCTAGCGCGAATAAGTCCCACAGCCAAACCGTTAATGATCCAAATAAGCGACCACTATGCAGATCTAGCATTACGCGTTGCCAATGTAAGTTAGCGCTGCGCGCAAGATTAACAACCTCTTTATCCACAAATTTACTTTCACTCAGCCAAACAGGTGCTGTTAACGGCGCAATAGCTTGCCAATCGATGAGTTGCTCATCTGCTTGAAATACACCATCTTCAGTATTTAACCACACCCGGCCATCAACAATCGCTAGCGCTAACAAACCAGACGGAAGTCCGGTGCTGGCATTTTGAGTTTCTTGTAACTGACCAAGATCATTAAATAAATACAGTTGCTGTGCATCTATGGCCACCAGCATGTTACCGACATAGCTGGCACTAATTAAGGTCGCATTGGACTCTAAAATCATATGTTGGTTTTGCCACAATAGATTATCGGTAATATATAATGCAGTAGGTGCAACACCAAACTGAGCAACATGAGAAGGAGGAGCAATACCATAATAATCAAGCAACCACGACTGGGTAACCGGTGCTTGGTCTAAACCAAAATCATCACTGTGATTTATCGCTACGCCAGTCAGCACTAACAATAAGATAAATAACGCACTCGCTAATCCTAAGCGACGGTGCCAAGGACGAAGGGCTCGCAAAATCTTAAGTCTAAAACGGTTACGTCGAGATGTTTTTGTCACACTAACCTGCTTGAAATGATCCGCTAGAATTGAAACGTGGTTTATTGCACCACATGCGCATGAAGTAACAATGCAATGCGCGATAACTTAGTTAACGCTCTTACTGATAATGTTGCACCAGTAATCCCGTCTATATGCTTATCAAGCTGATGTTGGTCATCTAACTTGGCCAGCTTAAATTGGTCTGTAAAAAAATCATGACGAACCTCGTCACCGCGACTTTCACGATAAATTAGCACTTTAGTCCGCATAATTTGATGGTCTTTAATATGAATAGCCACCGTAATCGGCGATTCCTTGCCTATTTCGTCCATTATCCAAACGGTTTCATCATTGTGTAGCCAGTAACGCATACGCATTTTATTAAAACGATGGGCTAAAATAGCTTCTACGGCTTGTTTGAGATCATCATCTAACCACAACACTTTAGACTCGCCAGCATTGCCATTAAATGCTTGGCTAATAAAGGCGTCATTTGACTGATACTGTGTTGCTACAGCGCTAAATGCCGAAAAATAAACAGCTAACCCCATCATAAATAACATCAAATATGATCGTAATATTGCCTGCATATCAATCCTTAGCCAAGAACAAAAATAAGGGTGCCGACAATATACACTGTTGGCACCCAAAATTTTACCGATAATCTGTTTCATCGATGCGTGCTTTTACTGAATGCTCAGCAATTAGAACTGGTAACCAACACCTAGGTTGAAACCGTCTGAATCTGCAGCTCCACCAATGTTTTCGTAATCAGCTTTAAACACTACGTTTTCGTGTAACCAGTAGTTAACACCCACGTTGGTTTGTTTTTTCTTAGTATCGGCACTATCACCCGCATTGTTGTCCCACTCGTTATAACGAGCAAACACACCAAACTGTTCATTAATGCGGTAAGAAGGCTCAATATAGAAACCATTTTGCTTATCGCGACCTAATGCTTCAGCTTCTTTACCATCAATATCCCACTGGGCGAATAATGCCTTAACAGTGAAGTTTTCAATGCTGTAAATAGCGTGTGCTGTTAACAATGTAGCAGAAGCGCTATCAACACCAGCAGTCCCCTGAGTTAAGTCAGACTGATACTGAACCGTGGCAGCTAATTCTAAACCCGGTACTGCAGTGTATTTTACGCGGCCGGTATAAGCTAAATCTTCGCCTTTCGCTTCAGATACTTTTTGACGACCGTTACGGATTTTATAGCCTGAGCTTTCGTCCAAATACAAACCAGAAGTCACTGCAGTGTCAAAAGCTAAACCTGGAGCGGCTTTAATATTAAGGTTTAAACCACCTTCCCACCATGTTGCAGGAATAATATCTTTTTCTACCGGGTTACGCTCAACACCGTAAAATACCGTTGGTTCGTGAGTTTCGTTGATAATACCTACTGGCATTAAGAATAAACCTGCTTTAGCGGTAAGCATCTCATTAAAATCGTGCTCGATATAAGCTTGCTCTAGCTCAACTTCGCCATTTTGACTCTCACCGGCAATTGAGTGCTCAACTTCTAGTTCAGAGAAAAAACGAGTGGTGCTGTTAAACTCATGACCCACAAACAATACAAAACGGTGAAAATCGAATTCTTTTTTGTCGGTACCGGTTTGGTTATTGCTAATATTGTTATAGTGTAATTCACCATAACCACCAATAGTGGTAGCCGACTTACTTGATGCGCTCGCTTCTACTACATCTGCAGTAGTTTCTACACGCTTTTCAGTTTGCTCAAGACGCTTTTCAAGATCTTTAAGCACTTTCTGCTGCTGCTCAATAATCTGACGTAGTTCAGTCGTTTCGTCAGAAGCCATAGCTTGATTGCTAGCCAAAAGACTAAATAGTGTTGCAGCAATTAACGTTTTTTTCATATCTCATCCCGATTAGACAATGTAAACAACTACTGTGTTGTGTAAACCAATGTAAATTTTCGTGAATTATACATAACGAACATGTTAATGCAAACCATTATCATTAAGTTTGTGATACGCATGTCACATTATTAACAATCACAAATAACAGTGAAATGTCACAACAGATACAAATATTGATAAAAAGAGTTAACACTGATGACGGGCCAGAATGATGTTATAAATTGGTAGAAACGGGGTTTTATTGAAATACAAATAGAGGTGCTAATCTGGTGCCGGAGTGAGTAAAAACCAACTTTTCGCGCCGACATTATCAGTTATAGATGAGTTAATATCTGTACAGAACATTAATCCAACTGAGTTCCATCGAGTAGGTAAAAATACAATACTATAATGCTTTTAACAAAGATCTAAGTCTAACAAAACCTAACAGTTAGTTAAATACATTGCCTTTCTAACGAACTGCTATAACCTAACTAAAACCTCTTCGTTTTGTCATTTATTTGTCCTCGATAGCTGGCTGAGCGCTCAATTTTTGAGACGGCCCAATGACAGCTCTTCGCTTAAGCTACCAAACCGTTGAATTTGGTGACATAGATGTTCATCTATGCACCTTACGTAATAATCAAGAATTTTATGACCCTACAGGTGTTGCTGAAAAACTCGGAATATCCTCTGCAAGCTGGCCTATTTTTGGCATTGTATGGCCATCAAGCTTAGTGCTGGCAAACTATATGTTGGATTACAAAACCGAAGGTAAAAGAATTCTAGAAATAGGCTGTGGAATCGCATTATCAAGCTTACTCCTCAACGAAAAACATGCCGATATTACCGCAACCGACTATCACCCAGAAGTTGAGCAGTTCCTTAACCGAAATACAAAACTCAACAATGGTAAAAACATTGCTTTTGAGCGAGTAGATTGGGCCAATGACACCAGTAAGCTGGGACTTTTTGACGTCATCATTGGCAGCGATTTACTCTATGAAGATGAGCATGTGCAGTTATTGGCTTATTTTATTAAAAACCATGCCAGTAAAAAATGTGACGTCATCATTGTAGACCCCGGTAGAGGTAGAAAGAATAAACTCAGTGTAAAATTAGCTGAGTTCGGTTTCATCAGCAGCCATTTTAAACCAATACACACCGACTATTTAGCTCTACCCTTTAAAGGCTACATTCTGGTTTTTTCACGTGGTAATATCGTCACCTAATCAAGTATTATTGCCACTATCGAGTACGAGTAATCAGTGTGTTCAAATACTGGGATTCAGCAACGCCTGGCATAATTGCTACCGAATGCTTGTGGCCTTGTGTTTGACGGTTAGCAAAAGCATCACGTTAATCACTCGATCTAAAACATCATCACAAGTCTGTAGGCATATTTGATTGTGCATCAACCACCAGCACCGTTTAATCTCGCTATAACGCAACAAAATACCTTTAATGCTGGATGGAATAAGCAATAATTACCGACTCAACCGCCAGAATAGACATTAACCGCACCACACTAAGCCAACCATTTAATTATTTGTCAGGTTTTTAGGCTCAAAACAGGCTATGATCCCATTTTGTCGCCCCCTGGCTAATGCACTCAATTATTGAGGCATTACCCCAAGCCTATATTCAATTTCGATTAGGCTTATATGGCATCGTTATTAGATGCGCGATAACTCTTTTTTACCCCTTTTATACTTTACATTAGGCAATACCATGGCTATCAGAATTAAACTTAAACCTGGCCGCGAGCGTTCATTAGAGCGTCGCCACCCTTGGATATTTTCCAATGGAATTCACAACGTCAATGGCGGAAAACCGCAAGCTGGTGACACTGTTGAAGTAGTGGCGCACGACGGGCATTGGCTCGGACGCGGTGCCTGGTCGCCAGAATCTCAAATCCAAGTGCGGATATGGACTTTCGACAAAGACGAAACTATCGATGCCGACTTCTTCGCCCGACGCATAAAAAGAGCCCAAGCAGGACGTGATGATTTGATCCGCGAACAAGGTCTAACGGGTTATCGCTTAATCGCGGCTGAATCGGACGGTTTACCCGGTATCACCATAGACCGTTATGCCAACGTATTGGTTTGCCAACTGTTAAGCACTGGTGCTGAAAAATGGCGCGACACTATCGTTGAGCAACTGGTTCTTCAATATCCGGACTGCGCTGTCTATGAGCGTTCAGATGTCGACTCAAGAAAGAAAGAAGGCCTGACTCCGGTTGTAGGATTACTGCACGGGGAGTTACCTGCTATGCCCGTCATCATCGAAGAAAACGGTATTAAGATTGCCGTCGATGTTATTAAAGGTCATAAAACAGGTTTCTATCTGGATCAGCGTGACAACCGTGCTATGGCGGCTCGTTTCGTCAAGGGTAAGTCAGTACTTAACTGTTTCTGTTACACCGGTACTTTTGGCTTATATGCCGCCAAAGCAGGCGCTGCGAGTATTGAAAACGTCGATGTATCAACCTTAGCGCTGCAAACTGCTCGCGATAATATGGCCATTAATAACCTTAATGATGACCATGTAAGCTATAACGAAGCTGACGTATTCAAATTACTACGCCAGTACCGAGATGAAGGTAAAACCTTTGATGTTATTGTTTTAGACCCGCCTAAGTTTGCCGACAATAAGTCGCAACTCGATGGCGCATGTCGCGGTTATAAAGACATCAATATGATTGCGATGCAATTACTTAATCCAGGTGGAATATTACTGACGTTCTCGTGTTCAGGCTTAATGCAGTCAGACCTATTCCAAAAAGTGGTTGCCGATGCCGCACTTGATGCTAAGCGTGAAGTGCAATTTATTGAACGCATGCACCAAGCCAGCGATCACCCAATTAGCAGCGCATTCCCTGAAGGTTATTACCTAAAGGGTTTGGTTGCCAGAGTCTGGTAAATTAGCGAATGATAGATAGCAAAAAGGGAACAGTATCTGTTCCCTTTTTGTTGGGTAAAATCACTGTAAGCTCTACGAAGTCTTATGCCGATAATATCAGTCACGCAATCAAAACGCATTTAAGTCAACATGAGTATTAGCCGCCTCACGATATCTTGATCGGTTTTATGTTGGAACACCCAACTTAAGGTTAACATCGTAATCATTTACATCATGGCTGTCTTGAGCTAAGAAAACAATCAGAACAATTAAACCAATAATTGGGATTAATAGTATTAATTGCCACCAGCCAGAACGGCCAGTGTCATGTAACCTTCTAGCTGCAATACTAAGACTTGGAACTAATAGCGCAAGACTCACTATCGCTGAAATGGTATCTAAACCAAGTACAGCTAAGACAATATTCAGAATACCGACCCATAAAAACATCCATGATGAATATCACCATCGTTATATCTTCCTGTCAGCTTTATGCAATTAGACTTATTTCAGTGGTATTGACCCCCTAAGTGCACACAACGTCATCTCACAAGTTCATTGAAACAAAATTGATCTAGTTGATTAACTACTGCGTAACTAATGCTGAACTCAAAATGGTACACACCTAAAAGGAAGATAAAATGTTAAAGAAAATATCTACGATACTGACTCTTGTAGTGGCTAGTTTAGCGTTCTCATCTGTTTCTTATGCCGAACATCATGGTATGAAAAAAGACATTGTTGATGTAGCGGTTGAAAATGGCTCGTTTACCACTCTCGTAGCTGCAGTTAAAGCGGCAGGACTTGTTGAAACGCTGAAAGGCGAAGGTCCATTTACGGTATTTGCACCAACAGATGATGCATTTGCAAAGTTGCCTGAAGGCACTGTAGAAATGCTACTAAAACCAGAGAACAAAGATAAGCTTGTCGCGGTATTAACTTATCATGTTGTAGCTGGCAAAGTGTTAGCTGCTGATGTAGTTAAGCTAGATAGCGCAACAACAGTTGAAGGACAAACAGTTACCATTGAAGTAAAAGACGGTAATGTGATGGTAAACAATGCAAAAGTTATCATGACAGATGTTAACGCTAGCAACGGCGTCATCCACGTGATTGACACAGTGCTACTACCTAACTAATTACTAAGCAATTACTAAGCAATTAATCACTGTCGGGGGCATAGGATACATTCCACGCCCCCGATTCTGTTGTGCTGAACGATTTAAGCCAGCACACAATAGTAACCAATCAATGCTTTGATAATACCTTGCTTGTGACGTAGTTAACTGGCTGCCGAGACAGCTTAATAGCCATATTTAAACAATCCTCAATAGCCTTCAACGACTCCAATAGTATCTTTAATTAGCTAAACCCCATTTAAAACTGGGGCGGCGATAATCTTCGTCGGGAATAAAATGCCCCTATCGAAATAGACAGATTTAACAACCAGACTATTAATGGTCAATTATCCCATTACGCTATAATATTATTTCACCCAATAAAAACGGCTTCCTAAGAAACCGTTTTTATTAAAATAAACAATTAAATCAAAATCTTATTCAACTGTAACTGATTTAGCCAAATTTCGTGGTTGGTCTACATCAGTACCTTTAATTAATGCCACATGATATGACAATAACTGTAATGGAATAGTGTAAATTAACGGTGCCATGAACTGATCACAATGTGGTACCTGGATAACTTTCATGGTGTCGTCTGATTCAAACTCAGCATCAACATCGGCAAACACATACATTAGTCCGCCACGAGCACGCACTTCTTCAACGTTCGATTTAAGCTTTTCGAGTAATTCATTGTTTGGCGCAACCACGATAACTGGCATATCGGCATCAATCAAAGCTAATGGACCGTGCTTTAACTCACCAGATGCGTAAGCTTCTGCGTGAATATATGAAATCTCTTTTAGCTTTAATGCCCCTTCCATAGCGATGGGGTATTGATCACCACGGCCTAAGAATAATGCATGTTGTTTGTCGGCAAAGTCTTCTGCTAATTCTGCAATTGCATCATTTAAGCCAAGTGCTTGTTCTACTTTTGCTGGCATTGATAACAAGCTTTGAGTAATAGCCGCTTCCATGTCGCTAGACATGCCATTATGACGGCCAATAACCGTTGTTAACATTAACAAGCCAGCTAGTTGAACGGTAAAGGCTTTAGTTGATGCAACACCAATTTCTACGCCAGCTTTCATCATGTAAGCCATGTCAGATTCACGGACTAACGATGAACCAGCTGAGTTACAAATAGTTAAGGTGGCTTTGTAGCCCATTTCTTTTGCTAGGCGCATTGCCGCTAATGTATCAGCTGTTTCACCAGACTGTGAAATAGTCACTAATAAGCTATTTGGGAATAAGTGCGACTTGCGATAACGGAACTCAGATGCAATTTCAACATTACACGATACGCCAGCCCAATCCTCTAACCAGTAACGCGCGGCCATACCCGCATGATAACTGGTACCGCAGGCAATAATTTGCACGTGTTTAATGTCTTTTAAAAATTCAGCAGCATTTTCACCAAAAGCTGAATCTAAAACCTTACCCCCCGCAATACGACCCTCTAGAGTATGTGTAATGGCGGTTGGTTGCTCGTAAATCTCTTTCAGCATGTAGTGACGGTATTCACCTTTGTCACCGGCATCATGAGTCACTTCAGACTCTTTCATTTCGCGCTGAACGGCGTTGCCATTAACGTCAAAAATGTTAACTTCACGGCGCGTAATTTCAGCAACGTCACCTTCTTCTAAAAAGGCAAATGAACGTGTTACAGGTAACAGTGCTAGTTGATCAGAGGCAACAAAGTTTTCACCTAAACCGTAACCAATCACTAATGGGCTTCCGCTACGGGCAACAACCATACGTTCGCTATCACGACGGTCGATAACAACTGTACCATAGGCACCTTCAAGCTGTTTTACTGTCGCTTGTACTGCCACTAATAATGTCGCTGCTGTCTTTAGTTCATGATGAACAAGGTGACAAATAACTTCGGTGTCGGTGTCTGATGAAAATACATAACCTAAACCTTTTAACATCTGGCGCAATTTACCGTGGTTTTCAATAATACCGTTATGAACAACGGCAATATCACCTTCAGATAAATGTGGGTGTGCATTGCGTTCGCTTGGCTCACCATGAGTTGCCCAACGAGTATGGGCAATACCGGTGCCGCCACTTAACGGTGCGGCATCAAGTGCAGACGACAACTCTTGTACTTTACCAACGCGGCGAGTACGGCTTAACTCACCTTGATGGATAACAGCAATGCCAGCTGAGTCATAACCACGGTATTCTAGACGACGTAAGCCCTCTACTAAAATTTCTGCAACATCCCTTTGCGCCACTGCGCCTACGATTCCACACATGTTAGTTGTTTCCTTTACTGTTTCAATTTAATTTTGTTTACTTAGTGTATGGCGCGAGTATGACTCTGACGCCATGCGCTGAAATAGTGTTAACGGCTTCTTGGGTGATGTTGTCGTCGGTAACTAAGACATTAACCACATCCCAAGGTAATTCTAGATTAGGGATCCGTCGGCCAATTTTAGTCGACTCTAATAACACCACGACTTCACGAGACATTTCAGCCATTACTTTACTTAAGCCGGTTAGTTCGTTAAATGTGGTGGTGCCACGATCGAGATCAATGCCGTCGGCACCGATAAAAAGTTGGTCAAAGTTATATGAACGTAATACTTGCTCTGCCACTTGGCCCTGAAAAGACTCTGAGTGAGGGTCCCAGGTGCCACCGGTCATCAATAATGTCGGCTCATTTTCAAGTTCATGAATGGCGTTTGCCAATTGCAATGAATTAGTCATCACCACCAAGCCGCGCTTGTCATTTAGCTGTTGCACAAGACCTGAAGTCGTACTGCCGCTGTCAATAATAATTCGGTTATGATCACGAATAAGCTCAGCGGCTTTAGCTGCAATAGCTTGCTTGTTTAAAGACAGTTGTTCATTGGTAATTTGAGTCATTTCTTGAGGTACAGGCACCGCCCCACCATAACGTCGTAACAATAGCCCATGAGTTTCAAGCATGGCTAAGTCTTTGCGAATAGTGACTTCTGAAGTGGCAAATAGATTTGCTAGCTCATCGACACTGACTTCGCCTTGTTCATTAACCAATTTAATAATCGAGTGGCGACGTTGCTGGGTGTTACGTTTAGTCATTTAAATTAACTATCTTTCACATAAGTTTCGAAACGAAAGATATTTTAGCACCAAATGAAACTTTATCTAGATCTTATCGCTCAAAAATTGAAATAAAAGTACAAAAAAAGCCTCTGACATATGCAGAGGCTTTTAGATTTTAGAATATTAAAGCTTATTTTTTTATTTTAATCGGCCGTT
This sequence comes from Shewanella sp. S1-58-MNA-CIBAN-0166, assembly GCF_040310085.1. Classification (NCBI taxonomy): domain Bacteria; kingdom Pseudomonadati; phylum Pseudomonadota; class Gammaproteobacteria; order Alteromonadales; family Shewanellaceae; genus Shewanella; species Shewanella sp. S1-58-MNA-CIBAN-0166. The sequence continues at coordinate 65,045 of NZ_JBEOPN010000017.1, read as the reverse complement.
GCCAACCGGTAATATGACGCTGTTTAACGCGTGTAATCACCAGTTCATTTTCTGCTACATCTTTGGTTATGGTTGAGCCGGCACCTAACGTGGCATTTTTGCCTATGGTAACAGGCGCAACTAACTGGGTATCACTACCGACGAATACACCATCCTCAATAGTAGTAATAAACTTATTGGCACCGTCATAGTTACAGGTAATCGTACCGGCACCGATATTAACGCCTGCGCCAATTTGTGCATCGCCTAAATAAGCCAAGTGGCCTGCTTTTGAACCTTTACCTAATACACTCTTTTTAATTTCAACAAAGTTGCCTATATGAGCATCTTCTTTAAGCTCTGCCCCTGGGCGTAAGCGAGCAAAAGGTCCTGCGCTCGCAGCTTGTCCAAGCTTAGCGCCTTCAACGATAGTATAAGGTTTAATTTCGGCATTATCGGCAATGTCGCAATCAATCAAAATAGCACCAGCACCAATTGTGACGTTATTACCTAAGGTCACTTGACCTTGAAAAATAACGTTAACATCAATCATCACATCCATACCAACGGTCACGTTACCGCGAATATCAATACGGGCAGGGTCGCGTAAATTAGCGCCTTCAAGCATCATTTTTTCAGCAGCTCGAGCTTGGTAAGCTCGCTCTAACTGCGCAAGTTGTACGCGGTTATTAGCACCTTCAACTTCAATAGCTGATTGTGGTTGTGAGGTAGTAATTTCAACACCATCGGCATTAGCCATAGCGATAATGTCAGTTAAATAGTATTCGCCTTGAGCATTATTATTAGATAAACGATTTAACCATGCTTTTAACTGCTTACCGGGTACCGCCATAATGCCGGTATTTACTTCGTTAATGGCTAACTGTTCAGCATTAGCATCTTTTTGCTCAATAATTCCGACGACTTTACCCTGTTCACGAACGATACGACCATAACCTGTTGGATTAGGTAAATTGACCGTTAAGATAGCAAGACCATTAGCAGGACGAACGGCCAATAAAGCTTCTAAGGTTGATTGTTGAATTAGTGGCACATCACCATAAAGAATCAATACCGTGTCGTCGTCGTTAATATTTGGATTAGCTTGGGCAACGGCATGGCCAGTACCGAGTTGTTCTGCTTGCAATACCAAATTTAATGCTTGCTCACCTAAAGCCGCTTGTAATTTATCTGCACCATAGCCATACACTAACTGAATAGCCGATGACCCTAAAGAATTGGCAGTATCAATAACATGTTGCACCATACTTTTATGGGCAATGGGATGCAGCACTTTAGGCAGATCTGAGCGCATCCGAGTTCCTTTTCCTGCAGCTAAGATCACAACATTTAACGACATTGAGCATTCCTTTAATGAACAGATAGAGATTTGCAGACATTTTAGCGGAATACGAACCAAAGTGAAAATAAAGGCGCTAAGTTAGCCAGTAATAGGCAATAAAAAAGGCGACTCGTAAGAGTCGCCTTTTAAGCGTCAAATAATCAGATTATCTGGTGATATTTTTCTTGATGCATTCAACAACACGTAATTGAGCCATAGATTTGGCTAATTCGATTGCAGCAGCTTCATAATTGAAGTCAGTACCGGCATTAGCAATTGCTTGCTCTGCACGTTCTTTGGCTTCTAAAGCAGCTTTCTCATCAATATCATCGGCACGTAATGCTACATCAGCAAGCACTGAAATTGCAGTAGGTTGTACTTCAAGTAAACCACCTGATAAATACAACACTTCTTCACTGCCATCTTGCTTGATAAAGCGCGCCATACCAGGCTTGATTTTTGTCAGTAACGCAACATGGTTAGGCATAATACCTAACTCACCTTCAGCACCATTAACTTCTAAAAAGCTAACTTGGCCATGGAAGATGCTGTTTTCGGCACTAACAATATCAAGTTGGACTGTTTTGGCTGCCATCAAGTTCTCCTTAAAGAACTAAGCTTTACGGCCTAGTTATTTCTTTTTGTTAGCTTTTTCGACAGCTTCATCGATTGAGCCAACCATGTAGAACGCTTGCTCTGGGATGTGATCGAACTCACCTTCCAAGATACCCTTGAAGCCACGAATTGTGTCTTTAAGAGAAACGTACTTACCTGGAGAACCAGTGAAGACTTCTGCTACGAAGAAAGGTTGAGATAAGAAACGCTCAATCTTACGTGCTCGGAATACCATGGTTTTGTCATCATCTGACAATTCATCCATACCCAAGATAGCAATAATGTCTTTCAGCTCTTTATAACGCTGTAATACAGTTTGTACACCGTTTGCAACATCATAATGCTCTTGGCCAACAACCTGTGGATCTAACTGACGTGAAGTCGAATCCAATGGGTCAACCGCTGGGTAAATACCCAAAGATGCAATTTGACGAGACAATACAACAGTCGCATCTAAGTGAGCGAAGGTTGTAGCTGGTGACGGATCAGTTAAGTCATCCGCAGGTACATATACTGCTTGTACAGAAGTAATCGAACCAGACTTAGTTGAAGTGATACGTTCTTGAAGAACACCCATCTCTTCAGCTAGTGTTGGCTGATAACCTACTGCAGAAGGCATACGACCTAGTAGTGCAGATACTTCAGTACCCGCTAAGGTGTAACGGTAAATGTTGTCCACGAACAACAATACGTCACGACCTTCGTCACGGAACTTTTCAGCGATACTCAGGCCAGTTAACGCTACGCGTAAACGGTTACCTGGAGGCTCGTTCATCTGACCATAAACCATGGCTACTTTGTCTAATACGCCTGAATCTTCCATCTCGTAGTAGAAGTCGTTACCCTCACGGGTACGCTCACCAACACCAGCGAAAACAGAAAGACCAGAGTGAGCTTTAGCGATGTTGTTAATCAGTTCCATCATGTTGACTGTTTTACCAACACCAGCACCACCGAACAGACCGACTTTACCACCTTTAGCGAAAGGACAAACAAGGTCGATAACCTTGATACCCGTCTCTAATAGCTCAGTTGAATTTGACTGATCTTCGTATGAAGGGGCTGCACGGTGAATAACATAACGCTCTTCTTCACCAATAGGACCCGCTTCATCGATAGGCTCACCCAATACGTTCATAATACGGCCAAGGGTTGCAACCCCTACCGGAACAGTAATTGGTGAACCTGAGTTTGCTACCTCTAGACCACGACGCAGACCATCAGAAGAACCCATAGCGATGGTACGAACAACACCACCACCTAGTTGCTGCTGAACTTCCAGCACCAAACCATTACAGGCGCCTTCACCAGTGATCTTCAGAGCGTCATATACTCGAGGTACAGAATCTTGTGGAAACTCTACGTCCACAACCGCGCCAATTACTTGGACAACAGTACCTGTGCTCATGATTAATCCTCTAAACTTGATTTCGTTACCTAAACCTAAACCGCTGCAGCGCCTGATACAATTTCCGACAGTTCTTGCGTAATCGCAGCCTGACGGGCCTTGTTATAGACGAGTTGCAAATCATCGATCATTTCGCCAGCGTTGTCTGTTGCCGCCTTCATAGCTACCATACGGGCAGCTTGTTCAGAGGCAATATTCTCAACAACACCTTGATATACTTGAGACTCTACATAACGAGTTAACAATAGATCTAAAACTTCTTTTGGATCTGGCTCGTAAATATAATCCCAAGGATAACTAGCTACTTCTTCATCTGACTTAGGTAAAGGTAGCAGCTGTTCGATCACCGGAGTCTGGGTCATTGTATTAACAAACTTGTTAAACACAATGTACAGACGATCCAATTTACCTTCGTTGTAAGCTTTTAACATGACACGTACTGTGCCAATCAAATCAACAAGTTTTGGCGCATCGCCTAAACCTGATGCATGGGCGGAAACTTCACCACCAAAGCTTTTAAAAAACTGAACAGAACGGGCACCAATTGGGCAAAACTCAACGTCTGCACCTTGTTCTTTCCATTTTTTAACGTCTGACACAACCTTTTTAAAGAGGTTGACGTTCAAACCACCACAAAGGCCACGGTCGGTTGCTACAACAATGTAACCAACCCGCTTGGCATCTCTCACCTCTAAATAGGGGTGTTTATACTCGAGAGTACCTTGCGCTACGTGACCGATCACCTTACGCATATTTTCTGCATATGGACGGCTAGCTGCCATGCGTTCTTGCGCTCTGCGCATTTTGCTGGCGGCAACCATTTCCATAGCGGAAGTGATCTTCTGAGTATTTTTAACACTCGCGATCTTGGTTTTAATCTCTTTAGCGCTGGCCATCTCTACTCTCCAATCTGGGACCTGAGGTGCCTAATGACACCCCGTGTTCATTATTACCAGGTTTGGGTTTCAATGAACTTGTCCATGCCTGCCTTTAACTCACCTTCGATATCAGCGTTATAATCGCCAGTAGCATTGATGGTGTTCATTAGGTCAGCATGTTGACTGTTCATGTATGAAAGCAGAGAGGCCTCGAAGCGACCGATTTCATTTAAAGCAACACCTTTAAGGTAGCCTTTTTCAGCTGCGAAAATAGACACAGACTGGGCAGCAACGCTCATAGGAGCATATTGCTTTTGCTTCATTAATTCGGTTACACGCTCACCATGCTCAAGTTGAGCACGAGTTGCATCATCTAAATCAGACGCAAACTGTGAGAACGCAGCAAGCTCTCGATACTGTGCAAGTGCAGTACGAATACCGCCAGACAGTTTCTTGATGATTTTAGTCTGCGCAGCACCACCAACACGAGAAACTGAAATACCTGGGTTAACTGCTGGACGTAGTCCAGAGTTAAACAAATCAGTCTCAAGGAAGATTTGACCATCTGTAATAGAAATTACGTTAGTCGGTACGAACGCTGATACATCACCAGCTTGGGTTTCAATAATAGGCAAAGCGGTTAACGAACCGGTTTTACCTGTTACTGCACCTTTAGTGAACTTTTCTACATAATTCACGTTTACGCGTGAAGCACGCTCTAATAAACGAGAGTGTAGATAAAAAACATCACCTGGGTATGCTTCACGTCCTGGTGGACGCTTTAATAGTAGTGAAATTTGACGATAAGCAACTGCTTGCTTAGACAAATCATCATATACGATTAAAGAATCTTCACCGCGGTCACGGAAGTATTCACCCATAGAACAACCAGAATATGGCGCTAAATATTGTAGTGCGGCAGCTTCAGAAGCTGAGGCAACAACAACAATAGTGTTAGCTAATGCACCATGTTCTTCAAGCTTGCGTACTACGTTAGCGATGGTAGAAGCTTTCTGACCAATAGCTACATAGACACACTTAATGCCTGACTCTTTCTGGTTGATAATTGCATCGATTGCCATCGCTGTTTTACCAGTCTGACGGTCACCAATAATCAATTCACGTTGACCACGACCAATAGGGATCATGGCATCAACGGCTTTATAACCAGTTTGAATTGGTTGTGATACTGACTTACGTTCAATAACACCTGGGGCAATCACTTCAACAGGAGAGAAACCATCGTTGTCGATAGGTCCTTTTCCGTCAATAGGCTCACCTAGAGTGTTAACAACGCGGCCAAGTAGACCACGACCCACCGGTACTTCAAGAATACGACCAGTGGTTCTTACTTTATCGCCTTCTGCTAAATTAGCATAAGGCCCCATTACTACGGCGCCGACAGAATCACGTTCTAAATTCAACGCGATTGCAAAACAGCCACCAGGCAGTTCGATCATTTCACCTTGCATTACATCGGCTAGGCCGTTAATGCGAATGATGCCGTCACTTACTGCAACGATTGTACCTTCGTTGCGAGCTTCACTAACGACGTCGAACTGCTGGATCCGCTGCTTAATCAGATCGCTGATTTCAGTGGAATTCAGTTGCATGCTCAAACTCCCAATTACGACTGCAGCTTTTCAGACAAACGCGATAACTTACCGCTTACCGAGCCATCAATGACTAGGTCGCCTGATTTAATAATTACACCGCCAATAAGCGATGCGTCGATGCTGCAATTCAGCTTAACTTTGCGTGCGAGACGTTTCTCTAAAGAAACACTAATTTGCTGCTGTTGCTCAGAGCTTAGCTCAGTAGCAGAAACCACATCGGCTTCAACTTCTTTTGCCCACTCATTACGGTATTCAGCAAAAAGTAGCGATACTGTTGACAGTATCCCTAAACGACCGTTTTCAGCCATTACCTTTATCAGGTTTTGACCTTGCTCATTGACTTGCTCACCGCATACTTTTATAAAAAGTGAGGCAAGTTGTGTACTCGCGAGAGTACCATTAAGCAGTGGCTTTATTGATTCGTTTTCACTTACCAATGAAGCGAAAGTTAACATTTCTGTCCAACTTTCTACTGCTTTATGCTCAACAGCAAAATCAAAAGCTGCCTTTGCGTAAGGGCGAGCGATGGTGCTTAATTCAGCCATAACTCAACTCCCTTAATCAAATTTCAGCAACAAGTTTATTAACTATGTCACTGTGGGCTTCTGGATCTATCACGCGTTCAAGAATTTTCTCTGCACCAGCGATAGCTAGTAGAGCAACTTGCTTACGCAAATCATCTTTCACGCGATTACGTTCGTTTTCAATTTCTGCTTGACCCTGAGCGATAATTTTAGCTCGCTCAGTTTGCGCTTCAACTTTAGCTTCTTCAACGATTTGAGCCTTACGCTTATTAGCTTGCTCAATAATTTCGTTGGCAGTTACTTTTGCTTCTTTTAGTTGCTCAGTAGCTTTAATTTGTGCTAACTCTAGATCTTTTGCTGCACGGCCGGCATCAGCCAGACCATCAGCAATTTTCTTCTGGCGTTCTTCGATGGCATTCATCAACGGAGGCCATACAAACTTCATGCAAAACCACACGAAGAGAATAAAGGCAACCGTCTGACCGAATAGGGTAGCGTTGAAATTCACAACAGCCTCCTAGTTAGATTAAAGACAGAAGCGTTAGTTAAAGCATTGCACCCAATGGGTTAGTAAATAGCATAAATAGCGCAATACCTACACCAATCATAGTTACGGCATCTAGAAGACCCGCTACGATGAACATTTTAACTTGTAACATAGGCGCCATTTCTGGCTGACGAGCTGCACCTTCTAAAAACTTTCCACCTAAAAGGCCGAAACCAATAGCTGTTCCTAATGCACCCATACCAATGAGTAGAGCAACAGCAATTGCCGTCATTCCTAATACAGTTTCCATATCTATCTCCAATATTCTAAATCGTTGTTATTAATGATTTAGGTCAAAAAAATTTTCGGTTACCCTTAGTGATCTTCATGCGCCATGCTTAAATAAACAATGGTCAACATCATGAAAATAAATGCTTGTAAAGTAATAACTAAAATATGGAAAATTAACCAACCTAGTTGTAATCCTACACCTAGAGCAGATAACGCCACGTTAGAACCGTACATCAATGCAATAAGGATAAATATCAACTCACCAGCGTACAAGTTACCAAATAGTCGTAGAGCCAATGAAATCGGCTTCGCAACTAAAGTTACTGTTTCTAATAATAAGTTGACGGGTATCATTGCCCAATGGTTAAAAGGCTGAAATGTTAGTTCTTTAACAAAACCTGAAACACCTTTGACTTTAATGCTGTAATAAATAATCAGCACAAACACACCAAGAGCTAAGCTGAAGGTAATGTTAACGTCTGTAGTCGGGACAACTTTTAGGTATGGAACACCAGCTAATAAAGCCAGTGAAGGTAACCAATCGACTGGGATCATATCCATGAAGTTCATCATGAAAATCCAGACGAAAATTGTCAGAGCTAAAGGCGCAATAACAGGATTGCGGCCGTGAAAAGTTTCTTTCACACTGCTATCAACGAACTCAACAATCATCTCGACAAAACATTGAAATTTGCCAGGAACGCCTGTGGTCGCTTTTTTGCCGGCACGGTAAAACAGCCATAAGAACAACATTCCAAGCCCAACCGAAAAGAGCAACGAATCAATGTTCCAAGTCCAAAATCCTTCACCAACTGTTAGATTGGTAAGGTGATGTTGGATATAGCTCTGCTGTGTCATTTCTTCACCAGTTGCAGACATGATTCATCCCACTTAACTTTGCTTGAAATATAAAGGTGCTATCCAATGTACAACTAACACTAATGAGTAACAGGTAAAAAGCGGCATAAATCCAACTTTTATATTGATAAACACTAACGAAAATAATGCAATGGTTAATAGCATCTTTACCGCTTCCCCCCAGTAAAAGCTTTTAATCACTTTTGCTGCAGAGCTTGCCCCACTATGTGAGAAAGCTAGGGTTGCGAATACAAAATTAGGAAGTACAGCAATTACGCCACCTGCTAGCGCAGATAGGCCATACTGTGCTCCCCACATAACGAAAAATAGTGTTGAAATAATACACGCGACTGTCGCTTGTACCAGCACTAATTTATAGGCTGCTAACCTGCCACGACGCGCTAAAACATTACCCAACTTCATATCTCCGCATTATTGCCTTTCGCGGTCCTAATGTTAAATTTAATATATTAAACTAGCCTTAAGATTCAAAAAGCCTGCAAAGTATACCTTTTCGCGCTTTGTTTGCAACTTTGATGATAGTAAAACAACGATTTTACGCACGATTCAGCGCTAAATAATCAAAAACTAAAATTAGAGCTATGTCACAAACTTACTAATGAAATTGGTTTGTTGCACATTTCAGCGGATTTTACTTAAAATTCCGTCTAATTCAGCTAGATTCTGGTAATTTATTACAATTTTGCCTTTACCTTTACTGCCATGATTGATGGCAACCTTGGCACCGAGTCTTTCAATTAACTCTTGTTCTAAACGACTAACATCATGATCTTTAGCTGGTGTTTCGGCGTCTTTAGCCGGATTTAGGGCTTTATTAACTAATCGTTCAGTTTCTCGAACAGTCATTTCTTTTGAGGCCACTAATCGAGCTAAATTAGTCTGTTCATCGCCTTCTACCGCCAATAAAGCCCGCGCGTGGCCCATGTCGATATCACCATTTTCCAACAAACGTTTAACAGGCTCATTAAGGCTATTTAAACGCAATAAATTAGACACACTAACACGGGATTTACCAACTGCATCAGCCACTTGTTGATGGGTTAATTCAAATTCTTCTAATAATCGTTGCAAGGCAATGGCTTCTTCCATTGCATTTAAATCTTCACGTTGAATATTCTCAATTAGCGCGATAGCGACCGCAGCATCATCAGCTACTTGCTTTACAATACACGGTACTTTATCAAGTTTGGCTAGTTGAGCGGCACGCCAACGACGTTCACCGGCAATAATTTCATAATTAGTTGCAGATATTTTACGAATAATAATAGGTTGTATAACACCTTGAGCACGAATTGATTCAGCTAGCTCTTCTAGTGCTTCTGGCGACATATCTTTACGTGGTTGATATTTACCTGGTTGTAATAAATCAAGATCAAGGTGTAGTAAGTCATTTAACGTTGCAGATTGCTGCTCTTCTACTTGATCATTTTTACGACTAGCAGTATTACTGTGGCTTAATAAGGCATCCAAGCCTTTACCTAAACCGCGTTTTTTTATGGTCATTTTTGTATCCTACGCTTGTTTTGGTTGAGTTTGCTGTTCTGCACGACGGATTATTTCACCTGCCAGGGCTAAATAGGCTTTGGCTCCGGCACTTGATTTGTCGTAATACATGGCAGGTGCACCAAAACTAGGTGCTTCAGCTAAACGAACATTTCGCGGTATGACAGTGCGATACACTTTCTCACCAAAATGCTGTTTGAGTTGATCAGATACATCATTAGATAAACGATTACGCGGATCATACATAGTCCGCAAAATGCCTTCTATGCTTAATGTAGGGTTAACCATGGCGCCTAGCTTGGTAATAGTGTCAATTAATGCCGTTAAGCCTTCTAAGGCATAATATTCGCATTGCATTGGCACAAGTACAGAATCAGCAGCCGACATGGCATTTACAGTTAACATATTGAGTGATGGAGGGCAGTCAATAAAGATAAAGTCATAATCATCTTTGATCGGTGCTAATGCGTTGCGTAAACGGATCTCACGCGCATAAAATTCCATTAATTTAATTTCAGCAGCAGTGACATCACCATTACCCGCGATCAAATCATATTTACCTATGGTATTTTTAATGACTATTTCGGCAAAGGGTTTTTCTTCGACTAATAATTCATAAGCGGTGTTATCGACTTCATATTTATCGACACCACTGCCCATAGTCGCATTACCTTGAGGATCTAAATCGATCAACAACACTTTACGCTTTGTGGCGGCAAGTGATGCGGCTAAATTAACGCAAGTTGTTGTTTTTCCAACGCCACCTTTCTGGTTGGCTACGGCAATGATTTTACCCACAATGTCATCCTGTCTTAAAGTTATTGATGTCCGGTTAGCTTAATTAGCGAAAGAAATGCGAGTTATTGCTTAGCAATTTTTAATAAATGTCGCTGTTCATCTAACGTTGGTACATGCAATACAATGGTTTCTACCAACAAAAATCCTGTTGGCATATCTTGTAATTCTTGCTGATTTAACTGGCCTTTTAACGCATAAAAAGTGCCTTTCTCAGTCGGTAAATGATGACACCAACTGAGCATATCTTGAATAGATGCAAATGCTCGACTTAACACACCATCAAATTTAATCTCTGGGTTATAAGCTTCAACACGGCTTTCTACCGAGGTAATATTATTAATTTTTAATTCAAATTGAACCTGTTTTTGAAAACGGATCCGTTTACCTAAACTGTCTAACAACACAAACTGCTTATCTGGATTCATAATCGCTAATGGGATCCCGGGTAAACCAGGGCCAGTTCCCACATCGATAAAACGTTGTCCTTCAAGATAAGGAGAAACGGTTAAACTGTCCATAACATGACGGATTAACATTTGCTCAGGATCACGAACGGCGGTGAGATTATAAGCCTTATTCCATTTATCAAGCATTTCAACAAAACCTATTAATTGTTTTTGTTGTAATTCAGTGGCCGACATATTCATTTCAGCTAAATAGGTTTTAAGTTGGGCAGATAACACAGAAAGCCTCGTAGGTTGCATGATAAAGACGGCAGTTATTATGAAGCCGTAAAAGCACTAAGGGAAGCCTTATGGCTTCCCTTGTGGTATTGAGTTGAAAAAATAACTATATTTATGCGATTTTTCGCAATAATCCTCGTTTTTTCAAATGTACTAGCAAAATTGAGATCGCTGCAGGAGTAATGCCTGAGATCCGTGATGCTTGTCCAACTGTGTCAGGTTTATGATTATTGAGTTTTGCGATCACTTCATTTGATAAACCAGGCACTTCTTGATAATCCAGATCAAGTGGCAATAATGAGTTTTCATGACGGATCGCTTTATCAATTTCATCTTGCTGACGCTGAATGTAACCAGAGTACTTAACTTGAATTTGTACTTGTTCAGCTGCTTGTTGATCTTCAAGTCCAGGACCAAAACCCTCTAATGACATAAGCTTTGCATAATCCATTTCAGGACGGCGTAGCAAGTCTTCAAATGATGCTTCACGTGAAATAGGGGGTGTTTAATTGTGGATTAAGTACCCCTAATAAAGCTGAATTTGGGTGAACCCATTGGCTGCGCAAGCGCTGAAGTTCTAATTCGATCGATTCTCTTTTGGCAATAAATGATTCCCATCGCTTGTCATCAACTAAGCCTAATTCACGGCCTTTTTCAGTCAAACGTAAATCGGCATTATCTTCACGAAGTAATAAACGATATTCCGCACGGCTGGTAAACATGCGGTATGGTTCTTTTGTACCTAAGGTTGATAAATCGTCAACTAAAACACCTAAATAAGCTTCATCACGACGAGGACACCAAGCTGCTTTGCCTTGAACTTGCAGTGATGCATTCATCCCAGCAAGTAAACCTTGAGCTCCGGCTTCTTCATAACCAGTAGTACCGTTAATTTGACCAGCGAAATAAAGTCCTTCGATGGCTTTAGTTTCTAATGAGTTTTTAAGATCGCGTGGATCAAAGTAATCATATTCAATAGCATAGCCAGGACGCATAATTTCAGCGTTTTCCATGCCTTTAATTGAACGGACTAAATTTAACTGTACGTCAAACGGTAAACTGGTTGAGATACCGTTTGGATAAATTTCATTAGTGCTTAGGCCTTCAGGCTCAATAAATATCTGATGTGATGATTTATCTGCAAAACGGTGGATCTTGTCTTCGATAGACGGACAATAACGCGGTCCAATCCCTTCTATAACACCTGAATACATAGGGCTACGATCAAGTCCTCCACGAATAATATCGTGGGTTTTCTCATTGGTATGAGTGATAAAACATGAAACTTGTCTTGGATGCTGACTAACATCACCAACAAATGACATTACTGGCAGTGGTGTGTCACCTTTTTGCTCAGTCATTTGTGTAAAATCAATGGTATTAGCATCGATACGTGGTGGTGTCCCAGTTTTTAAACGGCCAACACGGATATTTAATTCACGTAATCTATTAGCTAATGCAATTGCCGGTGGATCACCTGCGCGACCACCACTGTAATTCTGCATACCAATATGGATTTTACCACTTAAGAATGTACCGGTTGTTAACACAATTGCTGGTGCTTCGAAAGCTAAACCCATTTGTGTTACTACACCAACAACTTTATCGCTTTCAACAACTAAGTCATCAACAGCCTGTTGGAATATACGTAAATTAGGTTGGTTTTGTAATATATGTTGGATTTTTTGACGATACAGCGCTCTGTCTGCCTGGGCACGTGTTGCACGAACGGCAGGACCTTTGCTTGAATTTAATGTTCTAAATTGAATACCTGCAAAGTCAGTGGCGGTTGCCATTGCTCCACCTAAGGCGTCAATTTCTTTTACCAAGTGGCCTTTACCAATCCCGCCTATTGCAGGATTACAAGACATTTGGCCAAGTGTGTCGATGTTATGGGTCAACAATAATGTTTTTGAGCCCATTCTTGCAGCTGCAAGTGCTGCTTCAGTTCCGGCATGACCACCACCAACAACAATTACATCAAACCGTTCATGAAAATGCATTATCTGACCTTTGATAGCTAAGAAAGTTAAATTCGAATTTATTCTTTTTTCGATTGGATCATTTTAGCACTTGCTCGTCTGAACGTGAACGATCATTTTTCATTGATTGATCAAGATGCGGTTTGCTTAATAGATCTTAAGATCTTTATATAGATCTTTTTATTATGTTTATTATTAGGATCGGACTTTTCTGTTGATAACTTTTATTTCTGTTTAAAATCATACGGTAAAGTTAAAACTAACCTGTGATCTGATCGCGATCAAACTCAAGATAACATGGGGATAGATCGGGTAGTTATCCACAAGGGTGATCATTGAGCAGATCGGACTGTGAATAGTACAGAGTTATGATCGCTAAAAATAATAGCTTATCCACAAACTTATACTTATAAGTAATATATTGTGGATAAGTATAATCTAATCTGTGAGTTGATCACGATTTATGCAGACAATGATCGGATATCTATATGCTTAGATAAGATGTTGCCATTGCAATAACCACGCTAGAGCAGGTTCTTCTGGTATTGGGTCTCGTTGCACATCGATTTGGATCTTATCCACAATGGCTTTAGATCCATTTTGTAAAAGTAGTGCGGTTATTTTTTCTGGCCCTTGGCAGAAAGTATCGTAACTAGAGTCACCAATTGCACATAAAGCGAACTTTATATGGTTAAGATCGGGCATTTCGATCATTAATTGCTTATGAAATGGCACTATGTTGTCGGGAAGATCGCCTGCTCCATGAGTAGAACATACAAGGATCCACACTGGAAAATCTGCTAATTCATCTATATTAGGCTCAATAAATACCTTTGTTTGATGGTTTAACTCATCAAGTTGAGCTGCCATTTCATCGGCAACATATTCTGAACAGCCTAATGTTGTGCCTACTAATAATGCTACTTTTGCCATCTTGACTCCGAATTATTAAATTTATTCATCTATTTTACGCTTATTTTTCATTGCGCTGTGCGAGTAATATCAGTATTTTCTTAATTACTATTTAACAATAAAACAACAGGTTTTAATGAATCTTGCTGATATTACTAAACAGCTAGCTGACCTTGCATGGGGTCCTCACATGCTTATTTTACTCGTTGGCGGTGGCTTATTCTTCCTTATTTATTCTCGTTTTGTGCCTTTTAGGTACATAGGTCACGCTATTAATGTCGTGAGAGGTAAATATCCTGATGATGGCGCCGAAGGGCATATCAGCCATGCTGGGGCGTTATCCAGTGCTATGGCCGGTACCGTGGGAATGGGAAATATTGGTAGTGTTGCTGTGGCTATTATGGTCGGTGGTCCGGGAGCTATTTTCTGGATGTGGATCAGCGCTATTGTTGGTATGGCGACCAAGTTTTTTACTTGTACTTTGGCTATTATGTATCGTGGTAAAGATGAAAATGGTGATGTACAGGGTGGCCCTATGTACATTATTACTCAAGGGTTAACTAAAAAATGGCATTTTTTAGCGGTATTTTTCTGTGTTGTTGGCTTAATTGGTAATTTCCCGCTGTTTAACTCAAATCAATTAGTACAGATAATTCGCGAGTGGTTATTTGTTAAACCGGGTCATTTTCCGGCGGATCAATCGACTTTTTGGCTTGATTTGAGTTTAGGGATCGTTGTTATGGTGATAGTGGCAAGCGTTATTCTTGGTGGAATTAAGCGTATTGCGACCGTAGCATCTAAAGTTGTGCCGATGATGATCTTAATTTACATGAGTTGTGCCGCTTATGTGATTGTGTCAAATATTGAGCAAGTACCTGGCTATTTTAGTCTTATTTTCAGTGAAGCATTTTCGTTAAATTCGGTTGGCGGCGGAATTTTAGGGACAATGTTAATTGGTATTCGCCGAGCTGCATTTTCGAATGAGGCTGGAATTGGTACAGAGGTTATGGCTCATGGCAGTGCCAAAACTAATGAACCAGTAAAAGAAGGTTTAGTGGCCATGTTAGGCCCTGCTATTGATACATTATTAGTCTGCACTGCAACAGCGATGATTATTTTAATCTCGGGTGTGTGGCAAGGTACTGATGCTGAAGGGGTAAATTTATCGGCGCAGGCATTTGAAATTACGATGCCAGGTATTGGACCATATTTGCTTATTTTATGTGTGGTGTTTTTTAGTATTAGCACCATTTTTACTCAAGCATTTTATGGTGGCCAATGTTTTGCCTTTTTATTTGGTCGTAAACGTATTCGTTTTTATCAGTACTTTTATTTATTAGCTATTTTGTTTGCTGCGACAGCCAGCTTGCAAGAAATTGTGAATATTATTGATGCTGCTTATGCATTGATGGCGATACCGACGATGACGTCTGCTTTATTGTTAGCTCCTAAAGTTAGGGCTGCAGCAAAAGATTATTTCTCTCGGTTAGATGCTAATCGTTAACTGTAATGTATAAAAAAACGAGCCAAAATGGCTCGTTTTCATTTTTATTGATTCATTACAACTATCAAATATTGTATTTTATTTAAGTGCTAAGTGCTAAGTGTTTAGCATGAAAACGCAGATGGTCTTCAATAAACGTTGCGATAAAATAATAGCTGTGGTCATAACCTGGCTGCATTCTTAGTTCAAGCGGATAACCTTTGTCTTTAGCTACTTGAACTAAGGCTTGTGGTTTTAACTGCTCGTCTAAAAAGTTGTCATTACTGCCTTGATCCACCAGCGTGGGCACAAATTGTTGGCTATTGGCCATTAACTCGCAGCTATCGTATTGTTGCCATTGCTGCTGATCATCACCTAAATAACCACGGAATGCTTTGATGCCCCATGGGCAGTCCATTGGGTGACAAATCGGACTAAATGCTGACAGGCTGTTATATCTGTGCGGATTTTTTAATCCTATGGTTAACGCGCCATGTCCACCCATTGAGTGGCCGCTAATACTGCGTTGCTCTGTTACTGGGAAATGGGCTTCAATCAGTGCTGGCAATTCGTTTACCACGTAATCATACATTTGGTAATGCTGACTAAAGGGTGGTTTGGTGGCATTTAGATAAAAGCCTGCACCTAAACCAAAGTCATAAGCGCCGTCGGTATCATCTGCAACACCTTCACCTCGAGGGCTGGTATCGGGTGCGACAATAGCCATGCCTAACTCTGCTGCTATGCGTTGTGCACCTGCTTTTTGCATAAAGTTTTCATCAGTACAGGTGAGCCCTGACAACCAATATAAAACCGGCACTTTTTGGCTTTCGGCTTGTGGCGGTAAGTAAATAGCAAACCGCATGGTGCAATTAAGCGTACTTGATTGATGACTGTATTGTTTATGCCAACCACCAAATGCTTTGGTACTGCTGATACTTTCAATGGTCATGATGTGTCCTTATTTGTCAGAACGCAGTTAAGTCGTTTTACACTTAACTGCATCTGTCATGATAAATTAAGTGTTACTTGGCAAAGTGGATCACGCTGCGAATACTTTCACCTTTGTGCATTAAATCAAATGCATCATTAATGCCTTCAATACCCATGGTGTGAGTTATAAAGTGGTCAAGTTTAAATTCGCCAGCTAGGTATTGCTCAACAATACCCGGTAATTCACTGCGTCCTTTAACGCCACCAAATGCACTGCCACGCCATACGCGACCAGTAACTAATTGGAATGGACGGGTTGATATTTCTTGGCCTGCACCGGCTACACCAATAATGACGGACTCGCCCCAACCTTTATGACAGCATTCTAATGCACTGCGCATTACATTGACGTTACCAATACATTCAAATGAGAAATCGACACCACCGTCGGTCATTTCTACAATCACTTCTTGAATCGGCTTATCAAAGTTTTTAGGGTTAATGCAGTCTGTTGCCCCTAATTTTTTGGCAAGTTCGAATTTAGATTCGTTAAGGTCAATACCAATAATTCGGCTGGCGCCAGCCATGGTGGCACCAATAATTGCCGATAGACCAATACCGCCTAAACCAAAAATAGCGACAGTATCACCTTTTTGAACTTTAGCTGTTTTCAAGACAGCGCCCATACCGGTAGTCACACCACAACCTAATAAACAGACTTCTTCTAAAGGCGCATCTTTACTGACTTTGGCTAATGATATTTCGGGTAATACGGTGTACTCAGAAAATGTTGAACAGCCCATGTAGTGAAAAATTGGCTCACCATCTTTAAAGAAACGCGTGGTGCCGTCTGGCATTAATCCTTTTCCTTGAGTTTCACGTACTGCACTACAAAGATTAGTTTTACCAGAAGTACAGAATTTACATACTCCACATTCTGCTGTGTATAACGGAATAACATGATCGCCGACTTGTACGCTAGTAACGCCTTCACCTACCATGTGAACAATACCGCCACCTTCATGACCAAGAATCGCTGGGAATACCCCTTCAGGATCATCACCTGAAAGCGTGAAAGCATCAGTATGACAAACACCAGATGCCACAATACGTACCATGACTTCACCTGCTTTTGGGTACATGACGTCGACTTCTTCTACCGATAGTGGCTGGCCAGGTCCCCAAGCAATAGCGGCTTTTGATTTAATAAATTGTGCTGACATAAATGATTTCCTTAACATTAACGACCATGGTCAACATGGTTAAGAGGTATTACTACAGTGTAGTGTATTTAGTCATTGTATTTGTTTATCATAGAATGATAATTAGCTTATTTTGCAAATGACTTTTACGAGAATGTAATAATGATGAAGTGGGAAGGCATTTTTGAATTTGTGGCGGTGGCCGAAACGGACAGCTTTACTGTGGCTGGCAAGCGTTTGAGTATTTCTACCGCGCAAGTGAGTCGACAAATTAGTCAGCTTGAAAACCGTTTAAACACCAAATTATTTTATCGCACCACTCGTAAAGTATCGTTAACCGAAGAAGGTACGGTCTATTATCAGCATTGTCGCCAAGTATTAAACAGTCTTGATGAAGCAGAACGCGCTATTTCAAGTTTAAAAGATAAGCCACAAGGACTTATTAGAATTACTGCACCAGTGACTTACGGTGAAAAGTTTATCATGCCGATAGTGATTGATTTTATGCAGCAATATCCTGACATTGAAGTGATTTGTGAGCTGACTAATCAGCAACTTGACTTAGTGGATGGTGGTTATGACTTGGCGATTAGGTTAGGGCGGTTAACTAATTCAACCATGATGGCAAAACGACTTACGAGTCGCAGCCAATATGTTTGCGCAGCCCCGAGTTATATCGCTAAATTCGGTACGCCTTATGCGTTATCGGAGTTAAGTCAGCATAATTGTTTAATCGGCAGTCAGTCTCATTGGCATTTTGTTGAGCAAGGTAAACCCAAGACGGTAAAAGTGCATGGATCTTTAGCCTGTAGTAGTGGTTTGAGTTTATTAAATGCGGCTATTTGTGGTTTGGGGATTGTGCAGTTACCGGGATATTACGTCAATGATGCTATAGCAGAGGGACAGTTAGTGGTATTGCTGGCACCTTTTCAACAACCTAAAGAAGGTATTTGGGCTTTGTATCCGCATAATCGCCATTTATCACCCAAAGTGAGATTGCTGGTCGATAAGTTATCGCAAGAGTTGTAACTAGCTCATCGTTCGCAAATAACGCGCAATTTGAGCTTTTGGTAGGCTGGATATTTTATTGATCATATCAATGGTAATAGCTTGCTTGGGCAGCTGTAGTTGTAATAGATCTATTTGATGTAACCATAAATGGCTGGTCATGGTGGCATCGGCTAAAGCGCGGTGAAACACACCATCGTTAGGTAACTGGTGATGATCTACAAGCGTGCCAAGCTTATGGTTGGGGGCATCTTGGCTTATCCGCCTTGATAATAATAACGAGCAAGCAAACTGACCAGTGTAATACAGTTTGCTATGGCTAAACTCGGCATCGAGAAACTTTTTATCAAAGCTGGCATTGTGTGCCACCAAATTAAAACCATCAATAAACTTAGCAAACTGCCCCATGACTTGTTTGGACGCTGGGGCATGTTTGAGCATATCGTTACTAATACCAGTGTATTGCTCAATAAAACTATTGACTCGCCGACCAGGATTAATCAATTCCTGAAAAGTATCGACTATTTGACCATTAACTAACTTAACCGCACCAATTTCTATGGCTCGGTCACCGTTATCTGGTGATAATCCTGTGGTTTCAAAGTCGAGTATTACGACGTGATTGGCGAGTTTCATCAATTTACACCTATTTACCAATACACTATTTACCAATACAGAATGAGCCAAAAATCTTGCCCAATAGATCATCTGAGGTGAATTTACCGGTGATCTCAGATAAGGCCATTTGTGTCATGCGCAGTTCTTCTGCCAGTAACTCTCCAGCTAAATACACTTCAAGTTGTTCTTTACCCAGTTGTAAGTGATTTGCAGCAAGATCGAGTGCTTCTAAATGGCGGCGGCGGGCAATAAAACCACCTTCTAAGTTACTTTGGTAACCCATTAATGATTTGAGGTGTTGCTTTAACTCATCAACCCCTAAACCTGTTTTAGCTGATATCCTATAAACGCTGTAACCTTGCTCTTCGGTGTTATTTAAGGTTTCACCGGTTAGGTCAGCTTTATTACGTATCACTGTCACTCCCAGCTTTACTGGTAGACGGTCGATAAAGTCAGGCCAAATTTCGTGCGGATCTATGGCGTCAGTTGTGGTGCCATCGACCATAAACAAGACTCTATCGGCACTGGCTATTTCTGCCCATGCGCGTTCGATACCTATTTGTTCAACCGTATCGAGTGTGTCTCGTAACCCAGCCGTATCGATAATGTGCAGTGGCATACCGTCTAAGTGGATATGTTCTCGCAATACGTCACGAGTTGTGCCTGCTATTTCAGTCACAATTGCCGATTCTTTACCGGCTAATGCATTGAGTAAGCTTGATTTACCAGCATTAGGACGGCCGGCAATCACAACTTTCATTCCTTCACGGATGATTGAACCTTGTTTGGCGCTGGCTTGCACTGTGTCTAGCTTATCGATGATTTTATATAAGGCGTTGGCTATTTTACCATCGGATAGAAAGTCGACTTCCTCATCGGGGAAATCAATCGCTGCTTCTACATATAAACGCAGGTTGGTGACTTGGTCGACAAGCTCATGAACTTCTTTTGAGAATTCACCTTGTAGTGATTGCAAGGCACTTTTTGCTGCTTGTTCACTGGTGGCGTCAATTAAGTCAGCAATCGCTTCTGCTTGAGTTAAGTCGAGTTTATCGTTCATAAAGGCTTGTTCGCTAAATTCACCTGGTCTAGCAATACGAATACCGTCTATTTCCATCACTCGCTTAATTAGCATGTCGAGTACTATTTGACCGCCATGGCCTTGCAGTTCTAGGACATCTTCGCCGGTAAATGAATTTGGTCCTTTAAAAAATAGCGCAATCCCTTGATCAATCACCTGACCGTCAGCATTGTTAAAGTCACAATATTCTGCGTAACGCGTTTTGGGTATGTGGCCAATAATCGCTGTCGCGACATTAGTGGCTAAATCACCAGAAATACGAATGATGCCTACGCCACCTCGTCCAGGGGCGGTGGCTTGTGCCACAATAGTGTCTGTTGTCACGGTATTACCTATAAAATTGATAAAGGAAAAGGCGGCTAATCAGCCGCCTTTTTAATCAGTTATACAACATTGAGCTTAGGCTTATTTTATGCCATTTTTCTCAAGGCCAGCATAAATAATTTTCTGCTGTGTGATTGCAACTAAGTTACCCACTAGCCAGTAAAGTACTAGACCTGCTGGGAACCATAAGAAGAATACGGTAAAGATAACTGGCATCCACTGCATCATTTTTACTTGCATTGGATCCATTGTTGGCGCTACCGGTTGCATTTTCTGCATCAAGAACATTGATAAGCCCATTAACAATGGCAATACATAGTATGGATCTTGGACCGATAAATCATTAATCCAAAGCATGAATGGCGCGTGGCGTAATTCATAGCTTTCTAGTAGTACCCAATATAGTGCAATGAAGATTGGCATTTGTAACAGAATAGGTAAGCAACCGCCCATAGGGTTTACTTTCTCTTTCTTATACAGCTCCATCATAGCTTGACCCATCTTTTGACGGTCATCACCAAAGCGTTCTTTCATCTCTGCCAATTTAGGCTGTAGATTACGCATTTTGGCCATAGAGGTATATTGCTTTTTAGTCAGCGGATATAGACCACCACGGACGGTGAGAGTGATCAAAATAATAGCCACACCCCAATTGCCCACAAATGATTGATAGAACATCAATAACCAATGGATTGGAATCGCTAACCACCATAAGAAACCGTAATCAACAACCAAGTTTAAGGTTTCAGAAATAGCTGAAAGCTCTTTTTGGTTTTTAGGGCCAACATAAAACTGCGAGCTAATTTCTTGAGTTGCGCCAGGAGCAATATCATATACCGCACCACGGAAACCAATATTAGCCATTCCACCAGCACTCATACTTGAGAAAATGGTGTTTGAATCTGTTGCTGGCGGCACCCAAGCTGACACAAAGTAATGTTGTAGCATTGCTGCCCAACCACCCTGTGTTACTTTAGCAAGATTTTTGTCAGCCATATCGTCAAAGTTATATTTCTCATAACGAGTATCTTGAGCCGAGAAAGCACCACCACGATAGGTTGGCATCATCATGCTGCTTTCAGATTCTTTAATCGTTTGCTTAATTTGACCATACATTTGCACTTGTAACGGTGCAGCCGAAGTATTGTTGATGCTGTAATCTACGCCGACATCATATTGACCACGGGTGAACGTAAAGGTTTTTACGTAGGTGACACCGTTGTCTGCTGTATAAGTAAATGGCACGGTTAATGTGTCTTTACCCTCAGCTAAAGAATATGAATTGGTTTGAACACTATAAGCAGCTCGACCATTGGCACTACTATCAATACCATCACGACCAATAAGTCCGCTTTGGGCGATATAAGTGAAATTGTTCTTTTGTTCTAAAATGACAAATGGGTCACTACTGTCAATTTCGCGTTTATGTTCCACTAATGCGGCATAAACTATGTCACCACCAATCGGGCTGATTTTAATATCAAGCTGATCAGTTTTAACGCTAATAAGGTTTTTATTTGCAGGTAATTCTATTGGTTCCCCAGAGATATCTGCTTCTGGAACGTCAGCACTGTGTTGTGAGGCGGCGTTAGTTTGGGTAACAGTTTGAGCTGTTGCCGGTTTTGGTGCTTTATCTGTTTGCCATTGTTGCCACATTAAAAAGCTGACAAACAGCAGACCGATTAGCAATATATTGCGTTGAGATTCCATAGCCTATTTATTACACCTGTCATTTTTAGGGGGGACGGGATCACTACCGCCGGGATGTAAAGGGTGACATTTTAATATGCGTTTCATTGCAAACCAACTACCTTTCACTGTTCCATGTGTTTTTATTGCTTCGATAGCATAATAAGAACAAGTTGGATTGAACCGACACCGCGGTCCCAATAAAGGGCTGATAAGAATTTGGTAACCACGGATAACCGTAGTTGCTAGCCATTGTAACGGCGACTGAGTTTGCGCCATAGCTTTTCTATTAATTTGTGTAGTTCTGCATTTTCCATTTCCATCACGCCATTTCTGACTAATACAACGATATCTATATCTGGGATGTCGTGTTGATGTAAACGAAAACTATCTCTTATCACACGTTTAATACGATTACGTTGGTTTGCACGTTTAACAAAACGTTTGGCCACAGTTAATCCTAAACGAGGATGTTGCTCTGAATTTGGAATTGCGAGCAGAGTTATTTCAGCAGAGGATGCTTTGATTGGATTGGAGAATACAGATTTAAATTGCGCGGGAGTTAACAAACGTAACTCCCGCGAAAAGGTATAGCTAGTCACCTAGTTATCTACTTACGCAGATAAACGAGCGCGACCTTTCGCACGGCGACGTGCAAGGACCTTACGGCCGCCTACAGTAGCCATACGAGCGCGGAAGCCGTGAGAACGCTTGCGCTTCAGGTTGCTAGGTTGAAAAGTACGTTTACTCATGATGGCAATCCGTCTTTGTTAGTGAATTTACCTTATCTCCAACATTAGAGGTAAGGGCAAAAAAGAGGCCGAATTGTAATCACTTTAAGTAGCCTCGTCAATAACGAAAGTACTTATATGACAAATTTCTGCCAATCTTTATTTGAAGCTACTATCGATTAAGCACCAGAAGATGTGGATAAGTCTGTGTACAGACACTATATCTTGTGGATCTTTCGTTGTTTCAGTAGATCAAAGAAATGCTATTATAGATCAAGGTGGATCGGTTAATAAAGCTGGATTTGCTTGAATCTTGCAATTAATGGATCGATTTTGATCTTCGCTGATCTCAGATATATACACAGAATGATCCCGCTGGGGATAATTCTTCTTTAAAGGATAGCGATCATTGTGATCTCCCTATAGAATACACCTCCTTTGATTAAAGATATTTGGGGATAAATAAGTGGCGGTTTCACTTTGGCAACAATGTATCGGCAGACTGCAAGACGAGTTATCAGCACAGCAGTTCAGTATGTGGATCCGTCCGTTACAGGCTGAAATGGATGGTGATACTTTGGTTTTGTATGCGCCAAATCGTTTTGTGCTGGATTGGGTACGCGATAAATACATCAATATCATTAATCAATTTTTTACTGAACAAATGGGCAGTAATGCACCTAAGTTACGTTTTGATATTGGTAGCCGTCCTTCAGCTCGTCCGGTTGCGCCAGCTCCTGTAGCGGCTAAGCCTGTTAATCGCCAAACTAAAGCCCAGGTAGGAACCACGTCCTTTAATACCCAGGCTGAACCGATTATTAACCCTAATCATCGCAGCAATATTAATCCTACTTACCAATTTGATAACTTCGTTGAAGGTAAATCAAACCAGTTAGGTAAAGCTGCTGCATTGCAAGTTTCTGAAAATCCTGGTGGTGCTTATAATCCGTTATTTTTATATGGCGGCACTGGTTTAGGTAAAACTCACCTTTTACACGCTGTAGGTAATGGCATTATTAAAAATAATCCCAATGCCAAAGTGGTGTATATGCATTCTGAGCGTTTTGTTCAGGACATGGTTAAAGCGCTGCAAAATAACGCGATCGAAGAATTTAAGCGTTATTACCGTAGTGTTGATGCGCTCTTTATTGATGATATTCAATTTTTTGCCAATAAAGATCGTTCACAAGAAGAGTTTTTCCATACCTTTAATGCATTGTTAGAAGGTAATCATCAAATTATTTTAACCTCAGACCGTTATCCGAAAGAGATCGACGGGGTAGAGGATCGCTTAAAATCTCGCTTTGGTTGGGGCTTAACGGTTGCTATTGAGCCACCTGAATTAGAAACCCGCGTAGCGATTTTAATGCGTAAAGCACAAGAGAGCGGAATAAACCTACCTGATGAAGTGGCATTCTTTATTGCCAAGCGTTTACGTTCAAACGTACGTGAATTAGAAGGAGCACTAAACCGCGTGATTGCTAATGCTAACTTTACTGGCCGCCCAATCACTATCGACTTTGTGCGTGAAGCATTAAGAGATCTCTTGGCACTACAAGAAAAATTAGTCACTATAGATAATATTCAGAAGACTGTTGCTGAATACTACAAAATAAAAATGGCAGATATGCTGTCTAAACGCCGTTCTCGCAGTGTGGCAAGGCCTAGACAAGTGGCGATGGCGCTATCTAAAGAACTTACTAACCAAAGTTTACCGGAAATTGGTGATGCTTTTGGTGGTCGTGACCATACGACAGTATTACATGCTTGTCGTAAAATCGCCCAATTGCGCGAAGAAAGTCATGATATTAAAGAAGATTATGCTAACTTGATTAGAACTTTGTCTTCTTAATTCAGGGAATGTTGACACGATGAAATTTTCAATTGATAGGGATGCCCTATTAAAGCCGTTGCAGCTAGTGTGCGGCGCGGTAGAACGCAGACACAACTTACCTATTTTAGCCAACTTATTAGTTGAAGTTAGTGAGTCATCACTTAAGCTAACAGGCACTGATTTAGAGGTTGAATTGGTGGGCCAAGCGGCTATTCATGGTGACATTGATATCGGTCGTACGACGGTTCCGGCTAAAAAGTTACTGGATATTGTTAAGTCATTACCAGAGCAGAGCGAATTAAAGGTCGAGCAACAAGATAATAAATGGTTATTGCGTTCAGGTCGCAGCCGTTTTTCATTGGCAACATTACCCGCCGAAGATTATCCCAACGTTGAAGAATTCCAAGCGGATATCGAATTTAGCTTAAAGCAAGGCGTGTTGAAGTCGATTATTGATTCAACTCAGTTTTCAATGGCTAACCAAGATGTACGTTACTACCTCAATGGTTTGTTATTTGAAACTGAAGGTAATGTATTACGTGCTATTGCCACCGACGGACACCGTTTAGCCTTAAGTCATCGTACGCTTGATGTTTCATTACCCGAAAAACAAGTGATTGTGCCTCGTAAAGGGGTGGTTGAAATGGCGCGCTTGCTCGACAGTGACGACCAGGACATTACCATTGCCATTGGTGATAATGCCATTAGAGCGATTACCAGTTCCGCGGTATTTACCAGTAAGCTTGTCGATGGCCGTTTCCCTGATTACCGCCGAGTGTTACCTAAGGGTGGCAATAAGGTGGTTATCGCCAGTCGTAACCAATTAAAACAAGCGTTAACTCGTGCGTCTATTCTTTCGAATGAGAAATTCCGTGGAGTACGTATTCAGCTTGAATCTGGCTTATTGAAAATAACTGCCAATAATCCTGAACAAGAAGAAGCTGAAGAGATCATTGATGTTGAATATGACTCTGATAAGCTAGAAATTGGTTTTAACGTCAGTTATCTACTTGATGTGTTAAATAACTTAGCCAGTGATGAAGTACGAATTACTTTAATTGATGGCAATTCAAGTGCCTTGATTGAGAACCACAAAGAAGAAGATTCTATGTATGTCGTGATGCCAATGCGTCTGTAATGCGTTATTGTGTTATTGCTATATGAAAGGTGCTGCAAAGCACCTTCTTTATTTCTACCGTTTTATTGGGTTATCACAATAGGTCTTCATGAGTTTATCGCGTATTACCATAGGTTCATTTCGTAATATTACCTCAGCATCATTACAACCGGGTGATGGCTTAAATTTGATTTACGGTCAAAATGGCAGTGGCAAAACCAGTATTCTCGAAGCTATTTATTTTTTGGGTATGGGCCGTTCGTTTAGAAGCCATTTATCCCAACGTGTGATCAACCATGATGACGATAAACTGACTTTGTTTGCGCATTTAATTGATGCTGACAGAGATTGTAAAATTGGCTTACGTCGTCATCGAAGCGGTGAGATCGAAGTAAAAATTGATGGCGAGAAAGTAAAGCGTTTATCAACCCTGGCCGAAACGTTACCCATTCAAGTTATTACTCCCGAAAGTTTTTCTTTGTTGTTCGAGGGACCTAAAGCCCGCCGTCAATTTATTGATTGGGGTGCATTTCATTCTGACCCACATTTTTATCAAGCTTGGGTGAACACTAGAAAGGTATTAAAGCAACGAAACCAATTGCTTAGAAATCACTCTCCCTATAACCAAATACAGTTTTGGGATAAGGAGTTGGTGCGGTATGCTGAACAGGTTACCGATATACGAAATCAATATGTAGACTCGTTAAATGTGCTACTAAAGGGTATAATCGGAGTGTTTTTACCTCAGATTGATATTAAGGTTTCTTTTACTCGAGGATGGGACAGTAAAACGGATTTTGCCCAATTACTTGAAAACCAATACTCAAGAGATTTAGCCGCTGGAAATACGGGCAGCGGCCCCCACAAAGCAGATTTACGTTTGCGCGTGGGTAATTTACCGGCGCAGGATGCGTTGTCCCGTGGACAATTAAAATTATTAGTCTGTGCACTGCGTATTGCACAGGGAAAGTTGCTCAAACAACAACTAGATAAAAATAGTATTTATCTAGTCGACGATTTACCGTCGGAGTTGGATGCACAGCATAGGCAGCTATTGCTACAGCAGTTAACCGAAACCGGTGCACAAATTTTTGTCACTGCGATCGAACCGCAAGCAATAGTCGATTCGTTATCTAGCCCTCCAAACAGGATGTTTCATGTGGAACAAGGGTTGGTAACGGTTATTGAATAACAACGAGAGATAAATATGTCAGAGAATAGTTACGATTCTTCGAGTATCAAGGTATTAAAAGGCCTTGATGCAGTCCGTAAGAGACCTGGTATGTACATTGGTGATACTGATGATGGCACAGGTCTTCATCACATGGTATTCGAAGTGGTCGATAACTCTATCGATGAAGCTTTAGCAGGCCATTGTAGTGATATCACCATTAGCATTCATTCAGATGGTTCAGTCTCAGTAAAAGACGATGGTCGTGGTATTCCTGTTTCGATACATGAAGAAGAGGGTATCTCTGCCGCTGAAGTTATTATGACCGTACTTCATGCTGGCGGTAAGTTTGATGATAACTCTTATAAAGTCTCTGGTGGTCTGCACGGTGTGGGTGTTTCGGTCGTTAATGCGTTATCGAAAAAACTACAGTTAACCATTCGTAGAGCAGGTAAAGTCTATGAGCA
The DNA here is from genome assembly GCF_040310085.1 of Shewanella sp. S1-58-MNA-CIBAN-0166. Lineage (NCBI taxonomy): Bacteria > Pseudomonadati > Pseudomonadota > Gammaproteobacteria > Alteromonadales > Shewanellaceae > Shewanella > Shewanella sp. S1-58-MNA-CIBAN-0166. The sequence goes on along the minus strand of NZ_JBEOPN010000017.1, from coordinate 37,490 downwards.
GTTCTATACTCATGGTGTACCCGATGCGCCTATCAAAGAAATTGGTGATGCGGTTAAAACCGGTACCGAACTCCGCTTTTGGCCAAGTGGTGACACGTTTACTAATGTTGAATTTCATTTTGAAATTTTAGCCAAACGCGTACGTGAACTATCATTCTTAAACTCAGGTGTCGGCATTCGTTTAGTTGACGAGCGCGACGGTAAAGATGAGTTCTTTAAGTATGAAGGCGGTATTAGTGCTTTTGTTGATTACTTAAACCGTAATAAAACGCCGATTAACAAAGATGTTTTCCATTTTTCTCATGAGCGCGAAGATGGTATCACCGTTGAAGTTGCGATGCAGTGGAACGATGGTTATCAAGAGAATATTTTCTGTTTTACTAATAATATTCCTCAGCGTGATGGTGGTACTCACTTAGCCGGTTTCCGTGGTGCTTTAACACGTAACTTGAACAACTACATGGAACGTGAAGGTTTTAACAAAAAAGGCAAAACTAACGCGACAGGTGACGACGCGCGCGAAGGCTTAACTGCGGTTATTTCAGTAAAAGTACCTGATCCAAAGTTTAGCTCGCAAACTAAAGACAAACTTGTGTCTAGTGAAGTGAAAAGCGCTGTTGAACAAACAATGGGTGAGCAGTTAAACGATTATCTATTAGAAAACCCAGCAGATGCTAAATTAATTGTGGGTAAAATTGTTGATGCAGCACGTGCTCGTGAAGCGGCGCGTAAAGCCCGTGAAATGACTCGTCGTAAAGGCGCACTAGATTTAGGTGGTTTGCCAGGTAAGTTAGCTGACTGCCAAGAGAAAGATCCTGGTCTTTCTGAAATATACATAGTGGAAGGGGACTCTGCTGGCGGATCAGCCAAGCAGGGACGTAATCGTAAAAACCAAGCTATTCTTCCACTAAAAGGTAAGATCTTAAACGTAGAAAAAGCGCGTTTTGACAAGATGTTATCTTCACAAGAAGTGGCAACGCTGATTACTGCATTAGGTTGTGGTATTGGCCGCGATGAATACAACCCAGATAAGACTCGTTATCACAACATCATCATCATGACCGATGCTGACGTCGACGGCTCACACATTCGTACTTTGCTGTTGACCTTCTTCTTCCGTCAAATGCCTGAATTGATCCAACGTGGCTATATTTATATTGCTCAACCACCACTTTTCAAAGTGAAAAAAGGTAAGCAAGAACAGTATTTGAAAGATGAGCCAGCATTAACTGAGTATTTAACCACTCAAGCACTCGATGGCACCAATATTTATCCAAGCCCAGGTGCTTTTGGTATGTCTGGTGAGCCATTAGAGCGTTTAGTGGCGCAGTATCGTGAAGTTGAGCGCATTATTAAGCGCTTAGAAAAACGCTACCCAACTAACCTACTTGACCGTATGTTGTATCACCCAGAAGTGACTACAGCAGTGTTAAGTGACGAAGCGCAAATGACTGTATGGTGTAATGGCTTCATTGCAGATCTAGTTGAACGTGAAAGTAGCGGTATTATTTTTACAGCTAATGTAATGCTTGACCCTGAGCGCAAGGTTTACACTCCTAGCGTGACAATCCGCAAGCACGGTATTGATACTAACTATCTATTTGGTTATGACTTCTTTACATCATCTGATTATCAGCGTATCGCTAAGCTAGGTGCTGCATTAGAGGGTATGATTGAAGAAGGTGGTTATGTACAACGTGGCGAACGTGTTAAAGAAGTTGAAAGCTTCTTAGAAGCATTAGATTGGACTATTAGTGAAGCTAAACGCGGCCTATATATTCAACGTTATAAAGGATTGGGTGAAATGAACCCTGAACAATTGTGGGAAACTACAATGGATCCAGAATCTCGTCGTATGTTACGCGTTACTATTGAAGATGCAGTTGCTGCTGATCAGCTATTTACATGTTTGATGGGTGACCAAGTTGAGCCGCGTCGTGAGTTTATCGAAACTAACGCGCTTAATGTGGCCAACTTAGACGTATAACAAAATTTTAGTGTATAAATGGGTGCCTTTGGCACCCATTTTTGTTTTTAGTGCTATGGTTATAATAGTATTTACTTAACATTTAATAAGGCTATTTACAGTGGTTATTGGTTTCTTTAAAAAATTGTTTAATGTTCGAGACCGCAATGAACAGGCCAAATTCACTGGCATTAGCACTGCAGAGAAACGTCAGCAAACCAAATCCAAAGCACCAGTACCTGCAATAGAGGTTACGCAACATCAAGCAGTTGAATCGCAGTTAGATCTGTCGGCTTTATTTTACAGTTTATTATTTGCAAACCAACAAACTACAACAACAGGAATAGCGAATAATTTAGAGCGAAGCGTGATGCACAATATTGAACTGGCATTAAGCTCACCTCAGTCGATTGCGGAAAATGTATTAAAGCTGCCCAGCAAAATACTCGAGCTAGATAAAAAACTAGCCGACGACAGTATTGAAACCCAAGAACTAATACAACTTATTGAACAAGACCCTCTGTTGTGTGTTGAAGTACTTAAGTTATGTAATTCGCCTGCTTTTAAACGAGCTGAAAATGATGTTAGCAGTATTCAACAAGCGCTAGTACAAGTGGGGCGACAACAATTAAGGCAATTTATTACCGCGAGTTTAGCCCGTGAGTTAATTGATATAAAGCCTATTTATTTTAGACGCTTTGGGGCTGAAATCTGGCGTCATTCTATGCAAGTTGCTTTTTTGGCCAGCGAGTTAGCGAGCCCCGAGCAACGAGACAGCGCTTTTTTAGTGGGCTTACTGCATGATGTAGGTAAAATTGCGATTTTTAAAATGCTGGTGGATGCTTTTTATCAAGCAGAACCTGGAGAGCAGCCTAATTCAATACTATTTAAGCAGATGATGACCACAAAATCGTTGACCTTAAGTGCACTGTTAGCGCGCTGTTGGCAATTACCACTGCACTTTGAAACGCCGTTAACGTTATTGGCCAATACCAATATTAAACCTACTGATGGCATGACACTGCTTATTTGGAAAGCCAATATTATTAGTGAGTGTTCAATGCTGCAGCAAGTCGACAAATTGCCTCAACCAGCACTAGCCGTGTTGTTAGCTCAGGTTGAGTGTAGTGAAGAATATTTTATCGTTTTGCATCAAAAGCTTATCCAGTTTTAAATTGATATCAATGCGGCTAAGGTGTCTGCCTTAACCTTTTATAGCCCCCACGTTGTGGCTGATACTCTTAAGCCATAAAAAGTAAGTCATAAGATGTAATCCATAAAAAAAGCGCCTTGCGGCGCTTTTATCTCAACTACAGCTAATTTACATTATTGCAGCAACGAAATGTCTGCAACGTGCAAGAACTGCTCACGAAGATTGGTTAATAACGCTAAACGGTTATTTTTCAATGCTTCATCATCTGCCATTACCATCACATCTTCAAAGAACTGATCGACGTTTTCGCGTAAGTCAGCCAATAGCGTTAATGCTTGTTGGTAATCGCCATCAGCAAACAGCGGGGCTAACTGTGGTTGTAATTGTACAAGCTTATCAGCGAGCGCTTTTTCTGCTGGTTCTGTTAATAGAGCTGAATTGATGGTTGCGGGTAATTCGCCTTCAACTTTAGCCAATATATTAGAAACACGTTTATTTGCCGCTGCTAGCGCTGTAGAAGCTTCTAAGCTACGGAAATGCGATACAGCTTTAACACGACTGTCAAAATCAGCAGGTTTGGTTGGACGACGAGCTAGTACCGCTAAAATAACGTCAACTTGAATGCCTTTATCTTGGTACCAAGCGCGGAAACGAGCGAGAAGAAACTCAAGTACATCTTCACTAGTATTAGTGTTAGTGATATTAGTCGCATGTAAAGCTTGTGCTTTAGCAATTAACTCTACCAAGTCCAATGGCAGTTTGTTTTCTACGATAACGCGCAAAATACCAATGGCTGCACGGCGAAGTGCAAATGGGTCAGCCGCACCTTTTGGTGCTTGGCCAATGCCAAAAATACCCACTAGCGTATCTAACTTTTCAGCTAAAGCAACCGCACACGACACTGTAGCCGTTGGTACTGTATCACCAGAAAATTTAGGTTTGTACTGTTCTTCAAGTGCGATAGCAACAGCTTCTGTTTCGCCATCTAGGCGGGCGTAATGCATGCCCATAGTGCCTTGAGTATCAGTAAATTCCATTACCATGTTGGTCATTAGGTCTGTTTTAGACAATAAACCAGCACGGCTAGCATCTACACTGTTGGTCTCAACACCGTTGTTGTTCATTTGCGTCGCAATGAAACCTGCTAACTCAGAAATACGTTCAACACGCGCTTTCAACGTACCAAGTTGTTTTTGGAATACAACCGTTTCTAAACTGGCAATACGAGATTCAAGTGTGTTCTTTTTATCGGTATTAAAGAAGAACTCAGCATCCGCTAAACGTGGGCGAACTACTTTTTCGTTACCTGAAATAATCTGTTGTGGATCTTTAGATTCAATGTTGGTGACAAAGATAAAGTTAGGCAGTAATTTGCCGGCTTTATCAAATACTGGGAAGTATTTTTGGTCACCTTTCATGGTGTAAACCAACGCTTCAGAAGGTACGTTTAAAAACTTTTCTTCAAAGCTTGCTGTTAATACTATTGGCCATTCAACTAGAGAAGCGACTTCTTCAAGTAGTCCATCTTGAATATCGGCAATACCACCTAATTTTGCTGCAGCTGCTTCAGCATCAGCTTTGATTAGCGATTTACGTAATTCATAATCTGCTAGAACTTTACCTTGCTCTTTTAGCGCGGCTAAATAATTGTCGGCATGATCTAACTCAAAGCTGGCTTTACCCATAAAGCGGTGGCCACGAATAATGCGGTTAGATGTAATACCAAGTAATTCACCAGCAACTAATTCGCTACCTAATAGCATAGTCACCGTGTGAACCGGGCGAATAAACTGAGTTTTGTTGTTACCCCAACGCATTGGTTTAGGGATCGGTAATTTATCGAGTGCGCGTTGTGCCATGTCAGCTATTAAGCTTTTAGTTTCAACGCCAACCACTTTAGCTTGATGGACTAACCATTCACCTTTATCGGTGACTAATCGCTCTGCTTGCTCAACCGTAATACCGTTACCACGAGCCCAGCCTTGTGCTGCTTTAGTTGGGTTACCGTCAGCATCAAATGCTGAGCTAACCGCGGGGCCGCGTTTTTCAACGACTTTATCGGCTTGTGCTAATGCTAGACCCAACACATTAATCGCTAAGCGGCGAGGGGCGGCATACCAAACTGCAGACTCAAAAGGTAAATCAGCTTTAGTTAATTCATCTGTAAAGCTCGTTAAAAATGATTCAGCTAACGTGCGCAGCGCTTTTGGTGGTAATTCTTCGGTACCCACTTCAATGAGTAAGTTTTCAAAATTCATTCGTTACCTCTACTTACACATTGGGAAGCCAAGAGCTTCACGTGCTTGATAATAAGATTCTGCAACACCTTTTGCCATAGTTCGAACGCGAAGGATATAACGCTGACGTTCAGTGACTGATATAGCATGGCGAGCATCAAGTAAGTTAAAAGCGTGTGATGCTTTCATTACTTGCTCGTACGCAGGTAGTGGTAATGGCTTTTCTAGTGATAGTAAGTGCATGCACATTTTTTCACATTGATCGAATAGGGTGAACATAAAATCGACATCGGCATGTTCGAAGTTATAGGTAGACTGTTCTACTTCGTTCTGATGGAAAATGTCACCATAAGTGACACGACCAAGTGGTCCGTCAGTCCAAACAAGATCGTATACGCTATCAACTTCTTGAATGTACATGGCTAAACGCTCAAGCCCGTAGGTGATTTCACCTGTAACAGGGCTACATTCAATTCCGCCAACTTGTTGGAAGTAGGTGAACTGAGTCACTTCCATACCATTAAGCCAAATTTCCCAACCCAAACCCCAAGCACCTAATGTTGGCGACTCCCAGTTATCTTCAACAAAACGAATGTCATGTACTTTGGTGTCGATGCCAAGTGCTTCAAGTGAGCCCAAATATAGCTCTTGAATATTATCTGGAGATGGCTTTAGCACTACTTGAAATTGGTAGTAATGTTGCAGGCGGTTTGGGTTTTCACCATAACGTCCATCAGTAGGACGGCGAGACGGTTGCACGTATGCACTGCTCATTGGCTCCGGGCCTAATGAACGTAAGAACGTCTGCGGGTGGAAAGTACCAGCGCCAACTTCCATATCTAGAGGTTGAACAATTGCGCAACCTTGCTGCGCCCAATATTCCTGAAGGGTTAGGATGAAACCCTGAAATGTCTTTACGTCGTGTTTCGTCGTCATGTCTACTACTGTCAGGCTATTAATAGAAAATGTTAATGATTATACCTTGTAGAGCAAGGCAGATGTAGGTTATTTTTTAACGTACTACTAAAAACGTTAATGGAACCATACCATGCAAGTTAACCGATGTGGCTGGGTAAGTGAAGACCCTTTATATCAGCATTACCACGATACAGTATGGGGACGTCCTGAGTTTGATGCCAAACAGCTTTTTGCTAAGCTTTGTCTTGATGGTCAACAAGCTGGATTATCTTGGATTACGATTCTTAAAAAGCAACAAAACTACCAACAACTTTTTGCTAATTTTGAGCCGAGTATTATTGCTCAGTACGATCAAGCTAAAGTGGAAGCGTTAATGCTTGAACCAGGTATTGTACGTAATCGTCTTAAAATAAACTCGATCATCAGAAATGCTAAAGCTTATTTAGCATTTGTGGAGCAGGGTGATGATTTTTCTAAGTTTTTATGGAGTTTTGTCGGCGGTGAACCGAGAGCAAACAACTTCAGTTCATCAAGCCAAGTTCCTGCACAAACACCAGAATCTGAAGCTATGTCTAAAGCGTTAAAAAAGCTTGGTTTTAACTTTGTTGGCCCAACAATTTGTTATGCCTTTATGCAAGCGGTAGGTATGGTGAATGACCACACGACTGACTGTCATTGTTACTGCCAGTATTGATTTTGATATTTATATAATAAAAGGGTGTTCCACGTGGAACACCCTTTTTATTGGATTAATTTAATCGTTAGATTTTTTCAAAGAAAAAAGGCTTACGTTTATGTTTATCACCATTGAGTTGATTCATGGTTTCTGAATTAAACAGCTTACCATTAACCATAGTGTAAGTGACTTTATCCGTCGTTCTGATATCGGCTAATGGATCGCCATCAATCACTATTAAGTCAGCCAATTTACCCACTTTAATAGAACCTAGTTGATGGTCCATACCAAAGGTTGTCGCCGGATTGATTGTTGCGGTTTTTAATACTTCCATATTACTCATGCCGCCTTGAGCAAACATCCACATTTCCCAATGTGCAGCTAATCCTTCTCGTTGACCATGAGCACCAATATTAGGTTTAACGCCGATGTTGTTTAACTCATTGGCTACGCGGGCAACATTAAAGTGGTTGTAATGTTCATCTGGCGCGGTAGTGCGGCGCATTGAACGGGCATCAAGAATATCATGCGGAACATACATGCTTAGACGAGGGTGAGCCCAAACGTCAGTTTTGTCATACCAGTAATGCTCGCCAGAAATACCACCATAAGCGACAACTAAGGTCGGTGTGTAGTGTACTTCGGTTTGGCTCCAGAATTGTTTGATGTCATTGTATATAGACGCTGCTGGCAACGAATGTTCTACCGTAGTGTGGCCATCCGCTATCATCGATAAATTGTGTTGCAGCAAACTGCCACCTTCAGGTACTACCATCATTTCGAGCTCTCGTGCGGCAGCAATAATTTGCTGGCGTTGATCCCGGCGTGGTTGGTTGTAACTCTTAACACTAAATGCACCGACTTTTTTAAGACGCTCTAAGTGGAACTTTGCGTCATCAAGTGAATCTACATGCGAGGTATAGCCTGGTAAGTTGGCTCCGTATAATATAGTCCCGGTTGAGAAAATACGAGGGCCAACAATATTGCCTGCTTTTTGTTGTTCAGAAGCAGCAAAAATTTCGGTAGTGTCATTCGATGGGTCGTGAATAGCCGTTACCCCAAGTGACAGCCCAGAATATAAGGCCCAGTTTTGTTGTGGAATAATTTCATCATCCGCTTGTCCGCCGTGGGCGTGAGCATCAAATAAGCCCGGCATAATGGTTTTACCACTAATATCGATAATCTGGGCATTTTTTGGGATCACCGTGTTGGCATCACCGACAGTGACAATTTTATTGTCTTTAACGATAACAACACCATTATCTATCACCTGATCATTTTCCATGGTGATCACTTTACCGCCAGTAAACACTACTGTTCCACGTGGAACATCGGCTTTATCTTTAAAGCCAATAGAGGTTATTTTAGGATCGACCTTGGTTTCTGCTTTTACATATTGAGTGTCTACATCGGCTTGATATAAATCAGGGCCCAATGTCCAATACAGTTGGTTATTTTTACCGTTCCAGCTAATGCTTTCACCTGCACGAGCACTCAGTTGAGTAATGGGTAAGTTGGTTGCTTTAGGCCCAATCGCAATGGTTTCACCGTGTTTAGCAAAAGGAGTGACGTATACTCTAAAACGCTCAGCAAAAGCTAAGTGCTCACCGTTTGGTGATAAACGAAACTCGGTAGCATGGTCGCTAGTATAATGGGTACGCTTTTCAAAACCGTTCATGCCGATTGATGCAAACTCTGGTGTCTCACCTGAATCCATAAAGTAAACTCGGTCTGAGTCGTCACCGAATTGTGGCTGATGGCCACTGGCGGTTAGTTTAGTGCTTTGCTTTCCTTTGATATCGACTTTATATAAACCCGGTTCTTGTGACCAAGTTCGTGGTGTCATGTATCCGCCGCGAGCCTTTCGATAAACAACATATTCGCCATCAGGCGAAAAGGTTGGCTCGACATATTTTCCAGGCTCGTTGGTCAACACCTTGGCTTTACCTCCTCTGGCGCTAACCACACTGACGGTGCCTTGTTGTTGGTCGTTCCAAGTGGTGAATACGATGTCTTTACCGTCACGTGACCACTGTGGAAACAGCTCATTGATGTCATCATCTAAACGGGTTAATCGTTTATGTTTACCATCTTTAATATCGCGAATCCAAATTTTACCTAGGGCTTCAAATACCACTTTTTCGCCGTCAGGTGACACTTGTGCCATACGCAGCATTTTTACATCAAATTCATCTTGATCTAAGTTTTGAGTAAAGCGGACTGATGGCTGAATATCTCTTTGAGATTTAACACTGAATGGAATGTCAGATATTTTTTTACTGTCGACATCAAGTTTATAAATTTTACCTTTAGCCCAAAATACGATGTGCTTATTGTCTTTGGTCCAAGACATTGTTGGATACACGCCATGAATTGCCCATGTTTCTTGCATATCACGATCGAGTTTGTCATACAGCTTAGTTTCTTCACCAGACTTTAAATCCAGTGAATATAGTGTCGATTGAAATCCATCGCGTTTGATGTAAGCAAGCGTTTTGCCATCAGGGCTTGGTGTTGGGCGGATCGCACCACCAGTTCCTTCAATTAAGACTTCGATATCTCCCGTTTGGGTGTCATAGCGCTTAATTTTATAAATACCTTTGACCGAATCTTTTGAGTAATGAAAGGTCTTGCCTGGGGTCGCATCTTGGCTAAAGTAAATATAGCGTCCATCTGGCGAGTAGGCCGGTTCACCCAAATCTTTTTGTTCGTTAGGGCGCTCTGTTAGTTTAACGCCTTCGCCACCAGCAACGTGAAACATCCACACTTCACCCGCTCCGAGGCTGCGGGTGCCGGTATAATGTTTACGTGCTACTAGGTATTGTGAATCAGGACTCCAGGCCGGGCTGTTGAGTAAACGAAATGTTTCAGTAGTGATAGCGTGTGGATTTGTACCATCGGCATTCATTATCCAGATATTGTCGCCACCATCTTCATCAGAGGTGAAAGCGATATACTTACCGTCAGGGCTATATACTGGCTGCATTTGCCAAGCGATACCTTGTGCCAGTGGTTTGGCTTCGCCTCCTGCTACCGGTATTTGATAAATATCACCTAATAAATCAAATACAATGTGTGCACCATCTGGCGATACATTGACGTTCATCCATGTGCCTTCGGTTACATTGATATCAATTTTACTTAATGGCGCATTTTCTGGAGCATTTACGTGCCATTTTACTTTGTCATCTTCGGCATAGGCAAAGCTAGACATACCTAGAGTAAGTGCCATTGCGGTGTAAAGTGGAGTGAGTTTTTGAGTCAACATAGAGTAGATTATCCGTTGTCGTTTTTATTTTCAGTGGATTTAATCAAGCCCAATACCCGTTTAGGAAATGTCATTTTGCATGATTAGATGACCTAAAGAGTATTTGGCTTTACTGCGTTTGTCGGTTTGAATAGTTCCTTTATCGCATAAATTACCGATAAGGTGTACAACAAATCTGTATCAATTAATGACAGACGTTAACACATATGTCTGTTATCAATTAATAGACAATGAGTGCTATAGCGTTAGATTTTATTATGAAAGGCTTAAACGAAAATGATTTATCGGTTTTACTAATCTATTTTTACTGAGTCATCTAGTTGTATTAATCCAGTTTGAATCACGCGGCAGGTGACTCCGCCACGCCAGTCGGGCGTTAATGCCTGCTCTAGACCTGAATATGCTTGTTGCATTTTCTTACATGGATCGGTTTCACCTGTGATTTGTAGTTTAAGCTCTGTACCTATGGTGATCGTTTTACCGACATCTGCTGCGCTAAATTCATAGCCGCTGATCAATAAATTAGCTCTTCGAGTTAACCAGTCTAAATCGGCATTAATTTTTTGGCAGGCTGTGTGCCACTGCTGTTTAGACATGACGGTTACTTGACGTTTTCCTGGTTTGCCAAAAATATCGTTTTCGACGCCTCGCTCTAAGGTCACATTGGCACAAAAGGCTGACTTCATTATGCCGCGTTTTGCTGTTTTATACGCGATGGCTTCCAATGTGATGGTCATTCATTACAGTCCTTTTTTGAGTAAATAGTGGTAAGGAGTCTTGCTGATATCACTGGCAATTAACGTGTGATCCATAAATTCACAAAAACTTGGAATATCACGAGTGGTGGCAGGATCATCTGCAATGACTAATAAGGTTTCACCTTCTGCCATTTTGCGTACTGTTTTTCGAATCATCATTACAGGTTCTGGGCATCGAAGACCAAGAGCATCGAGTTGGTGTTGTGCTTGGGTATAAATATCGTTCATGAAATGCTGTCTATGTTTACCTATCGAATTAGCGCTAATGTTACTCTTGTCATTTAAGCTTGCCAAGTTTGCTTGGTTTTAAAGTTATATTGAGTTTTTTTATTATTTTTTAATTTTCATAAAACATGTTTCACGTGGAACATTAGCCAAAGTAGGAAAATTTTAAAATAAAAAAAACGAGCCAATTTGGCTCGTTTTTACAACTCACTTGATACAACTGAAAAGTATCAGCTTGGTATGAGAACGATTAAACGCGTTCGAATACAGTTGCGATACCTTGACCTAAACCGATACACATAGTGGCAAGACCAAGCGTTGCATCTTTTTCTTCCATCAAGTTGATCAATGTTGTCGAGATACGTGCGCCAGAACAACCTAGTGGGTGACCCAATGCAATTGCACCACCGTTAAGGTTAATCTTTTCATCGACAACATCTTGTAAGCCAAGATCTTTAACACAAGGTAATGATTGTGCCGCGAACGCTTCGTTTAATTCGATAAGATCTAAATCGGCAACAGATAAGCCAGCGCGTGCTAATGCTTTTTTGGTTGCTGGTACTGGACCATAACCCATAATTGCAGGATCACAACCGGCAACGGCCATTGAACGAATACGTGCGCGGATGGTTAAACCTAAAGCGCGAGCTTTAGATTCTTCCATCACCAACATTGCAGAAGCACCGTCTGATAATGCAGATGATGTACCGGCAGTCACAGTACCGTTAACTGGGTCGAATGCTGGACGTAAACCGGCAAGTGACTCTAGTGTTGTTTCTGGACGGATAACTTCGTCAGTCATCACTTTGATCAGTGCGCCATTTACATCGTGGCCTTCAATGCCCCAAATCTCTTTGGCAAAACGACCTTCGATAGTTGCTGCATGTGCACGTTGATGAGAACGTACCGCAAATGCATCTTGTTGTTCGCGAGTAATACCGTGCATTTTACCTAACATTTCAGCGGTTAAGCCCATCATGCCAGATGCTTTAGCTACGCGGTTTGCCAAGCCAGGGTGAAAATCAACCCCGTGGTTCATTGGTACGTGACCCATGTGCTCAACACCACCAATAATAAAGGTGTCGCCTTGACCAGTCATGATGGCACGAGCCGCTTGATGAAGGGCGTCCATTGACGAACCACATAAACGGTTTACCGTTACTGCGCCTGCCGATTTAGGAATGCCAGCTAACAATGATGCATTACGGGCAATGTTAAAACCTTGCTCTAGTGTTTGCTGCACACAACCCCAAATCACATCTTCAATGTCGTTAGGGTCTAATTGTGGATTGCGCAACATCAGTGCTTTCATTAATTCTGCAGACAATGTTTCTGCACGTACATTTCTAAATACCCCTGCCTTAGAACGGCCCATTGGGGTACGAATGCAGTCTACGATAACAGCTTGTTTCATGATTTAATTCCTTTCCCACTAATTAGGCTTGGTAGTAACTACCGTTGTTGGCTGCAAGTGCACGCATTGCATCAGTAACTTGATATAAGCCACCAAGATGTGCGTATTTGTCTGCTAGGGCAACAAAGTTTGCTACGCCCATGGTGTCTAAGTAACGGAATACACCGCCACGGAATGGAGGGAAACCAATACCGTAAACTAGACCCATGTCGCCTTCAGCAGGTGATGCAATAATGCCTTCTTCTAAACAACGAACCGTTTCGATGATCATCGGGATCATACAGCGAGCGATGATGTCATCAGACTCGAATGCCTTTAATTCACCAAACTCAGCGCTTAATAATTCATAGCTAGTTGGATCAATGTCTTTTTTCGGCTTACCACGACGGTCAACTGAATAGGCATAGAATCCTTTAGTGTTCTTCTGACCTAGACGTTTGTTTTCAAACATAATGTCGATAGCGTCTTTGCCATTTTTACCCATGCGATCTGGGAAGCCTTCAGCCATTACTGCTTGAGCGTGATGACCGGTATCTAAACCGACTACGTCAAGTAAGTAGGCTGGGCCCATTGGCCAACCGAACTGCTTTTCCATGACTTTATCGACAGCTGCAAAGTCAGCACCTTCAGCAAGTAGACCACTGAAGCCAGCAAAGTATGGAAACAATACACGATTAACAAAGAAGCCTGGGCAATCATTCACTACGATTGGGGTTTTACCCATTTTGCTGGCGTAAGCCACTACCGTTGCGATGGTTTCTTCAGAGCTGTGCTCACCACGGATAATTTCAACTAATGGCATTTTGTGCACAGGGTTAAAGAAGTGCATACCGCAGAAACGTTCAGGTTTCTTAAGGCTTTTAGCCAGTAAGTTGATTGAGATAGTCGAGGTATTTGATGCAATAATGGCATCTTCTGATACGTAACCTTCTACTTCAGCTAGTACAGTGGCCTTAACTTTTGGATGTTCAACAACCGCTTCTACAACGATGTCGCTATTTTTGATAGCGGCATAATCTAGAGAAGGGGTGATGTTGTTTAATATTTTAGCCATTTTTTCTGGCGTAGAGCGACCGCGCGCAACTTGTGTTGTCAGAATTTTAGCCGCTTCGTTCAAGCCTAACTCTAATGCTGGCTGAGCGATGTCTTTCATTACAATTGGTGTGCCTTTGCTGGCGCTTTGGTAAGCAATGCCGCCGCCCATAATACCTGCACCCAATACTGCTGCTTGGTTAACATCTTTAGCGAGTTTACCGGCTTTCTTTGCTTTACCTTTAACGAACTGGTCATTTAAGAAAATACCAATTAGCGCTTGGGCTACATCTGTTTTAGCTAATTTAATGAACGCCTGTGCTTCTACTTTTAATGCGCCATCACGATCCAAACCAGCTGCTTGTTCAACAACATTCACAGCGGCCATTGGCGCTGGATAATGCTTGCCTGCAACTGAGAACACCATCCCTTTTGCGGTTGCAAAAGACATCATGGCTTCAAGTTTTGGTAACTGTAATGGTGATTGCTTTTTGGTGCGACGAGCTTGCCAATCAAGATTACCTTTAAGGGCATCATGTAACATTTGAATCGCAGCAGCTTCTAGGTTTTCTGGTGCGACAACGGCATCAATAGCGCCTACTTTTAACGCATCTTCTGGGCGTTGGTCTTTAGCTGTGGTAATCCACTCAAGTGCATTATCTGCACCGATTACTCGAGGTAAACGCACAGTGCCACCAAAACCAGGAATAAGACCTAATTTGGTTTCTGGTAAACCGATGCGAGCATTGGTATCAGCAACGCGTAAGTCAGTCGCTAAAATGGTTTCGCAACCACCGCCTAACGCAAAACCGTTAATCGCTGATGCTGTCGGAAACGGCAAGTCTTCTAGCTTATTGAATACTGCGTTGGCTTGTTCAACCCAAGCTAGCAACGTGGCATCGTCTTGCTGAAATAGCGTTAAGAATTCGGTAATGTCTGCGCCAACAATAAAGGTGCTTTTTGCTGATGTTAGCAGCAAGGCTTTAATATTGGTATTTTGTTTGATGCTGTCTAGGGCTGCATCAAGAGAGGCTATTGTTTCTCTGTCGAATTTATTTACCGAACCTTGTGCGTTAAAACACAGTTTGGCAATATTATCTTCAAGTAACTCAACCTGAATGGTAGGGCTTTGGTAGATCATTGCTTGCTTCCTTATTGCTTAAAAGCGACTTCCACATCTTATTTACTGTGCAGTTATCAAGCTTGAATCACAGCAGTTTCGGCCATCTATTGACCAGCTAATTCTCAGTGTGCGACTAAATGAGATAAATTACAACACCCAATTTAAACGGCCGTTTAATTTTTTATCATCTAGCGAGGTCTTTTTCTGTTTGTGATAGACTTATTGGGTTAAAACTCATGCAAAGGGATAGTCAATGGATCAGTTAGCACATCTGTATCATGCGCACATGGCGGAATTAAATCGCCGAGTAGGCGAAATTTGTCAGCGTGAAAATCTTTCGGGTTTAGTGATTCACTCGGGACAACCTCATCGACAGTTTTTAGATGACCTTAACTATCCCTTTAAAGTTAACCCGCAATTTAAAGCGTGGTTACCTATTTTAGATACGCCAAATTGTTGGGTTATCGCTAATGGCCAAGATAAGCCTACTTTAGTGTTTTATCGCCCAGTTGATTTTTGGCATAAAGTGAATGATGTACCGCAAGCTTTTTGGACTGAGCATTTTGATATTCAATTACTGACCAAGCCAGATCGAATTGCTGATTTTTTACCTAAAGACTTAGCCTCGTGGGCGTATATTGGTGAACACTTAGATGTGGCTGATGTATTGGGCTTTGCGGCTCGTAACCCTGATGCAGTAATGAACTATCTACATTATCATCGTGCAGACAAAACTCAGTATGAACTTGAGTGCATGCGCAGAGCGAACCAAATTGCGGTAAAAGGACATTTGGCTGCCAAAAATGCGTTTTATGATGGTGCCAGTGAGTTTGAAATTCAGCAACGTTATTTGCTCGAAATTGGCCAAGGCGAAAATGAAGTGCCTTACGGCAATATCGTGGCATTAAATCAAAATGCCGCTATTTTACATTACACCGCTTTAGAACATGTTAAGCCTGCGCAGCGTTTATCTTTTTTGATTGATGCTGGGGCCAGTTATCATGGCTATGCCGCAGATATTACCCGCACTTACTCATTCGAGAAAAATCGTTTTTACGAATTAATCGTCGCCTTGGATAAAGTGCAATTAGCCATTATTGAGCAGATGAAGCCAGGGGTTAAGTACGTCGATCTGCACATCGCGACACACCATTATATAGGTCAGTTACTGATTGATTTTGGCTTGGCTAATGGCACTGCTGAACAGTTAGTTGCCCAAGGCGTAACGAGTGCCTTTTTCCCGCATGGGTTAGGGCATATGTTGGGGTTACAAGTTCATGATATGGGCGGTTATTCCCACGATGAGCGCGGAACCCATATTGCTGCACCTGAGGCGCATCCTTTTTTACGCTGTACAAGAGTATTAGCCGCTAATCAGGTACTGACTATTGAGCCAGGCCTTTATATTATCGATACCTTACTTAATCAGTTATCTGCTACCGCTAAGCAAGCTATTAATTGGACTACGGTTGATGAGATGCGTCCATTTGGAGGCATTCGCATTGAAGATAACGTCATTGTGCATCAAGACCGAGTAGAAAATATGACGAGAGAGTTTGGTCTAGTTGATTGAGTCATATTTAATACCACAAGCTAACGTACTGATAGAAGAAGAGATAAAGCATAGCCGCTTTATCTCTTTGTTATTTCATTGCCCACATCCTAATAATATGAAGTTAGCGCTTACTGACGTAAAGCAACAATATCCAGGAGCCAACCATTATTGCTATGCATTTGTAGCCGGCAGTCCAGAAAATACCATTGATATGGGCGCTAGCGATGATGGCGAACCGTCAGGTAGCGCCGGCAAACCCATGCTAGCATGCTTACAAGGCGCAAACATTGGTGAGCTAGGGGTTATTGTAGTGCGTTATTTTGGTGGCACTAAATTGGGTGTGGGCGGTTTAGTGCGTGCTTATACTTCGGGTATAAAGCAAGGGTTAACGCAAATACAGACTCAGGTTAAGCATTTAAGGTATCCTGCACGCTTGGTATGTCATTATGCTCAACTCACCGATGTTGAGTATTTAATTGCTCAATATGATGGTGTGGTGATGGATAAAGAGTTTACCGAAAAAGTTGAAATACACTTTGAACTGGCTAAATCGCACCATCAGGCTTTTAATCAAGCATTAGCGACCCAGACGCAGGGTCAGCTACAAGTAAAGTTTACTGTTTGAGCTATGACGAACTTATGCCAAAATGTCACTCAATTGTTAAATTCGACGCAGCACAACTTAAACAGAACCCTTAATGCAATATAAAACAATTATTAGAATCACCGGTTTGCTGATGGGATTATTTTCAATCACCATGCTGCCGTCAGCATTGGTGGCTATCTTGTATAAAGATGGTGGTGGTACTGCATTTATTCAGGCCTTTTTTGTCAGTATTTTTCTAGGCTTTTTATTATGGTATCCCAACCGTCATCAAAAAGGTGATCTACGAACGCGTGAAGGCTTTTTGATTGTGGTGTTGTTCTGGACGGTGCTTGGATCGATAGGTGCACTGCCATTTATTTTTTCTAATAACCCTGATTTAAGTTGGACCGATAGTTTTTTTGAATCGTTTTCGGCCTTAACGACTACAGGTGCGACCGTGATAGTCGGGCTAGATGACTTGCCTAAGTCAATATTGTTTTATCGCCATTTACTGCAGTGGATGGGCGGTATGGGTATCATCGTACTCGCAGTGGCCATTTTACCTCTACTTGGTATTGGTGGTATGCAGCTATACAAAGCTGAAGTGCCTGGTCCGGTTAAAGACACTAAAGTGACTCCTCGTATAGCCGAAACGGCCAAAGCCTTATGGTACATTTACTTTTTACTTACTACTGCTTGTGCATTGGCATTTTACTTTGCCGGTATGGATGCATTTGATGCTATTTGCCATTCGTTTTCGACTATCGCTATTGGTGGTTTTTCGACTCATGATGCCAGTATTGGTTACTTTCAAAGCCCGCTGATTAATGTGATTTGTGCATTTTTCTTGTTGATTGCGGCAGTCAATTTTAGCTTACACTTTGCCGCATTTACTCGTCGTGGCATTAACGTCAAAGTATATTTAAAAGACGCAGAATTTAAGGTGCTTATCGCTGTACAGGTAGTATTGACCGCAATTTGTTTCGCTACCTTGTATCAATCTGGAATATACGACTCTCCAGAGAAAACACTCGATTACGCCTTCTTTCAAGTGGTCTCGATTTCAACAACGGCAGGTTTCGGTACAGAAAGCTTCCATTCTTGGCCGCTGTTTTTACCTATTCTATTAATATTCTCAAGCTTTATTGGTGGTTGTGCTGGCTCGACAGGCGGCGGCATGAAGGTAATTCGTTTAATACTATTAGTACTACAAGGGTCGCGTGAACTGAAACGACTTGTTCATCCTAAAGCTATGTATTCCATTAGAATTGGCTCTACGGCATTACCCGACAGAATTATTGATGCGGTATGGGGATTCTTCTCTGCTTATGCTTTAGTGTTTGTGGTGTGTATGGTGATTTTAATGGCAATGGACATGGACGCCATTACCGCATTTAGTGCAACGGCAGCCAGCTTAAATAACTTAGGCCCAGGTTTGGGCGATGTGGCATCAAATTATGCCAGTATTTCAGACGGTGCTAAGTGGGTACTCGTGATGGCAATGCTATTTGGTCGGTTAGAAGTGTTCACCTTATTGGTGCTATTTACCCCCACATTTTGGAAGAATTAATGTTAAATACTGTGATTTTATATTCAACGATCGATGGGCAAACATTGGCAATTTGTCAGAAAATTAAGCAAATATTAGTTGAACAGGGTGAGCAAGTTAATGTGGTTAATCTCGCTGAAGCTCAGGCTGATGATTTAGCGAGTGTTGATAAAGTCGTTATTGGTGCCAGTATTCGATATGGCAAACATCGACCAGAATTATTCAAGTTTGTTGAGCAACACCAAGCACTGCTCGACACCAAGCTCAACAGTTTTTTTAGCGTAAACGTAGTGGCAAGAAAGCCTGAAAAAAACACCCCTGAAACCAACCCATATATGCAGAAATTTTCAAATTTATCTGCCT
Organism: Shewanella sp. S1-58-MNA-CIBAN-0166; assembly: GCF_040310085.1. Taxonomy (NCBI): domain Bacteria; kingdom Pseudomonadati; phylum Pseudomonadota; class Gammaproteobacteria; order Alteromonadales; family Shewanellaceae; genus Shewanella; species Shewanella sp. S1-58-MNA-CIBAN-0166. The sequence continues at coordinate 18,667 of NZ_JBEOPN010000017.1, read as the reverse complement.
GGAAACCTCAGTTATTAGGCGTTTTTGCCGGTAAGATTGATTACCCTCGTTACCGATTTTTCGATAAGTTTATGATCCGATTTATCATGTGGATGACTAAGGGACCGACAGATACTCAGGGAACGTTTGAGTTTACTGATTGGGGTAAAGTAGATGACTATGCTAAACAAATAGCAGCGCAAAAATAGCCTCATAAACCCTATAGCGTGCCTAATATACCTTATTGGAAACGCCATTTATTCTCAGTGTGACTTAAGCGCCTATGATGTTTAAATCCTATGTTGTTTAGTCACAGTTGTTGCTTAGCCATAATAGCTGTTTAGGCACAATAGCGTCGATGTAGTATCGAGATCACTTCGGTGACTTGCTCATTTTTAAGGGTGTAGTAAACCACTTGTGAGCTCTTACGAGTGTTGACCAAATCTTGGGTGCGCAGTACCGCTAAATGCTGTGACAAAGCTGATTGGCTCAAAGGCACAGTCTCATTTAGCTCTGTGACACTTAGTTCTTGTTCTAACAATAAACATAAAATCATTAAGCGGTAAGGATTCGCAATGGCTTTTAGCCATTGTGCTGCCGTTTCTGCATTATTAAGCATGGTTGCGACATCGATATCTTGCTTCATGAGTGTCCTTATATAACCTTAAATTACGATCTGGTTGGATTTTACTGTGTTTTGTTCATTATCATACTTCCGCATCATGGAGATCTCAATTTTAACTATTAAATATATGAGCTATTTCTAATTTGTGATCATTGCAGAGGTTTAAAAAGGCTTTTTTTGCCAAACTGAGGCAAATAATCCAACAATGAGAATCGCAAAATGGCCAATATTTTAGTGTTATATTATTCCCGAGGTGGCCATACTGCACATATTAGCCGTGCAATAGCAGAACAAATTCAATCTAAAGGCGATCATTGTGATGTGGTTAATCTTCAAGATAAAGCGCCAATTGAATGGTCTAAATACCAAGCTGTTGCGTTAGGGGCTTGTGTATTATATGGCTCGTATCATAGATCGGTGTTTGAGTTTGTGCGTGAAAATCAGCAGCATTTATCGCAACTGCCAAACAGTTTTTTTTGCGTCAACGTTGTGGCTCGTAATCCTGAAAAACGCATTCCTGAAAACAATAAATATCTACAGAAGTTTTTAACTTTATCTGAGTGGCAACCGCAAGATGTGAAAATTATTGCCGGTAAAGTCGATTACCCTTCTTGGCCTTGGTATGACAGCTTGATGATCCGCCTTATCATGAAAATGACCGATGGCCCCACCGACCCAACAGCCATTATTGATTATACCGATTGGAATGATGTGAAGGTTTATGCTGATCATATTGCCAAACTAGCGACTGTCGTGCCTGCGTAGTGATTATACCCAACAGATGGTTAAGCTAAGGTTAATCAGCGCTATGTTAACCATCGACTCAGCCTGTATTAAAAACGCCAAAATTTAGGGTGAAACAACACTGCGACTGTCAGTATTTCTAAACGCCCTAATAACATTCCTATTGCCAAAGCCCACTTAGCGACGTCAGGAAGTGAGGAAAAGTTTCCTGCTGGACCAATAATAGGACCAAGGCCCGGTCCTACGTTTGCCACTGCGGTTATTGCTCCGGTAAAGCTGGTCATTGGATCTAATCCGGTTAGTACAAGTGTGAGCGACAGTAATAATATCACCACTATCATCAGCATAAAAAAAGCCATTATTGAACGGACAATGTCATCTTGAATGCGGTGGCCATTGTATTTGTCTTTAAACACGCCATTGGGATGGAATTGCTGTTTAATCTGCTGACGCATAATTGAGAATGCGATTTGAAAACGAAATATTTTTATGCCACCAGATGTTGAGCCTGAACAGCTACCAATAAACATTAAAAACAGAAATACGACACTGGCGACAGAGCCCCACGATTGATAATCTGTTAGACCGTAACCGGTTGTGGTGATGACAGAAATAACATTGAAGCTAGCAAGTCTTAATGCATCTAAAAAGTCTATTTGCTGATGTTGCCACAGCCAAAAGGCTAATGAGAATGACACCAGTAACACAAAGCGTAAAAAGCCTATCACTTGTTGATCATTCCATAAGCGTAAGCTGCGTTGTTGTATGGTTTGAACAAACATTAGTAACGGTAGTCCACCCGCTAACATAAACACAATACCAACCCAATGTGCCTCGTGTGAAAAGGCCGCCATTGAGCTGTCTGAAGTGGAATATCCACCTGTTGATAATGTGGTCATGGCATGGTTGATAGCCTCAAACCAATGCATGCCAGCAAGGTGATAGGACAATGTGCACAGTAGTGTTAAGGCGACATAGATCAGAAATAAATGTTTGGCCATGTGCTGGGTGCGAGGAATCGTTTTGTCGCTCCAGTCTGATGATTCAGTTCTAAATAAGCGCATTCCCCCCACGTTCAAAAACGGCAGGATTGCCACGGCCATTACAATAAAACCAATGCCGCCAAGCCATTGCAATAATGAACGCCAGACTAAGATACTATGGTCCATACTGTCTAAACCGGATAATACTGTTGAACCGGTAGTGGTTATACCTGACATGGTTTCAAAAAAAGCGTCAGTATAATTAATACCGTGATAAAGCGTGAAGGGCAGCGCGGCGAATAAGCTCACGACAAACCAAGTGATACTGGTCAACATAAACATATCGCGAATATTAAGACTAAAATGATGGTTGCGACCATTTTGAATGCACAAAATAGCAATAAAGCCGGTAAATAAACCGGACATCATAAAGTCACCGATGGTTTCTTCGCCATAAAATAGCGCAAAAGCCATTGGAACTAACATAAATCCTGTCAGTATTGAGAGAAAAATACCGAGGATGAAAATGATTTGTTTGACGTTAAACATAAGAACTTAAAAGAAAAAAGCACTTGGTTGAAACAGTTTCTCTACGTCACCGATGAACTTCTTATTTACTAAGAATAAAATAACATGGTCACCCTGTTCGATTACCGTTTTGTCATGACCCATTAACACTTCGTCATTACGTACAATGGCGCCAATAGTTGTGCCTGGCGGTAGTTTGATATTGCCAATCTGTTTACCGACAACTTTTGACGTGCTTGAGTCTCCATGGGCAATCGCTTCAATGGCTTCTGCTGCACCACGGCGTAATGAGTAAACATTACATATATCACCTTGGCGAATATGAGTCAGTAACGCCGAAATAGTGGCTTGCTGCGGAGATATGGCAATATCAATGTTAGCTTCTTGCACAATATCAACATAGGCTTCACGCTGAATAAGTACCATGACCTTTTTCGCCCCCATGCGTTTGGCAAGTAGGGCAGACATAATATTGGCTTCGTCATCATTGGTTACAGCGATAAACACATCGGTTTGATCGATATTTTCTTCCAACAATAATTCTTGGTCTGAAGCATCGCCACAAAACACGGTGGTTTTTTCCAGTTTTTCTGAAAGTAACTCCGCGCGTTCTTGACGGTGTTCAATTAACTTAACCGAATGAGTACGTTGCAACTTTTGCGCAAGACCAAAACCAATATTACCGCCACCCGCAATCATGATATTGCGGTACGAATTATCCAGTTTTTGCATCTCACTCATTACTGCACGAATATGACGACTATCGGCAACGAAAAACACCTCATCATCGGCTTCAATAATGGTCGTGCCGCGCGGCATGATAGGCCGGCCTTGCCTAAAAATAGCGGCAACGCGGGTATCAATATTGGGCATGTGCTCACGTAATGTGGCTAATGCGTTACCCACTAATGGACCGCCATAATAAGCTTTAACCGCAACGAGGCTTAGTTTACCTTTAGCAAATTCAAGTACTTGCAGTGCACCTGGGTATTCTACTAATCTTTGTATGTAAGCGGTCACTAACTGCTCTGGTGCAATCAGCTCATCAATAATAAAACCGCCGCGAGGCTTAGCGTCACCACTTTTAATTTCACTATTGATAAACAGTTTATCTTGAAGTTCTAAATAAGCTTCTGAGCGAATACGAGCAATTTTTGTTGGTGTACCAAATAAGCTGTAAGCAATTTGACAAGCTGCCATGTTACATTCATCGCTATTGGTTACCGCAATGAGCATGTCAGCATCTTCTGCACCCGCTTCTTTTAATACACTCGGATGAGCGCCATGACCGACAACAACTCGTAGGTCAAACTTGTCTTGTAATAGCCTTAGCCGAGCGCGATCACTGTCGACGAGTGTGATGTCGTTATTTTCACCGACTAAGTTTTCAGCTAACGTGCCGCCTACTTGCCCAGCCCCTAAAATAATAATTTTCATGGCTTGAGGTACATCCTTAAATTGCTTTAACTAGGCGCGCGTAATAGAAGCCGTCCATGTTGTCTTGCCCAGGCAAAATTTGCCAACCGATATCACTGATATGAGCTTGTTGCTCTATCGGTACTAAACTCGCATCGGGTGTCCGTGCTAGAAACTGTTCAACTTGTTGGCTGTTTTCCTGCGGTAAAATAGAACAGGTTGCATATAATAAGGTGCCACCCGGTTTAAGCCATTGCCAACAATGATCCAATATTTGTTTTTGTAAGTTGGCTAACTCTTCAATATCGCTATTTTTACGTAACCATTTTATGTCTGGGTGACGGCGAATGACCCCAGTTGCAGAACAAGGCGCATCAAGCAAGATTCGATCAAATTGTTGCCCTTGCCACCATGATGGAATATCTGCCGCATCGCCGTGAATAAGTTGCGCTTTTAAATGCAACCTGTCCAGATTTTGTTGTACTCGAGCAAGGCGTTTTTGATCAAAGTCGACAGCGACTAAATTGATAGTGGGAGCAAGCTCGAGTAAATGGCAACTTTTGCCACCAGGAGCGGCGCAGGCGTCTAAAACAAGTTCATTTTCTGTTGGTGCTAGTAAGGTAGCAGCCCATTGCGCCGCACCATCTTGCACCGATGCAGCTCCTTCCATAAAGTTGGGTAATGCTGCGACATCTTTTGCGCTTTCGAGCAATATAGCATTTGGGCTTGAACCGGCTTGGGCTGAAATATCATGTTGGGCTAGTGCCGCTAAATAAGCATCACATGTCTGTGATTGCTGATTATTACGTAGCCACATTGGCGGACGCTGGTGGCTCTGCTCAATAATGTCTTGCCAGTTATCTGGATACGCTTGTTGTAAACGCTTAATAAACCAAGCTGGAGTATTAAAGCGTAGCGTGTCTGAGTCAGTATTTAATGCATTGTCTTGGCGTTGAATATTACGCAAGACGCCATTGACCACTTTCACCAAACCATCAAAACGTAATTGTCTGCAAGCTTCTGCCGTTTCTGAGATCGCCGCATGCGCTGGAATACGAGTAAAGTAGAGTTGGTAACAACCTACGATCAACAATTGATGCAATATACGCTGTTTACCTTTAAACGGTTTTGCTAAGCAGTCACTCACGCACTTGTCTAGTTGTGGTAATTGACGCATAACGCCGTAACATAATTCAGCTAATAGGGCTTTGTCTTTGCCATTTTGTAAGTGTTGCTGTTGATCGGGTAGAGCCACCGATAACGAAATGCCTTTTTCAAGGACTTCATAAATCGCTTTAGCTGCCAGTGCGCGAACATTCATGCTAGTTAGCCTCTTGGTTTAAACACACACCTGCGGTAAACCAATCACCACGAGCATTGAGAATATCGGCCACATCAAGCGGCTTTTTGTTGGGCAGTTGCATGGTTTTAATCATTAACTTGCCGTCTGCGGTGGCAATTTCAATACCTTGCTTGGTCGCGGCAATAATGGTCCCTGGCGCCTGTGAGCAGAGTTCTGCGCTGTAACCGGCTTGCCACACTTTAATCACGCTTTGTTGGTGTTCAAAATAACTTACTGGCCATGGATTGAATGCGCGAATGTCTTGCCAAAGCTGTTTTGCGCTTTTATTCCAATCAAGACGAGCCTCTTCTTTGGACAGTTTTTCAGCGTAGTTAGCCAGCGTTTCATCTTGCTTTTGTGCTTTGAGGCTTCCATCACTTAAACCAATCAGCGCTTGTACTAGGGCTTTTGGCCCTTGTTCTGCCAGCTTTTCATAAAGGCTAGCCGAGGTATCCGTAGCCTCTATCGGTAAGTGCGTTTTGAGCAGCATGTCGCCAGTATCTAGGCCAATATCCATCTGCATAATGGTGACACCGGTTTCGGTATCACCTGCCCATAAAGCCCGCTGTATTGGAGCGGCTCCACGCCAGCGAGGTAAAATTGAACCGTGCACATTGATACAACCTAAACGTGGGGTATCAAGCACTACCTTTGGCAAAATCAACCCGTAAGCCACAACAATCATAATATCAGCATTAAGAGCTGCTAATGCCGCTTGTGCCTCTTCATTACGTAATGATGCAGGCTGAAATACCGGAATAGCATGCTCTAAAGCCAACGCTTTTACTGGGCTTGCGGTGAGTTTCTTACCTCGACCAGCAGGCCTATCTGGTTGAGTATAAGTGGCAATCACATCGTGTTCAGAGTCGATGAGTGCTTGTAAGTGTCGAGCTGCGAAATCCGGAGTACCGGCAAAGATAATTTTTAACGGTTTCAAATTTTTTCCTATGCTTCTCTAGCATCTAAACGAGCTTCTTTTTCAAGCTTAGTTTTAATGCGTTGACGTTTTAGAGGCGATAAATAATCGACAAATAGCTTACCTTTAAGGTGATCCATTTCGTGTTGAATACAAATAGCAAACAACTCATCAGCTTCAACAGTAAACTCTTTACCGTGACGATCTAGCGCTTTTAAGGTGACAAATTCTGCACGGTCAACTTTGGCGTAAATACCGGGTACCGATAGGCAACCTTCTTCATTAGCCAAGTCACCACTGCTAGCCACTATTTGAGGATTAATAAAAATAGTTGGCCGTTCAACCTCATCTTGTAGATCCATCACAATCAATTGTTGATGAAAATCCACTTGAGTAGCAGCTAAACCGATACCTTTCTCTAGGTACATGGTTTCGAGCATGTTATCTATTTGTGTCTGTAATTGTGGACCGAAATCCGTTACAGGTTGAGCGATAGTGCGTAAACGTTCATCTGGAAAGCGTAAAACATTAAGTAATGGCATATATAAACTCTTAGCAAGTCTGTCAAATTTCAGCCAGTTAGCTATACTGGCCTTTGCGATTAGGGTAATTTTAATCCTTACAGCCTATCAATAACAGCAAAAAGCTCTAATAAAGAGCTAAACAACATGGACTGCACCATGAAACGCTTACTTTTACTTGTTTTTTTATGTCTAAATTCTTATTGGGTCAATGCTGATACATTAACCTTGAAAGCTGGACATCCAGATACGTATATCGTTAAAAAAGGCGATACTCTATGGGATATTTCTGGTTATTTTTTAAATGACCCATGGCGTTGGCCTAAATTGTGGGGGGAAAACCCACAAATTGCTAACCCACATTTAATTTATCCAGGGGATCGACTGACATTAGTCTTTATTGATGGTCAGCCCCGTTTGGTTGTTAAGCAGCACATTAAAAAGAGTCCAGAAGGGCGGATGATATCGAAAGATGGTCCTATCCCACCTGTTGACCTTGCGTTGATTAAGCCCTATCTAGTGCAGAACAGAGTTGTTGATCCAACTTGGTTGGCGGGATTACCGATAGTTATGAGTGGTGAAAGCTCATCAATTCATCATGTGGTCAATGACGTTGTCTATGTGAACTCAAAGCTTGAGCAAGGTCTTAAAGTGGCAATTTATCAAACTGGACGTGAGTTTTTTGCTCCAGATAGCGGTGAATTATTAGGCCAAGAACTTATTTTAGCCTCTAGTGGACGTGTTATTGAGTCTGGCGATGTCTCGAAAGTTGAATTACTGAGTAGTTTACGTGAAACCAAAGGTGGATTTCATGTTGCACCTGTAGAAGATGAAGCGTTAATGTCGGCTTATTTTATTCCTAAAGCGGCAGATTTAAGCGTTGCTACATCTATTATTGGTACAACAGGTAATATTCGCGAAGCAGGTAAATTAGACGTTGTCTATATAGATCGTGGTGCCAATGATGGCGTTGAGACTGGACATGTTTTTTCAATGTACCGTGATGGCGAAAACATTATTATCGATAATGATGGTAATCCTGTTCGCCCTCTTGATCGTTCATCTTACGATAAAGTGTTGGCGAATTTTTCAGAAGATACCGTGTATAAAATGCCCGATATTTTCCATGGTAATTTGATGGTTTTTAAAGTGTTTGATAAAACCAGTTTAGGGTTGATTATGTTTAATGACCATCCAGTTCGAGTGGGTGATAAATTGACCAAACCAAATCCATTGACGATTAAAGGTGAATAATTTCAGATAAACTGGTCGACTGGCTAGTTGTTTGTGCAGTATCTGGGCTAGGACCTGCTCGGATTCAACAATTGTTAACTCAAATGGACGTTGAAGAGATTCGTCAACGTCTAGAGTTTGAGCCACAGGCCTTACCTTTATCGGCAAGCCTGTTGGCTAAATGCCATATCGACTTTAATAAAGTAGAGCAAGCTCTAACCTGGCTCGATTCGCAGCCTAATCACTACATTGTGACCCTCTCTGACCCACTTTACCCTCCATTACTTGCGCAAATATCAGATCCACCGCAGGTATTATTTATTAAAGGCTCGATAGAATCCCTTTTATTACCGAGTATTGCGATTGTTGGTAGCCGTAATGCCTCTCGAGGCGGCTTAGATATGGCAACAGATCTCGCTGGTCATTTAGCTAATCAAGGTTTTTCGATCACTAGTGGCATGGCGACGGGTATTGATGGTGCAGCCCATAAAGCGACTTTGGCGGTTAATGGAACGACCATGGCCGTGTTGGGTTGTGGGGTAGAGTGTATTTATCCTAAGCGTCATCAACACTTGTATCATGAGATCATTAATACTGGTTGCGTCATCAGTGAATACTGGCCAAGTATAGGGCCTTTTGCTGGTAACTTTCCTCGGCGTAACCGTATTGTCAGTGGTTTAAGCTTAGGTACTGTGGTGGTTGAGGCAAGCCGTAAAAGTGGTTCATTAATCAGTGCTCGGTTGGCAATGGAGCAAAATCGTGAAGTGTTTGCTGTACCTGGATCGGTATTAGGAGGATATAGCCAAGGTTGTCATGATTTAATTAAAAATGGTGCAAAACTTGTCGAGTCTGCTGCCGATATAATAGAAGAATTAGGCTGTTTATCAGATTATCACCTTGAACAATTGCATCTACGGCACCATATACAGGATAATGATATTAGTGATTTGCCATTTCCTCCGCTGTTAGCTAGTGTAGGATATGAAACAACCGCGATAGACTCGGTGGTTGAGGATAGTGGGAAACCGATAGATCTGGTGTTAATACAAATGCTTGAACTTGAGTTACAAGGGTGGGTTGCAGCTGTGCCCGGTGGTTACGTCAGACTAAAGAGGAGTTAGCCATGTTCGATATCCTCATGTATTTATTTGAAAATTATGTTCATAGTGAGATTGAGTTATTAGTTGATGAAGATGAACTCACTAAAGAGTTAACCCGTGCGGGTTTTCATCAAGTTGATATTATCAAAGCACTTTCTTGGTTAGAGCACTTAGCTGATCTACAAGAGAGTGATAAACCGTACTTGTGTAATCATGCACAACATTCATTCCGTATTTATACTAAAGCGGAAATGGCCAAATTAGATGTTGAGTGTCGTGGTTTTTTACTGTTTTTAGAACAGATTCAAGTGCTCAGTGTCGAAACTCGAGAAATGGTTATTGACCGTGTTATGGAGTTAGATGAACCAACATTAGAGTTAGAAGATCTCAAATGGGTGGTATTAATGGTACTATTTAATGTGCCAGGAAATGAGTCAGCCTATGAGCAAATGGAAGATTTAATCTTCGAGCAGCCAGAAGGGCGCTTACACTCATAACAGAAAGGAGGCTTAGCCTCCTTTTTTAGGTCTATAGAATATTACTCACAGAGAAACCCATGTCGAAAATTGATCAGCAGCTATTTACTGTCCACGAACATGCATTGGAGAAAGAGTTTGAACTTTGTCCTGTTTGTGGCGCTGAGTTGTCGGTTAAACACAGTAAACATGGCAGTTTTGTGGGCTGTAATAACTATCCAACCTGCGACTATACCCGTCCGCTAGTGCAACACGAGTCGATCGAAACCCAAATTATTAGCGGTTCTGAGTGCCCTAAATGTGGTAATGAGTTGGCTGTTAAGTCTGGTCGATTTGGTATTTTTATCGGTTGTACGCATTATCCTGAATGCACCCATATTGAAAAGCATGACCACGCCAATGAAGCTGAGCAGATAACTTGCCCATTGTGCAAAAAAGGCCATCTAGAATCTCGAACGAGCCGGTATGGTAAAACTTTTTTTGCATGCAGTGCCTACCCAAAATGTAAGTTTATCGTAAACTATCCTCCCCATAATGAAGCGTGCCCAGACTGTGGCTTCGGAATTTTAGTCGAACGTAAAGGTGCGGTTGGTAGCCGAGTCGAGTGTCCGCAAAAATCCTGTAAATATAAGCGTGCTTTATAGTTTCTATACCATGAAAGGAAATCCAATGTTACAACTGCAGCCATCGGCTGTCGCCACCACCATACAACAAGGTGGCGTGATAGCTTACCCAACAGAAGCTGTATTTGGTTTAGGATGCGATCCTGATAATGACAGTGCTATCGAGAAACTGTTGGCAGTAAAACAGCGTCCTTGGCAAAAAGGCTTAATTTTGGTGGCCAGTTCATTTGAGCAACTATTACCTTATCTTGATATCACTCAATTAACTGAGCAACAACTGCAGTTTGCTCAATCAAAGTGGCCTGGGCCATTTACATTTGTTATGCCTATTCAGTCACACGTATCAAAATTATTGTGCGGCGAGTTTGATTCAATTGCCGTACGGGTATCTGCTCACCCAGTAGTTCGAGAGTTATGCGACACCCTCAATAAACCCTTAGTATCGACAAGTGCCAATTTAGCCGGTGAGCAACCGGTGGTCGATGCACAACATATCATCACTGATTTTAGCGATAAAATTGATGCATTGATTTTAGGTAAGCTGGGCGAACAACGTCAGCCATCAACCATTATCGATGCTCGCAGTGGTCAAATTCTTCGTAATGGAAGCTAATACTATGTCAAACACCTCTTCCCATGTGCCAGACGCACAACAAGTAAAATCGTTTTTGTTGGGATTACAGCAAAATATTTGTCAGCGTTTAGAGCTGCTCGACGGTAAAGCGACGTTTAAAGCTGATTCGTGGGAACGTGAAGAAGGTGGCGGTGGTACGAGTCGAGTATTAACTCAAGGCCAAGTATTTGAGCAAGCCGGCGTTAACTTTTCTCATGTGATGGGCGCCGCTATGCCCGCATCGGCCACGGCACATCGTCCAGAATTAGCTGGCCGAAGTTTTGAAGCTATGGGGGTGTCATTGGTTATTCACCCTAATAATCCGTTTATTCCAACGACTCATGCTAACGTGCGTTTTTTTATCGCCCGTAAAGAAGGTGCCGACCCAGTGTGGTGGTTTGGTGGTGGATTTGATTTAACGCCTTACTATCCATTTAAAGAAGATGTCGTTAGCTGGCATCAAACGGCTAAAGATATTTGCGATCCATTTGGTGAAGATGTTTATCCAAAGTATAAAAAATGGTGTGATGAGTACTTCTTCTTACCGCATCGTAATGAAACCCGTGGTGTCGGTGGATTGTTTTTTGATGATCTTAACGAACCTGGTTTTGAGCGAAGCTTTGAGTTTATGCAAGCGGTAGGCAATGGCTTTATTGAAGCTTATGCGCCGATAGTCGAACGCAACAAAGAGTTAGAATATGGCGATGACGAACGCCAGTTCCAGCTTTATCGCCGTGGTCGCTATGTTGAGTTTAACTTGGTCTATGATCGTGGCACTTTATTTGGCCTGCAAACTGGTGGCCGAACGGAATCCATTTTAATGTCGATGCCACCATTGGTTCGCTGGGAATATGCATTCACCCCAGAAGAAGGGACTGCAGAAGCAGAGCTGTATGACATCTACCTAAAGCCACAAGACTGGTTAGCTGCAGTCTAACGATTACGCATATTATCTGCTAGCGCAGAAATAGCCTGAATAATCACTTGCTGATGTTCAGGCTTTTTTATGTTGTTTTGAATGGCTGCACGCATACAGATTAACCATTGATCTCGCATTGATTCATCAATCGCGAAGTGCATGTGTCTGGCACGTAAAGCCGGATGACCATGTTTTTGTTGATACAGTTGCGGACCACCTAACCAACCACTTAAGAACTCATACAGTTTTTGTTCAGACTCTTGCATTGGCGAGTGATGCATCGCTAATAACGCTTGGGTTTCGGGACGTGTTTGCATTTGTTGATAAAAGTCATGGGTAATTGTGCGGATAACCTTGTCGCCACCAATAAGGTCGTAGGCATTTGACTGCGCTGTATCTCTGTCATCAGCGGTTTGCGGCTTAGCGAATAATTTACGTAACCAGTTCATATTGTCAGTGTTTAAGTCAGTGTTTAAGAGTGTCGGGGTTATTATATCTAAATCAATGTCATGGCAGGATCATTTTTTTGTTAACGTTTTGATACCAATTATTTAACGATTAGGCTGTATTTCGGCAGTTAACTTGGTTAGATTAGTCGCAAAATAAGACAGGAGATCCCAATGGCAAAATTAATGCCTTCTTTGGTTGCTGTGGCGCTATCAACTGCAATTGCAGGTTGTAGTCCAGCAGAACAACAAGACCCTAAAATCACAATCAATGCCAATCCGTATCCAAGTACTTATCAAATACTGCCTAATTCAACCACACTGTTAAAAAATGCCATTGTGTTAACCGGCACTGGTGAACGTATTGATGATGCCGATGTATTAATTAAAGACGGTAAAATTAGCGCAGTTGGTCAACAGCTTTCCGCTGAAGATGCTGTAGTTATCGACGCTAAAGGCAAGTGGATTACCCCTGGTATTATTGATGTGCATTCACACTTAGGGGTTTATCCAAGTCCCAATGCCGAGTCACACAATGACGGTAATGAAATGACCAACCCAGTAACCGCTGAGGTATGGGCAGAGCATAGTGTATGGCCACAAGACCCTGGGTTTAATCGTGCCCGAGAAGGTGGCATCACTACGCTACAAATTTTACCTGGTTCAGCCAACCTGATTGGTGGCCGTGGGGTGACACTCAAAAATGTTCCCGCTACGACCATGCAAGCGATGAAGTTCCCAGCCGCGCCTTATGGATTAAAAATGGCCTGTGGTGAAAATCCTAAATCTTTATATGGCAGCCGTAACGAATTACCTATGACTCGTATGGGTAATATGGCGGGCTACCGTACAGCGTTTATTCAAGCAACAGAATACAAACGTGCTTGGGATAAATATGATGCTGACTATGCCGCAGGTAAGAACCCTGTAGCACCAGAGCGCGACTTAATGAAAGACACGCTAAAAGGTGTGCTTGAAGGTGATATTTTAATTCACAACCATTGTTACAAAGCTGAAGAAATGGCAATGATGATCGACCTAGGTAAGGAGTTCGGTTATCACGCAGGTACATTCCATCATGCGGTAGAAGCTTATAAAATTGCCGATTTACTTGCTGAGAATGGTAACTGTGCTGCTATGTGGCCAGATTGGTGGGGCTTTAAACTCGAAGCATACGACATGGTGCTTGAAAATGTTGCCATGGTCGATGCCGTTAAAAATTCTTGTGCTGTCGTACATTCAGACTCTGGCGTAACCATTCAGCGCCTTAATCAAGAAACGGCAAAAATCATGAATAACGCGAATGCTAACGGCTTTGACTTAAAAGCTGAGCACGTAATTGGTTGGATTACTGCTAATGCGGCAAAATCATTGGGTATTAGCGATAAGACCGGTTCACTCGAAAAGGGTAAAAATGCAGATGTGGTTGTATGGAATACCAACCCGTTTAGCGTATACGCTCAAGCTGATCAGGTATTTATTGATGGTGCAAAAGTGTATGACCGCCAAGACCCTGCCTACCAGGCACAAAGTGACTTTATGTTAGGTCAACAATAAGGATCAAGACAATGACATTATTTAATAAATCAGTACTTGCCTTGAGTTTATCTATAAGCTTTGCGTTAAGTTGCGGTGTAGTTCAAGCTGAAAGCGTAGCAATTATCCATGCCACAGTGCATACCGCCACAGAACAAGGCGTATTAACCGATGCTACTGTTGTGATTGAAGATGGCACTATTGTGGCCATAAATCCGGCGTCACCGACTGCTGATACCGTGATAGATGCTAAAGGGGCAATATTAACTCCAGGCTTTATCGCGAGTATGAATGATTTGGGCTTAGTGGAAATTGGTGCGGTAGCATCTTCACGTGATGCTTACGAAAAAGAAGCGGATGTCATTTTTGATCCTAGTTTAGCTTACAACCCCAAGGCGTCTACGGTGCCATTTGCTCGCAAAGGCGGAATAACTCGTAATGTAGTGTCATCAGGTGGTGGTGAAGGCATTTTTGCAGGACAAATATTTACCGTAGACTTAAGTGGTGATTGGGACAGTATACTGGCCGCTAACACCGGATTAGTGGTTGCATTAGGTGCCAAAGAAGAAGGCTCTCGTGCAGCAGGAATGCAGCAATTGATCCATAAACTTGAAGATGCTAAAAAAGCGCAAGCCAAAAAGAGTAAAACGAAAAAAACAGCTGAAGATGATAGCGAAGTGCCAAGTCGTGAAGATGAGATTATTCACGCGGTACTCGCGGGTGAAAAACCATTAATTATCGACGTCGACCGTGCCAGCGATATTTTGCATTTAATTAAACTTAAACAAGACTTAGGCATAGATCTTATCCTAGTCAATGCTGCTGATGCTGTATTAGTGGCTGATAAGCTCGCGCAAGCAAACATCCCTGTGGTTATTGATAGCATGCGTAACTTACCAGAAAGTTTTGATGCATTGCATAATTCACTCGAAAATGCAGGTAAACTAGCAAACGCGGGTGTCAAAGTAGCCATTGCATTACCCGGTGATAGTCATGGTATTTACGCACTACGCTTTAGTGCTGGTAATGCGGTTGCTAACGGGATGAATTATGATGATGCTCTGGCTTCTGTGACGGCAAATGTGGCTGATATTTTTCATTTAGACTCTGGGCGGATTGCGGTCGGCAAGCCTGCCGATTTAGTATTATGGAGCGGCGATCCTTTCGAGTTCAGTAGTAAAGTGCAAAAGATGTGGATTGCAGGAGAGGAGCAAAGCACAGACAGTCGTCAAGACAAGCTCCGTGATCGCTATTTACAAAAAACGGCAATGCCTGAAGCCTATAGCCGATAGCATCTCACGATTTACGTGGGGCGTTTCCCTAAATCGTTAATGAAGAGACAAAGCGAATGACAGATAAGTATGCTGTATTTGGTAACCCAATAGCCCAAAGTAAGTCACCATTTATACATACTGAGTTTGCCAAGCAAACTCAGCAAGACTTAAGCTATGAAGCTATTCTCGCGCCGGTCGATCAATTTGACTCTTCGTTAACGGCATTCTTTGCCGATGGTGGTAAAGGCGCTAATGTTACTGCACCTTTTAAAGAGCAAGCATTTGCCATGTGTGACGAGCTCAGTGAGATGGCTAAACTCGCAGGTTCAGTAAACACCCTGTTTAATTTGTCAGATGGTAAAATTGGCGGTGACAACACCGATGGTGTTGGTTTGGTGAATGACCTGGAAATGCTGTTCGGTTCGCTGAAAGGTAAGCGAGTGTTATTGGTGGGAGCTGGTGGCGCGGCAAGAGGCTGCATTTTACCGATATTACAACACAATGTGGCTCAGTTGATTATCTGTAATCGGACCCACGAAAAAGCAGAGCAACTTCAAGCTTTATTCAATGAGTATGGTAACTTTTTTGCTAAACCCATTGAAGAGCTAATATCGCCATTTGATTTAGTGATTAACTCAACTTCAGCAGGTCTATCTGGACAATTAATTTCCTTGCCTAACGTTATAGTTGATGAAACAACAGATTGTTACGACATGACCTACAGCCAACAAACCACAGTCTTTAACCAATGGGCTCAAGAACAACACGCTCGTAAAACTGCTGATGGGCTAGGTATGTTGGTTGGTCAAGCGGCAAAAAGCTTTAGTTTGTGGCGTGGGGTTACTCCTGATACTGGTTCGGTTATGCTAAAACTGCGTGAATCATTAGCACAAAAGGCAGCTGACTAATGAATCAAAGCGTGATATTTACCGATCAAGTCTACCTCGAAACCAATCAAGTGAAGTTTGTTGCTCAGCAGCAAGGGGTTAATATCAACTGTTATGCCAGTTTTTCGGCCATCAGTGAGCTTTGCGACAAGCAAATTGTGAGTGGAAGTAATGCCGTGTGTTTATTTGAGCAATGTCGTTTTGACCTTGAAGACCAAGCAGAAGCATTGATTGAACAAGAAGCTTTTAGTGACAGTGGTAATATTATTCTAGCTTAAGGCTGATTCAGTTGTTTCTTCAGTCGCTTTTGGCTATACATATTATTATCTGCCTGTTTAAACGCGTTAGACCAATCTTGATTATACTGGGCAAGTCCATAGCTAAAATGAATCGCGGGGTTTAACAGCGTTAGGTCATGCTGCAGTTGTGTTATTTGCTGCTCTAAGACATCGATGGGGCCACGGCATAGTGCAATAAATTCATCACCGCCATATCGAGCGACTAAAAAATGTGGATGCCACATTGATTTTAGTGATTGCGCAAAAGCCTTTAATGCATCGTCCCCGGCTTGATGTCCGTACTGATCATTTAATGGCTTTAAGTTATCCATATCCAAAATAATGATATAGCTTGCTAACTCTGGGTGGTGTTGCCATTGTAGAATTGTTGCATCAAATTTTTTGCGATTATACAGTCCTGTTAATCCATCATAATCAGCCAGGAGCTCAATTTTTTTAGACTTTTGGTACAGTGAAATTGCGTTCGCGGCTTCTGATGTAAGAATATTCACCAGATTTATATCGTAATCACCAAAGGCTTCCATCTTGCTACTGTCTAAATTCATCATCCCGTAAAGCTCTCCGTCAATACGGATGGGGCTAGACAAGGTGGAACAAATTGGTTTGATTGAAGCATTTGGTAGCACAAATTGATCATATTGCTTGGGGTTTTTAGCATTGATGTTACTAATGACAACGGTTTTATGGCAACGTCCTTGAGTCAATCGATATAGAAAAGTGTCTTTTAGGGTAAAGTTAATATTTTGCAAGGCATCAATATTGAGTCCAATAACAGATTCAAACTGTAACTGATTAGTCTGATTATCTACCAATATGATACTGCCCATTTCAGCATCATCTATAACACTTATTGCTTTTAGTAGTAGCGCATCCAAAAAAGCTTGTTCTGAATCGTATTGGCTCGATAAATTGACTAATTCATAAGTCGTATCGTTAATGTGGATTACATGTTCCAAATGTTGCCAAAGGCGTAACATATTTTGTCTATGGACAAAATATGTGATGGCATAACAGGTAGTGTAACCACAACCAATAAGAGCTAGGAATTGATAAGCACTACCTGTATCAAATGCTGTAAATGAAATAATACTGATAAGTAATAAAGGGATGACCAAGAGTAGTAAGTGCTGCTTAATATCAAGATAGCCGATATATTTGGTGGAAACGCGTTTTTGGGTTTTCACTTAACCATCCTTGTTAAATATTCGGCGATACTGGTTAGCATTCAAAACTGTATGTAGTCACTCTATCTAGCAATAAAGCTCAATATAGTGACTCTTAGAATTTAGTTGCAACAATCAAACACGCAGTACAGCATAACTAAATGAGTTACTATCATATAAGACCACATTAGTTTATCAACAGATAGTATAAAAAAATGTGTGGAGTAAGGTATTTTAGTGGGGACATGCAATGGACCAAGAAAAATAGATCCATTACATTAAACGAACAGGCTTATTGTTGTAGGTCTACTAAGTATTCATTTTTTAAACGAACATAGTTATCAGCAGACTGTGGCAAAAATGCACGTTCGGCTTCAGTTAATGGCCTCACTTGTTTGCATGGGCTGCCAACATATAAATAACCACTCTGCAAAACCTTATTGGGAGGAACTAATGAACCCGCTCCCACAATCACATCATCTTCTACTATTGCACCATCAAGTAAAATTGCACCCATACCGATAAGTACACGATGACCAATCTTGCAGCCATGTAACATTGCTTTGTGACCAATAGTGACATCATCACCAATAATCAATGGATGCCCATCAGGATTTGCCGCAGACTTACGGCTTACATGTAATATGCTGCCGTCCTGCACATTACTGCGTTTACCTATGCGTATCTTATTTACGTCACCGCGCGCAGCAACTAATGGCCAAACACTCGCGTCATGGTCTAATTTAATGTCACCAACCAGCACTGCAGACTCGTCGACATAGACGTTATCAGCTAAATCAGGGTGTATTCCTTGGTAAGTTCTTATATTAGTCGACATAACAATCCTTATATATTCATGGTTTGTGACAGTATAATGCTTAAAAACTAGCTGGTCAGGCTAAATTATCCGCAAACAAGCCGAAAATAACAAATAACCTTAAAAAAGGCCTTGCGCAAAAACGTGAGCTGCCTATAATGCGCATCCACTGACACGGCAGACAGCGCAAGCGGTTACTGAGTCAGGTTGAATTAAGTGCTTCAAAA
>NZ_JBEOPN010000016.1:0-101480 GCF_040310085.1 Shewanella sp. S1-58-MNA-CIBAN-0166 | reverse complement strand
CGTTAGCTCAGTTGGTAGAGCAGTTGGCTTTTAACCAATTGGTCGAAGGTTCGAATCCTTCACGACCCACCACTTTTTAAATCGTGGTTAAAGAATTTAAACGTTACACCAGGATTGGTCGTTAGCTTAGTTGGTCTTGAAATAGAGACAGTTGGCTTTTGTTTCAGTAAGAATATCAGTTCTTGCAAAACCAAGATGGGTCGTTAGCTTAGTTGGTCTTGAAATAGAGACAGTTGGCTTTTGTTCCAGCAAGAGTATGAATATCGCAACACCAAGATGGGTCGTTAGCTCAGTTGGTAGAGCAGTTGGCTTTTAACCAATTGGTCGAAGGTTCGAATCCTTCACGACCCACCACTTTCTCTGTTATTCCCTCACTATTATTTCTAAATCATCACAGAATACCAGACTTATCATTGGCTAAAATAGCTCAGTATATTTTCAGATGTTTAAATCTCGATAGTTTGTTTTAACTTCAATAATAACTAGGTTTTGCAAAATCAAGATGGATCGTCAGCTCAGTTACTCTGTGTGAAATCAACTGCTGCCGTTGACTTTTGAGTCATGTTTACAATGTTTGAACCTTTCATCACCCACTATTTTACTCCTTTAGTTATGTCCTCTAATAATCCCTTTTATCAACGTTATATCTTATTATTACGTTACAAGATTTGAGTAGCGTTCGATGATTATATTCCAGCGAGCCTAAGATGCTATACGAAACCAATCCAGGTCGTAATTGGTCGATGTATTTTGTTATCAGCTTATTTAGCGTTTAATTTCTTATAAATCTTTAGTGTCCAAACTCATCAAGATCTACATTGTATTAAACAACATCTTGTTTTCGAAGTAGTCTATTTATTAGTTTTTGCTTGTCTACTTTTGTCTCATAGACCTATTGCTAATGTTACATGACTGTTAATTGGCTCATATTGCTCAAGATTAGAACAATATCAATAGGGAGATAATAATGAAAAAGCAAAAACTCAGTCTTTATGTTGCAGGCGCGTTATTGGCGATGAGTGGGGGAGCTCAGGCTGCTACAGATATGACTTTTGGTGGTTACATTAAAGCCGATGTGATGTTTAGTGATTATGGCAATGGGGCGCCAGATTCAGGTTCGTTATCTCGTCAGTTTTATGTGCCAGGCACTATTTATGGTACGACGGGTAATGGTAAGCAAGTAGTCGACTTTCAAGCTCGTGAATCACGTTTTAATTTTAAGACTGTTACTGATGTTGAAGGGCATACACTGACTGGTTTTATTGAACTGGATTTTATGACGCATACAGATGGTAATGAACGAGTTTCTAATAGTTACTCTCCACGTATTCGCCATGCATTTGTAAGTTATGACAATTGGACTGTAGGGCAAACGTGGACTACTTTCCAAAACCCTGGTGCTTTACCGGAAAACCTAGACTTTGTCGGTGCGGCTGATGGAACACCGTTTGTGAGACAATCACAACTACGTTATACCAGTGGCAATTGGCAGTTCTCAATTGAGAATCCTGAAACAACTGTGACGCCATTGAGCGGCGGTGGTCGAATTACTAGTGGCAGTGGCGTTGTTCCTGATTTTGTTGGTCGCTATAACTTTAGTGCTGCCAGTGGTTCTGCATTTTCAGTGGCGGCGATTGTAAGGCAATTAGATCTAGAGCAAGTTGTTGGTACCACAACGTATGACACATCAGAACTAGGTTATGGTGTCAGTTTCGCGGGTGTTATTCCTGTCGGTAAAGATGACTTCAAATTTACTGCAACTTACGGGGAAGGGTTAGGTCGTTATATGGCGCTAAATTATGCCAACGCTGGCGTGCTTGATACCAATGGGGAAATTCAAGCGATTAAATCATTTGGTGGTTTTGTGTCATATCGTCACTGGTGGTCGGAGCAATGGCGTTCTAGTGTGACGTTCTCAGGTTTTAGCGCAGATAATGATGTGGCGCTTACCGGTGGTGCAGTTAATAAAGAGGCTTACTCTGGTTACGTTAACTTATTGTTTTCACCTTCAAAGCCACTAACATTTGGGGTTGAGTTTATGCATGCCTTAAATGAACGTGAAGACGGTTCTGATGGCGACTTAAATCGGATTATGTTTTCGGCGAAATATGCTCTTTAATATTTGAGCAGATAACAAAAAGGCAACCAGATCGGTTGCCTTTTTAGTTTAAATTTAAGAAGCTTACTTAATTGAGTAAGTTGTTTTGACGAACATAAGCTTCAAATTCGGTGCAACCACCAATAGGTTGTTCATCAACAAAGATTTGTGGAACAGTTTCTACCGTTTTACCCACACTTTTTGATAAATCCGCTTTAGTGATGCCTTCGGCATGAATATCAATATATTTGAATTTAAAATCTTCACTTTGCGCCGCTAACTTTTCTGATAATTCAACAGCTCGAACACAATATGGGCAACCTGGGCGGCCAAAAATAACTACAAACATGGTGACTCCTGTTTAATGATATGGCCAATTTATACCATAAGTACTTTTCAAATCATAATTCAACGCAATTAATTTTGTTTTAACTCATATCGATTTTATATTTGCCTTGATAGTCAAAAAATGAATCAACTAAATCCCAACGATGTTTGTTTTTTTTCAGTAATAATAAATCGGGTTTTCTGAATCGAGTTTGATCCGCCAATACATCAGTGACTTTTTTATATTGAGGATGGGGAATGCCTGGCGTGCGGGTATGACTGAGAACATATACCGCATAAAAAGCTTTTCGTTGTGCTGGTGTCGCGAAGTTAAACGTTTGCTTAAAATCATTACCTTCAATGTCAATGTATTGAATAAGCAACTTATTGTCTTGATCGTGCAACAACATTTGCTCACATTTAAATAAATGATGATGCTGAGCATTAAGTACTTGTTTTAGGCGTTTATCGGGATCAATTAAGGTCGATTGGCAGCTATGACAAATGCGAGCCGCGATATCATTCTCCGCTCCACAGTCTGGGCATGATTTTGATCGAAATCTAAAATCACACTGTTGTTGCTCATTGATTAATCCTTGGCAGCGTCTGCCATAATGTTCAACAATATCACCATCGCCATCCACTAGACCCCAAAAAGTATTAGCAAATTGACACACAGGACAATGCACTTGTACTGGCACTGATTTGCTATTGGGTTTGGCTTGACCGACTTCTGGGTAAAATAAGTCGTAACCATTAGCGGCATAATCAATGACTAAACAATCTGTTTTATTGGGAGCTAAACGTAACCCTCGGCCAATCATTTGTTGGAATAGGCTCACCGATGCAGTGGGGCGCAAAATTGCGATAAGGTCGACATGAGGTGCATCGAAGCCTGTGGTTAATACGGCAACGTTAACAATGTATTTGAGGCTCTGGGCTTTAAAGCGATGGATGATGTCATCACGTTCGTTATGTGGCGTTTGAGCGGTAATTAAGGCGGCATCGTTGTCTAACAGAGTCATGATTTCATTGGCATGTCTGACCGTAGCTGCAAAAATTAAAATACCTTTTCGGCATTCGGCAAGTTGTTTTACTTGCTTGATAATTGCAGTGGTTGCTCGTCCCTGATGATGCAATAAAGAATCGATTTCCATTTGTGGGTATTCACCACTGTCATGCGCCACCAGTTCACTAAAATCATATTGCGCACTCAACCCGTCAAAAATGGTCGGTTTGGTTAGGTAACCTTTCTTGATTAATGGTCGCATTGGGAGTTCAAAAATGCATTTTTCGAATACAGGTTTATCAGTATTACCTACTTTCCCATGATAATGGTGCCGATAAATCCAGCCTAAACCTAAACGATAAGGCGTGGCGGTTAGCCCAAGCAGTTTAATGTCAGGATTACGCGCTTTAAGGTGCGTGAGCAGTTGTTGATATTGACTGGTAGACTCATTACTGACTCGATGACATTCATCAATGATCACTAATGAAAATGCTTGAGTGAATTTTTCTAGGGCGCGAGCGGCCGATTGAACACTGGCTACCACGGTTTTGCCATTAGCCTTTTTTTGATTTAATCCTGCTGAATAGATATTGGCCTCTTGGGTGAGCAAACCCACTTTTTCAGCATTTTGAGCGACTAATTCCTTTACATGGGTTAGCACCAGCACATTACCATTAGCAATACGTGCCAGTTCGGCAATGACAATACTTTTTCCCGCACCGGTAGGTAACACTAACACCGCTGATTGTTGGCTGTGCTTGAAATGAGCGATAGCCGCATCAACTGATTGCTGTTGATAGTCGCGTAAGGTGATATTTCCGGGTTGAGTAGATGAATGTTTCACGTTATCGAGTAGTGTTATTTTGGTTTATACAAAGCTTAACATAGCCAATGATTGATAGACCATGATGTTTTAAATGCGTTAAATAAATCAATTGGTCATGGTTAAAGATGATAAATACACTGGGATGGTACTTTTTGCGTGTTAAGCGCTGTTTTTTTATATCAGTTGGTGTAGATTCATCTATTGAAATAAGATGATATTGATACTAATAAAAATGAAATTTATCACCATCAGGAAGAACACATTATGAAATTTTTATCGTTAGCCGCTCTGTTAATGGTTAGCCACCTCGCCGTTGCCGAAGAAGGTCTTGTCATTGGTTTATCTATTGAAGAAACGGTTAAGCATTCAGATGATGCTACTGCATCGGCTTCAAAAATTGTGATGGGATTAAATGAATCTGTGTCACTTAGTGTCGAAGGAGACTATGGCGTGACCATCGTGTCGACAGCAAATAGTGATAATAAGGTTAATTTGTTGATAAGTTTACGTGATGAATCTAATGATGGTGCGGATCTATTAGGTGACAAAGCCATAACGATTAAAGTGGGCCAATCAACGAGCTATAAAATGACTCTAAATGACCATTCATATAATGTCACCATTGATACTGCTTATGGCCCACAGCCTAAGGTTTCAGATAAATAAAAACGTCAATGAATCTTGATTTTTAGATAAAAAAAGCCCCTCAATCGAGGGGCGAAAAGAGAAATTGGTCAGGATTTCTCAGGGTGGATAGAACATCATAAGTTGATTTTATTACTCTGTTTTGTTTAAGCGAGACTCAATCAAGGTATCAATCACTGCAGGATCTGCCAGAGTAGAAGAATCACCTAAGTTAGTGACTTCATTAGCCGCAATTTTACGTAAGAATCGACGCATAATTTTGCCTGAACGCGTTTTAGGTAAACCACTTGCCCATTGGATAAGATCCGGGGTTGCAAGTGCACCAATTTCTTTACGAACCCATTGACGAAGTTCTTGACGTAACTCTTCTGTTGGCTCAATGCCACGAGTTAGGGTGACGTATGCATAAATGCCTTGGCCTTTAATGTCATGGGGGTAACCCACAACGGCCGCTTCAGCAACGAGTTCATGCGACACTAAAGCGCTTTCCACTTCAGCAGTACCTAAGCGATGTCCCGAAACGTTGATGACATCATCGACACGGCCTGTAATCCAATAATAGCCATCTTCATCACGACGCGCGCCATCACCGGTAAAATACATACCGCGGAATGTTTTAAAATACGTCAGCGCAAATCTATCGTGGTCACCGTACACTGTTCGCATTTGGCCTGGCCACGAGTCAAGGATAACTAGGTTACCTTCACCAGTGCCTTCAACAATATCACCCATGTTATCAACCAGTGCTGGCTGTACCCCAAAAAATGGTCGAGTCGCTGAGCCAGGTTTGGTATCAGTTGCGCCAGGTAATGGACTAATCAGAATGCCACCAGTTTCAGTTTGCCACCAAGTATCGACGATAGGGCAGTTCTCATGACCAATCACTTCATGGTACCAACGCCAAGCTTCTGGGTTTATCGGTTCACCCACAGAACCCATAATGCGCAATGAATCGCCTTTATAGCTACTAAAAGGTTCTTTACCTTCAGCCATTAATGCGCGAATTAAGGTTGGCGCGGTATACAGGATATTGACCTTATGTCGATCAATCATTTCACCTAATCGAGCTGGAGTAGGGTGATTAGGTACGCCTTCATGAATTAATACCGTGGCGGCATTAGCAAAAGGTCCATATACCATATACGAATGGCCAGTAATCCAGCCTACGTCGGCTGTACACCAATATACTTCGTCTGCTTTATAGTCAAACACGTATTCGTGTGTCATCGAGGCATATACCATATAACCGCCAGTAGTATGCAGCACACCTTTAGGGTTACCTGTAGAACCTGAGGTATAAAGCAAAAATAATGGATCTTCGGCGTTCATCTCTGCTGGTTGGCAAAATTCTGAAGCAACTTCCATGAGTGAATGCCACCAAACATCTCGGCCTTCAACCCAATCTACATCTCCACCAGTGCGCTTAAATACAATGACTTTTTCGACGCACGTAACATCAGGATTTGATATTGCTTCATCGATACTGCGTTTTAGAGGAATTTTACGGCCACCACGAACACCTTCGTCGGCGGTAATTAAGACTTTTGATTTTCCATCAATTACTCTTGCCGCTATCGAGTCTGGTGAGAAGCCACCAAATACCACTGAATGAACAGCACCAATGCGAGCACAAGCCAGCATCGCTACTGCAGCTTCAGGCACCATAGGCATGTAGATAGTGACGATATCGCCCTTATTAACCCCTTGGCTACGTAGCGCATTGGCAAACTTACACACTTGCGTATGCAGTTCTGCGTAAGTTAATTTGCGTTGTTCGTTGGCGTCATCGCCTTCCCAAATAATAGCAATCTTATCGCCGTGTTCTTCAAGGTGACGATCTAAACAATTGGCCGAGGCATTGAGCGTGCCATCATAAAACCAATTAATCGAAAGATTATGATCATCAAAAGACGTTTTCTTAATTTTGGTATAAGGTTTAATCCAATCAATACGTTTGCCGTGTTCTCTCCAGAAACCTTCTGGATTAATAATGGACTCCTGGTACATTTTCTTATATTGATCGTTATTAACCAGTGCGTTTTCTGCAATGTCACTAGGAACTTTGTAAAGAGACTGCGGGGTCATGGGGCTTCCCTTTCTAAAAATGGCGTGGTTAAAGTATCATCTGCAACGGGCTGTTTGCACTATTAGACCTTGGTCTAGTTTTAAAATATCCTTAATATTTAGTCTGTTGCACGTGTTAATATGGTAATGATTGCTGCAGATTTGGTCGATTATTTATATCGATTCTCTTATGTAGGTTGTTTTCTGCTCAATACATGATGTTTTAGATGAAAATAAAACAGATTTTTAATAATAATAAAGTGATAGCGGACGTTTCATGAACTTAACCTTAATCGTGGCCGTGATTGCGGTGTGTTATGTGTCATTGCTGTTTATTTTGGCATGGGGTGCCGAGCGATGGTTTAGTAAAATAAACCAAAAAGCTCAAGTATGGATTTATGGGCTCAGCTTAGCGGTGTATTGCTCATCATGGAGTTTTTTAGGCACAGTAGGTCAGTCTGCCAATGATTTATGGTCATTTCTACCTATTTTTGTCGGCCCAATATTAGTGTTTACCCTTGGGTTTGGCATGCTACGAAAAATGGTTGTAGTGTCTAAAGCACAAAACATTACTTCAGTTGCCGACTTTATTGCTGCTCGTTATGGCAAGTCACAGTTATTAGCGGCTTTAGTCACGCTTATTGCATTGTTTGGCATCATGCCTTATATCGCACTACAGCTTAAAGCAATGGTGTTTAGCCTTAACTTATTTCAACCTGATGATACCCCCTTAAGCCCAGTGGCGGTGCCATTATTGATCACCATGTTACTGGCCATTTTTGCCATTTTATTTGGTACGCGTAAATTAGATGCGACTGAACATAATCCTGGAATGATGGTCGCGATTGCGTTTGAGTCATTGGTTAAACTTGCGGCATTTATCTCAGTCGGCGTGGTAATTAGTTTTGGTGTTTTTGATGGCTTTGGCGATATTTGGCAGCAGGCATCAGATAAAGCATTAATCGAAAATAGTCACATTCGTTTAGAGTCGTTTCTCCCTGAACTATTTGTTGGAATGGCCGCTTTTTTATGTATGCCAAGGCAGTTCCATGTGATGGTGGTCGAGTGTGGCGGCGAGCATATTTTAAATAAATCACGTTGGATATTTCCGATTTATTTAGCCTTGTTTGGCTTGTTTGTCGCGCCATTAGCATTAGCCGGTAAAATTATTTTGGGTGATTCGGTATCTGCTGATACCTATGTGATTAATTTGCCTTTGGCACTAGACCAACCAATATTAGCGGTTGTTGCCTTGTTAGGTAGTTTATCTGCAGCAACGGGGATGGTGATTGTTGCTGTGGTGACTATCAGTGTGATGGTCAGTAATGAGTGGCTGGTGCCATTTTTACTGCGAACGGGGCAAATAAGGGAAAAAAACTTCAGCCAATTTTCTCAATTATTGTTAAATGTACGCCGTTTATCGATTGTGGTTATTTTAGGCTTCGGCTATTTGAGTTACTTACTGTTTACCGACAGTGATTCACTTTCACATTTGGGGATGATGTCCTTTGGTGCATTTTCTCAACTAGCGCCCGCACTAGTCGGCGGATTATATTGGAAGCACGGCAATCGAGCTGGTGTCTATCTAGGCCTTGCTGTCGGTTTTAGCCTGTGGTGTTTTATTTTACTTCAAGGTGCCGGTGAAGCCCGTTTGATTGGTAGTGAGTCAGGCTTACTCAATTCGATAACCCCAAATGTTAGTGATACTTTGATTGCTTTGTTAGCGAATATATTTTGCTATGTACTAGGGTCTATTTGGTTTAGAGCTGGCGTTGCTGAGCGTATTCAAGCGAGTAATTTTGTTAAACCTTGGTCATCAAAAAAAGATTCAAAAAAACGTCAAGGGCCAATTTCGCAACAAGATTTGTTAATTTTGGCTAGCCGATTTGTGAGTCCTACTCGTGCTTATGAGAGTTTTAGTCGTTTTTCAGCCGATGCAGTAAAAAGTGATAGTTGGTACAAAGCTGCCCCAGAAGAATTAATTGCCCACACCGAACATATGTTGTCGGGGGTTTTAGGTGCATCAAGTGCATCATTAGTGATGGACTCAGTCCTGCAAGGCCGCGATTTGGCGCTGGATGAGGTATTCAGTCTCGTTGATGAAGCATCCTCTAAAATTATTTTAAGCCAAGATATGTTACGTGGCGCAATTGAACATGCTTATGAAGGCATGAGTGTGGTCGATAAAGATCTTAATTTAGTTGCCTGGAATTATCGCTATGTCGAGCTATACCAGTACCCTGAAAGCTTTTTAGTCCAAGGAATGCCTATTGCTGATGTGGTGCGATTTAATGCATTGCGCGGCTTTTGTGGTACTGGAGACATTGAAAACCAGGTTGCTGTGCGAGTTCAACATATGCGTAATGGAACACCGCACACATCTGAGCGTGAACGCCAAGATGGTAAAGTGATTAAAATTCAAGGAAACCCAATGCCTGATGGCGGTTTTGTAATGACATTTACTGACATTACCCAATATCGCTTACAAGAGAAGGCGTTACTGGAAGCCAATGAAACATTAGAAAGTCGGGTACAAGAACGAACCTATGAATTGGCAATGTTAAACAGTGAATTACTTGAAGCTAAAGCACAGGAAGAAATGGCACACGCGTCTAAAACTCGCTTTTTAGCCGCAGTGGGCCACGACTTAATGCAGCCACTAAATGCCGCGAGATTATTTACAGCATCGTTATCACAATATCCTAATCTGGATCTTGAAGCCCGCACCACCTTAACTCATGTGAATAGTTCGTTGAAAATAGCGGGAGAGTTATTGACCGATTTGCTCGATATTTCTAAGCTCGACTCTGGCATGGTGGACGTTAACCGCCGTGATTTTGCTATTGCTGAAGTGATTAATGGTTTATCGGTTGAATTTGATGCAATGGCAAGTGACAGCCAAATTTCTTTTTCGATGGTGCCCTCTACCGCGACGGTGAACTCCGACCCTTCATTGTTGCGGCGTATTTTACAAAACTTTTTAACCAACGCTTATCGTTATGCTCGAGGTGGTAAAGTGTTATTTGGTTGCCGACATCGAGGTGACTTTATCGAGATTCAAGTACTCGATACGGGTTGTGGGATTAATGAGTTTGATATACAAGAAATTTTTAAAGAGTTTAAACGTCTTAATCATCCCAGTAGTCGTAATGTCAGTGGTTTGGGGCTGGGGCTAGCGATTGCCGATCGGATTAGCAAAGTACTTGATCATCAAATTCATGTAAGTTCGACCTTAGGCCATGGTTCTCTATTCTCTATATTCGTGCCATTAGGTGAAACGGTCAGCCAAATAAGCATTAAGCCTTTACCAACATTATTACAGCCTTTAGCTGGCATTAAAGTATTGTGTATTGATAATGAAGATGCCATTCTCGCGGGGCTAGAGTCGTTATTAAGTCGTTGGCAATGCGAGGTTATTTGTGCCAAAGATCTTGCTGATGCTCGAATTAAGTTAGGGCTTAAAGGGGTTGCCCCTGACATCATGTTAGCTGATTATCATTTAGATGATGATCAAAATGGTATTGATGCGATGAATGGTATTCGCAGTCGTTATGGTGAACATTTACCTGGAATATTAATTACTGCCAATACCAATAAAGAGTTGGTTGATGATGTCGAAAGACGCGGCTATCACTATATGGCTAAGATGGTTAAACCTGCCGCATTACGCGCGTTAATTTCTAGTCTGGTCAAAAAGTAAGTGAGTTATTCAGCGTTGAGGACAACTAATGATCACAGCCTATGGCGATAGCATGTCAGGTAATTGTTATAAAGTGCAGTTGGTGCTGAATATGCTAGGTGTTGAGCATCTATGGCAAGAAATAAGTATCACGAAAGGTGAAACGCAGACACCAGAGTTTTTAGCTAAAAATCCAGCAGGAAAAATACCATCAATTGAACTCAATGATGGCAGAGTGTTGTCTGAATCTAATGCCATTATGGGTTATCTTGCAGAAGGCTCTGAGTTGATCCCAACTGATGTCTTTAGTAAAGCGAAAATGTACCAGTGGATGTTTTTTGAACAATATAGTCATGAGCCATATATTGCCGTTGCACGCTTTATTCAGTTGTATTTAGGGTTGCCTGATGATCGTTTAGTTGAATATCACTCACTGCACGTTAAAGGCCATAAAGCGCTGGCGGTTATGGAGGCTGAACTTGCTAAGCAATCCTTTCTGTGTGGTTCGCAGCTTACCTTAGCGGACATTGCTTTGTTTGCGTACACTCATGTAGCTCATCAAGGTGGCTTTGAATTGAATCACTATCCATATATTCGCCAATGGCTTGAAAGAGTGACTCAACAACCTGGCTTTATTTCCATGTTGGGGTAGGAATGTACACGTATGTCATTGAGCATTCTAGAAGAATGCTCAATGACCATTTTTTACAGTTTGTTAGCTGCTAAGTATCTTGGTATTGCCGGTTCAAATGCACTGGTTAACCCAACATAAGCAGGTCCAAAAGCTTGTAATCCGCGTTCAGTCATAAATTCTTTTGGCGCAGGTAATATCACCACAGCAACATTCATACCCACAGTGTGATTAGGGTTAGTAATGGCTTTTTGGTTGTCCATGTCGAGAATACAAATCAAGTCTGGAATGGTGACATCAACTTGACCATTCAACCTGCCAACAAGGTTTTCATTCTTAATTTCGATATGATATTGATTATCTACATACTCACCCGTGCCATTAATCAACACTTCGCCTAAAGTAAACCCTTGCTGAGCACGGAAATTAAACTCGCTAACCTTACCTCTAAATCCAACATAACCGCCGCCATGACTGGCAATGGCCTGGGCAATATCAATACCTTGTTCTTTAGCTTCTCGATAGGCTTTACCTATAGCAAGTGATTGTGAAATGGTACCTTTAATGACTGCGTCTTTTACCTGTTCAATCGGCATTGCATGGTCTATGGCTGCTATATCATTACGACTGATAACCGATAACGCTCTCACCACGGTTTCAGCGCGTAAGTCATCGATGATGTTTTCACAAATAAAACATTCACCAAATTCATTAGCCGTGACAATCGGTGCAGCAGGGATATTATTGAAGTAATAAGTTGAATGAGTAATTTCAGGTACAGCACGGCCTGCGACATCAGCATCAATAATGTAGCCATCAGCCATCGCAGCCACATAGAATGAAATAGCAGTATTTGAGCCACCTAGTTCACAGCAAATAGTGCCGTAAAATGTATCCCCAGTATATTGCTCAAGGCGCTTAAAGGCGGTCATCATTGAAGATTGATTGCTTTTAGGTAATCTGGCATAAACAGCTTCCTCTTCAGCCGACATTGGTGATAATGCCCCTAGCATGTAAGGTGTGCAGATTTTTTTACCTGCAGGCACATCGTCGACACTGACTAATTTAAATGTTTTACCTGCTGCGAGTGCACTATCGATATACTTAAATCCTTCATCAATCTCACCGCCGCCCCCAGTGCCTAAAATGACACAGCCATGTAAAATATCTGCAAGTTCAGTTCGGTTTAATCGTTTCATATTGTTCTCTTGTGGCTGACTCGCCCGATTGGATGAATGCGGGCAGATAAAAAAGGCATCGAATGAATGGTTGTGCCGATTATTGGCTTATGGACGCATTAGATCTCATTGCCCATTTATGAGCTAGGAAATACACCGGCACCGTGACTAACATGGCATCGCACACTTCGATGCTCGTTAAGGTAAACCAACCTTGATTAGCCATCAAAGAGGCACTGATACCACACCCCCAAGCAATAATAGCGGGAATGTTGAATGCATTAACCTGTGGGAGCTCACTGATGTTGTAGCGTCTCTGACGACGTATAATGAAAAAATCGACAGTGTAAATAGACGCAACAGGACTGAAAATAATCGACAAGCTAAAAATAAAATGGGTAAAGCTGTCGAGCAAATTGAGTGAGGCCATAAACGCGCCTAATATTCCGCAACCAATAATGATTTTCCATTCATGCCAAGTTGGCTTTATGGCATTAAACCCCAGTGCGGCACTGTATAAATTAACCACATTAGTGACCCAACTCGATGCTATCAATAGTAGAAAAGCGCTAACGCCTAAACCTAGCGTCAGCATGACCGCTAATACATCTGAGTTTTTGACCGCAAGGCCGGCCATAGCGGCGGCAATATAGACAAAATTACTGATCCCTAAAAAGGGCAGGAAGGAAGCGATGGCGGCATCTTTTGGCTTGGCGGCAAAGCGGCTAAAGTCTGGCATCAATACCACACTCACAATAAAGCTACCAACCACGGCAGATACTGCTTCACCAAAAGTGAAGCTACTGGCAGTAAATTCTGCGGCAACGTCAGAAGGAACAGTAACAAATCCAATACTTTTGTACAGAATATAAGCCACTAACATAAACAGGATAGGAACAAATAAGCTCGATACTCGCTCAATAATTTTAAAGCCCCAGATGGTGGTAATGGTAATAAAGAAGCTTGATACCACATCAATGACCCAAATCGACGGGGAGGCTTGAAATAGCTGTAATAATAGCTGCTCAGTGACATCGCTAAATAAATTGATATTGACGCCATACCAGCCTAGTAGTGATATCACAAATGCAAGACTGACAATATTTGCACCTTGTAAACCGAATACAAATTTCATCGTCATACAGGAGCTGAGTCGGTTTTTCATTCCGACGATACCTGTGATGGTGCCGAGTATGGACAATATGAGTCCGCCCAGTAAAAAGGCATAAATACTTTGCTCTAGTCCTAATGCGGAACCAATTTCTAAGCCGGTAATTAACCCCGGTACTGCAAAAGCCAGTCCGCCATTGACCATGCCAATGCTCCAGCCATTGTGGGTTTTGCTCTCTGGAACCGGGGTTGTAGCATAATCTTCGAGTAAACCATCAAGAGATGTGTGATCTGGCATGCTTGTCCCTAATAAATTAAGGCTCCAATGTTGGAGCCATACAACACAATGAGCGAATGGTTAGAAGTTGTAAATCGCTTCAATACCAAAGCTACGCGGTTTATTAGGTTGACGTGCAAGATCGGTTACACCATCACCAAATAAAAATAAGTCTTCAATAGTGCGCTCATCTGTCGCGTTATCGACATAAACTTGTACTGTCCAGTCTTGAGATTTAACCCCTAAACCAAGGTTCAAGGTCGTTGATGCTGACGAGCGTATATCAGGAATATCGATAGAGAATGACTGCGGACCCACAACTTGAATATCGGCACGGGACATCAAGGTCCAATTACCACTCAATTCATAACTATGATTGACTGAAAGGCCATAATTATAGTCAGACACGAAGAATTGAGGTTTACCTTCTAAACTAGGTTGACGAGCAAATTCTTTGATTTCAGAATCGATGATACCCACACTAAAACGGACATCTAAATCTTCCATCAGTGCTAAATCTGCTTCTAACTCAAGCCCTTTAGTCACCACGTTATCAATCGAGAGGTTTTCTAGGGTGAAAGTATCAACATTAAATTGCGTGATTTGCGCATCAGTTTGATCAATCCAAAACGCGGCGCCATTTAAGGTTAGGTGATTGTCAAACAAAGATGTTTTAAACCCTGCTTCATAGCTGTCTGATACTTCTTTTTTAAAGTTTCGATCGATGCCTTCAGCTGGCTCATTAAACCCACCACTTCTAAAGCCTTTTGAATAACCGGCAAACATCAGTAAATCTTCGGTCATTTGATAAGCAAGCGTCGCTTTAGGCTGCCATTGACTGAAGGTTTGCTCTGCAAATGTGGCGTCAGGAGCATTTGGGTCATAAGATTCGCGTTTGTCTTTATCGAAACGTAATGCGGTAGTCAGTTCAAGTTTATCGGTGACGTCGTAGTTTGTTTGTCCTGCTAATGCCCAAGCGTTGCTAGTATTTTTATCAGCGATAACAAAATAGATGCTGTCGTTGGTAAAATCTGATCGAGATTCTGGGGTGTCGCCGGCGAAATCATCAAAAAAGTTAATGGTATTATCACGTTTTTTATCTTGATAAAAGGCCGATACTGCCCATCGAAGCGCTTGGTCACTGCGAGAGGTAAAACGCGATTCTAGCGTGAAGGATTCAACATCAAACAAACCTTCAGTAGCAAATGGAGCTCGGAAAAAACCATCTTCATCAATAAAAGTAGCATCAGCAGAGTAGTCACCATCGTAAAAATGCTCGTTAGTTGAATTGCTGTAGGCCGTAATAAAATCAAAGGTACCGAGGTCGTAATCTTGGTTCAACTTAGCGCTTAATTCGTAAACATCACGTTGGTCATTGTTATATATATTGTTTGAGGTAGGTAGATCAAAGTCTTCGATAGTGTCTTCTGACACATTTTGATAATAAGCAAATCCAGCGTCACTGGTGGTGTAACGTCCACGAAGGTTTAAACTGGTTTCTTCAAATAAATCAAATTCAAGTTGTGCAAACACAGATTTTTCGGATAAATAATCTGCTTGGTCATTTAAAAAAACGTTATCGATTAAACCATCGGTATTTTTGGTGTAACCGCCAACCCGAAAAAATGCGCTGTCTGACTCGTTAAGCGAACCTGATACAACGCCACTAAGTTTATAAGTATTGCCATTACCAATAGAGCCTTTTACCGAACCTTCAATATCTTCAGTAGGCTTTTTGGTGGTAACAATGACCGCGCCGCCAACAGCACCTTTGCCGTACAGGGCGCCTTGGGCACCGCGCATGACTTCAATTCGTTCAATGTCGACCAAATCTTGGTTGATGAATTCTAAATCTGGTGCGGTGACACCATCGACCACAAACGCGAGTGGGGCATCGCCAACTTGTGGAGTGATAAGTCCGCGGATAGTAATGCGCGCTAAACCTGGGCGAAAGTTATCCAGTTGGCTTAGGTTTGGGGTCATGTCGGCAACATCTCGAAAACTGGTGATGCGCTGGTTTTCAATCATATCGGCACTAAACGCGGTGACTGAGTCTGGAACGTTTTGTAACGTCTCAGTACGGCCTCGAGCCGTAATTGAAATACGTTCAACACCAGTAGTATCGATGGTGTTACTTTCTGGATCTTGGGCTTCTTCAGCCATTAAGGGAGAGCACAAGGCCATTGAAATTGCTGCTGCCACAAAAGATTTTTTTGTAAGAACTGTAGTGGTACTTTTTCTCATGACCGTTCCCTCTTTGGGGTTATATTAGTTATTGTGAATCGTAATCAGATTGTTAAAAATAATGACTTGCAGCCATTTTGCAGCTTTACTTGCAAAATAATATTTTGTAGTTGGGTATGAATGCGAAAATTATTTATTGTATTTAGCGTGAATATGGTTATTTTGGTAATTTAAATACAGATGATTCAGTATAGGAAACCCACTAAATTCGATAGGTTGGCAATATGAAGAAAAAAATGAAGATTGACAGCTACAATAAAAAAATATTATCCACCTTGCACTTAGAAGGTGCGCTTACCAATATTGAATTAGCTGAAAAAGTAAACTTATCGCCTAGCGCATGTTTTCAAAGAGTCAAAGCATTAAAAGAGGCAGGCTATTTTAGAAATTTACATGCCGACGTTAACTTAGATCAGCTTTGTGAGCACGTGTTGGCTTATATAGAATTTACTTTAGAAGATAATAGCGCGCCATCGAGAAGACGATTTGTTAGCCGTATTCACGAGATCCCAGAGATTATGGATTGCATGCAATTGAGTGGCGATGTGGATTATATTTCGTTAAGTTGTTTTCCTAATCTTAAAAAGCTTAATGAAGTGTGCTCAGAATTAAGTGATCAAACAGATTTGCGGATAAAACACATTAAAACTCGCATAGTACTCGAACGAGCTAAATGGTTTTTAGGCTATCCATTATCAAAACTAAAATGGCTTGATGATAATGAACATGATAGAGAAATAGTGTCAGAGCGAGCCGCTGTATAGCTTATATGGGGCCGATGAGAGAATCAACGGCCTTTATTACTAACCAACTAACGAAAATACTCATTAACACTTATCCCAAGTTGCGGTTAATTAGCATTTGATTACCTCAAGTCAGATGTACAAAAAAGTACTCCTCTTAATGCGATTAACCGTGACTAATAAATTGAGTCTTAACAGGTGTGGCATCAATGCCTTTTGCGACCGTGAGCATGGATGAGGTTAGCTTATTTAATTGCTTAGCACTGATGGTGTAGGGCGGCATAAGATAAATATATTTATTAAATGGTCTTACCCAGACACCAAGCTCAACAAAGGCTTGTTGTAATTCAGCTGTATTGACTGTATTGACCATTTCAATTACCCCAACAGCCCCTAACACACGGACATCTCTCACTTGCGGTAAATCTATCGCACTAGCAAGTTCTTGCTTAAGCTGAGATTCAATTGCGCTAACTTGTTGTTGCCACTCACCTTGGAGCAATAAATCTAAGCTGGCGGTCGCTGCTGCACATGCCAATGGATTACCCATAAAGGTAGGACCGTGCATAAATACACCTGCAGGTGAGTCACTAATACCATTAGCTACTTCGTCACTGCATAAGGTGGCCGCGAGGCTAATATATCCACCGGTTAAGGCCTTACCAACACACAAAATATCCGCTTCAATATTGGCATGTTCATAAGCGAATAGGGTGCCGGTGCGGCCAAATCCAGTCGCTATTTCATCTAAAATCAGTAGCACATCGTATTGGTCGCAAAGTTGACGAAGTTTAGTCAGATACGCTGGGGAGTAAAAACGCATTCCGCCAGCGCCTTGCATGATGGGCTCAATAATTACGGCTGCAATATCTTGGTGATGTTGAGCAAATGCAGCATCTAAAGCCAGTGAATCTGTTTGGTTAAGGGGGTCATTAAACTTAGACGTTGGCGCAGGGATAAAGACTTGTTCAGTGACATTATTACCGAACATGGTGTGCATTCCACCATCAGGATCACATACGCTCATCGCGGCAAAGGTATCGCCATGATAACCACTTTTTACGGTCATAATCCGCTGCTTTTGTGGTTGATTTCGGCCTTGCCAATATTGCAGCGCCATTTTTAATGCAACTTCTACTGCAATTGAGCCCGAGTCGGCTAAAAAAACCTTAGTTAAATTATCACTCGTCATCTGCACTAAGCGTTTTGAGGTTTCAATGGCTGGCTGGTGGGTTATGCCACCAAACATCACATGACTCAGTTGTGATAACTGCTTTTGCATAGCCGCTAAAATGGTCGGATGACTATAACCATGCACACAAGACCACCACGAACTGGTGCCATCTATAAGTACTTTGCCATCGTCTAAAGTCAACTCGCAACCTTGAGCGGAAACGACTCCATATACAGGCAGAGACTGGGTCATAGAGGTATAAGGGTGCCATATATGTTGTGCATCGAAAGCGTAATCGATAGTGGTATTTGTGTCGGGAAGTGCCATAATTATAGGTGCTCATTATTTGACCGCTAGTAAAGCGCAAAGTGGTTGTTGCGTTGACAGTTTACGGGCTCAGGGTATCCTAGCCAACATAAAATCAAAATAAAGGAATGAACCATGTCGTTAGCTGAAGTTCGTCACGATTGGCAAAAAGCACAAATTGAAGCATTGTTTGCGCTGCCTATGAATGATTTATTGTTTAAGGCTCACAGTATTCATCGTGAAACGTTTGACCCTAACGAAGTGCAGATCAGCCGTCTTTTATCAATTAAAACCGGTGCATGCCCTGAGGACTGTAAATATTGTCCACAAAGCGCACGCTATGACACTGGCCTTGAAAAAGAACGTTTGCTTGAAATTGATAAAGTATTAACCGAGGCTAAAAGTGCTAAAGCTGCTGGAGCATCGCGTTTTTGTATGGGGGCAGCCTGGCGTAACCCGCGTGACAAAGATATGCCATATTTAACGCAAATGGTAAAAGATGTTCGTGCCTTAGGCATGGAAACCTGTATGACATTAGGCATGTTGTCATCTGAGCAGGCCGGGAAATTAGCCGATGCTGGTTTGGATTACTACAACCATAACCTTGATACCTCACCAGAATATTACGGCGACGTTATTACCACTCGCACCTATCAAAGTCGCTTAGATACGCTAACAAACGTACGTGCATCTGGGATGAAAGTCTGTTCTGGCGGCATTGTTGGAATGGGCGAACAAGCCACAGATCGCGCCGGTTTATTGCAACAATTGGCCAATTTAGAACAACATCCAGATTCGGTGCCAATCAACATGTTAGTCAAAGTGGCCGGTACGCCGTTTGAGAATATAGATGATCTTGACCCGCTTGAATTTGTGCGCACCATTGCTGTAGCCCGCATTATTATGCCTAAGTCGCGGGTGCGTTTATCTGCAGGACGAGAAAGCATGAGTGATGAACTGCAATCTATGTGTTTCTTTGCTGGTGCTAACTCTATTTTCTACGGTTGTAAGCTATTAACTACAGCAAACCCAGAAGAAAACGATGATATGAATTTGTTCCGTCGTTTAGGTTTGCACCCGGAACAAGGCCCACAAGCCCACATCGAAACAGATAACGCATTATTAGCCAAAGCTAACGCCATACAAGATAAGTCGACCAAGCAGTTTTTTGACGCAGCAGCGCTGTAATTAAGCATGACGTCATTAGGCCTGCCTGCGATTGGGAAACACCCAATAGCTTTAAGGATAAGTGAAAAGCTTGCTGAACTAAACGCAGCAGGTCTTTTACGCCAGCGACATGTGGCAGCAACGTCGCAACAGTCAGTATTGATTGATTTTAGTCATAATGATTATTTGGGTTTAGCCCATGAACCAGCGTTAGCACAAGCACTTTACGACGGTGCAACAGTATATGGTGTGGGCAGTGGGGCATCACCGCTTGTAAGTGGTTATAGCCAAGCCCATGTGGCGCTGGAACAAGGTTTATGTGAGATTACCGGTCACCAAGCTTGTATGCTGTTTAGTTCAGGCTTTAGTGCCAATAGCGCGTTAATGAAAACCTTGTTTAACCCCGATGATACGGTCATTGCTGATAAATTGGTGCATGCCTCTGTCATTGACGGTTTAAAAGACAGCGGCAGCAAAATTAGCCGATTTTTGCATAACGAAATCAATAGCGCTGCACGCATTATTGAACGAAATCCCAATACCGCAGTGGTTACCGAGAGCGTATTCAGTATGGACGGCGACATAGCCCCCATTGTTGAGCTATCGGATTTATGTAAGCAACATGGCTGTTGGCTCATTGTCGATGATGCCCATGGTTTTGGGGTATTACCAAGCTCGTTTGTTAATGCCGATAATGTCGATATTCAAGTCGTCACCTTTGGTAAGGCGCTAGGCTGCCAAGGCGCCGCTATTTTAGCTTCCACAGAAGTGATTGATTACTTGGTTGCGACGTGTCGTGAGTATATTTACTCAACCGCTTTAGCGCCAGCCAATGCTCAATTAGCATTAGCGGCAATTAATTGGCAACAAACTCACCCAGAATTATTGGAACAATTAACGGCTAATATTGCATTGTTTAGGCAACTCGCATTAGTAAATAAATTGAGTATTACGTCTTCTACTACCGCAATTCAACCGATTATGATCGGTGATAATCATCAGGTTATCGCTATTGCGCAGCAGTTAAAACAACGAGGTTTTTTAGTTGGTGCTATTCGTTCACCAACCGTGCCAAAAGGTCAGGCGCGTTTGCGGATTACTTTAAATGCACAGCATAAAGCCGCTGATATTCAATCACTTGTGAGCACTTTAACTCAGCTTATTCACCAATATAGTGATACTGACGCAAAGCTAGGTGCATTAGCGCCACAAACAGTGGCTAAATAAATCGTATCGATGAGACTCTCATGACGTTAGATAATCCAGTGGCAAGCAAATTTTCAATCGCCGCATCTCATTACAAGCAACATGATGTATTACAACGTATTACCGCTAAGCAATTATTAGACAATGCGCATCTATTTGGCACCTTACTTGATGTCGGTGCCGGTCCTGGTACGAGTTTTCATGCCTTTGATGTTAAGCAGGTCGTTGCGGTTGATATCGCTCATGGCATGCTTAAGCAATTAACCAAACAACACCCTGATTATTTACCGATATGCAGCGACGCACAGGCGCTTGGATTACAGAGTGCTTCCATTGACAGTATCTATTCTAATTTAGCCTTGCAATGGTGCCAAACGTTACCACAAGCATTTGCTGAGTTTCATCGAGTATTGCGACAAAATGGTGAGTGTCATCTTAGTGTAGTTGTTGATGGCAGTTTGGCTGAATTACAAACATTAGGCTTTAGAGTTAACCCATTTTATTCCGTATCGGCACTTAATGCCGCATTGAGTGCATCTCATACGACTGTGGATGATTGGCACAGCATTGATATCCATGTTGAGAGTATTAGCGTGTATTTTGATGATTTGCGCAGCTTGCTGTACTCAATAAAGGGGGTGGGTGCGTCGTTTGCTCAACAAGACGAAAACAATTCAACACAACATCAGCCACTCACAAAGCAACAATGGCAGCAACGCATCGTACTTGCAGAAACAATGCGTACCGATAAAGGCTTGCCATTAACTTATCAAATTGCGTATATCCGCGCCAAGCGAGGTTGAAACGATGTTGTACTTTGTGACAGGAACCGATACCGACAGCGGTAAAACCTTAGTTTCGGCTGCATTATTATCCAAGGCTCAAGGCCATAAATGTGGCTTTAAACCGATAGCATCAGGATGTATATCCACCGACGCGGGCTTACGCAACAGTGATGCCTTAATGCTAATAGCTCAGTCGAATATGGATTTACCGTATCAAGTGGTGAATCCTATTTGTTTTGAACCCGCTATAGCGCCGCACATTGCTGCCAAACAAACTAATCAAACATTAACGGCTCAACGTGTACTTGATACTATGTACCATCCCGCGATGTTAGATGCAGATTTCGCCTTGATAGAAGGTGCTGGTGGCTGGCGTTTACCACTAGGTAATGGTGAGTATTTATCTGAGACTGTTAAATTATTGCACGCCAAGCTACAACAAATTCAGCTGGTTCAAGGTCAACAGGCGATATCTCAGGTTGAGGTTATTTTAGTTGTAGGCATGAAACTAGGCTGTTTAAACCATGCGTTATTAACTCAAGAGGCTGTGTTGGCCGACGGATTGTCGATAGCGGGGTGGGTTGCTAATCAAGTGGACCCTGATATGGCTTTTATTGACGATAACCTCAACAGTTTACAGCAGATGATGCAGGGACCATTTTTAGGTTATGTGCCTCATTTAGCCAATGCAACAGCTGAACATGCCGCGAGTTATCTGCAATTACCGAAATAATTCGTAGTCGAAAATATTAAGCCCAACTTTGCCCGCAGTTAGCTTTTCAGTATGAGCAGGCAAAAGCGGGCGATCAATCAATTGATATTACCAGAATGATTAGTTTGCGATTGGCATCACTCTATTACGACCTAAGCGTTTTGCTTCGTACAGTAACTTATCGGTTGCTTCAATTAATTGCGATACATTTTGCTTAGGTTTCCATTCAGCAACACCAAAAGATGCGGTTATCGAATCAATAACCTTGTCACTGCGTCTGTCTTTGACACTGAGTTTTTCGAGCGCTCTGCGAATGCCTTCAGCTAATTGTCTAGCAACTCTAAACTGACTACTTGGCACAATAATGGCGAACTCTTCACCACCAAAACGGTACAATTTAATTCCGTCACGGCAGGCTTCTTGGATCCGTTTCGCAACGGTTTTTAGGACTAAATCACCAAGTTGATGACCAAAATTATCGTTGAAGGTTTTAAAGTGATCAATATCAATTAAAATCATGCAGGTACCCGCAGGGGCTGAACTTATTTGCGCTTCAATGTCAGTGTTAAATGCACGGCGATTTAACACATTGGTTAGGGCGTCAAATAGCATGTCTTTTTCAGATTCAGCTAAACGAGTTTTGAGAGTATCAATCTCTGATTGAGCTTTTTGGAGTTGTTCGGTAAAACTCACGGTACTAGAACGGATGCTGGAAGATTCTTTAACGATATTTCTAATAATACCAATCACTTGCTCGAGAGAGAAACCTTTATTTTCAAGCTCGCTTAATTTTTTAAAATCTTTATCAATTTGATTTTGAAATGTCTCAGTGTCCAAATTAGTATCTTTGAGTGACTGAGATAACTCACATACCATAGCATCAAGGTTCTTACGCATGTCGCGCACATCTAGCTCAACCGGATCAGCCACATGTTTACGATATAACAATTCGCTGGTCACTGGTGAACAGGTTTGATTTTGTTTTACTGCAGTATCTAACTCTTGATTAAGTAACGGGTTTTGTTCACCCACGTAAGCATACCAAAGCGCGTAGTTTGTTGGTGTTGTGGGTATTCTATATTTTAACATTAACGGAACAGCTTTTTTCAAATTGGCTGCAGCGGTTTGCAGTAGAGTGTTCGACATTAAGTGCCTCATGATCCGGGCTAAGGAAAGACTTTAAAAAATCTACAATTGAAGTAAATATAACAATAATAGCAGAGTTTGTACCATGATATTATAGTGATACAAATAACAAAAAAGCATCCGAAGATGCTTTTTTAGTGACTTGAATCATATTAAAAAACGTAAGAGACAGCAAACATTGGGCCAGTAAAGCTGTAGTTTATATTGTAATCAAAAGTACGCTGTTCAATATTACCGACATTACGTGTTTTTTCGATTGTGACATCAACATCATAATAGTTGTAAGCCAGTTTTAATGACCAATTATCGCAAACCTTAGCTTCAACACCTAAACGGATATCGATAAGTGATCCATCTACATCATCATATTTGATAGCAAAATATTGGGCGTGAGCATCAAATGTCCAACCAGGATAAAATTCGTAAGAGCCGTAAAGGCCAATGTCTGGTAGAGGCGCCGTTAGAGTGTCGTCTATCACTTCAGGTGTTGCTACTGCATCGTTGCATAAACTGGTTAAGGTTGAGTCTGGCACGCAAATACCGATAGTGCCTTTAAAAGCGGTTTCGATAAACATGGTATGTATACCAACGGATACTCCAACAGCGTAGTGAGTTCCTTGCCATATGTCATAACCATAGCCAATTCGCAGAATATCAATATTGAGTTCGGTATTCAGTTTGGCGCCAGTTTCAATCAGGTAGTCTTTTCCATCAATATCTTCAAGAATAAAATCTTCTGATACCGTTTCAGTGTCTGCTTTGCGATCCAACGACTTCCAATCAATATAAATACTATGGCGTTGGTTAAAAGAGAATGTGAATTCAAAGTAGGGTAAGTATTGCTCTTCAGCAAGTAGCAGTTCATCTTCAAAGTCTACCGGGAATGTTCCGCCTGTTTTAGGGTTTGTAGCGATGAAGTTTGAATCTGAATTAGCATAAAACATACCGATATCAAGGGTATATTTATCGGTAACTGTTGAGTTGTTAGTTGATAGTTCCGTTTCTGCCGCAGCAGTTCGAGTACCTAATATCAACAACACTATACAAATAAAAGATCTTATCATTGAAACTCCGCATTTATTATTTTTTCTATATCACAGGATATGCGTCTTCATATGATGCTTTTGTCGAATTTAATACCTAACCTATTCAGCGCTGATATCCCAAATAAGGATTATCAAAATGCGCAGCCATAAACATTAAGTTAAAATAAAAACGACAAACTGTTCAGTGCATATACTAGCACCTTGCTACTAAATGTGAAGTATTTGTATAGAATTATTGCGCTAAATCAAGTTTTCGTTAATAGCTTGAACTCAACGGTGTAAAAACAACCATTCCAGCGAAAAGTCAACACGGATAAAGGCGCCAGAGCATTGGCGTATCTGCGGTGGGTGACAAAAATGTGACAGAACAAGAAAAGTAGAGCAGGATGTTGACTCTACTTTTACTACTCATGCAACAAATATGTTACATGTTTAATGTGGCGACTTTAGCCGTTGAAAGATAGTTTATTCTGACTCATCGGTGTCAGAAGCATCTTCTTCTACATCGTCAAATTCAATTTCAACTTTAGAGCTTGCTGGCGCGTGAATTGTCCCAACAACAGCATAAAATGGTTTGCCTTTTGCTAGACGACAATATTTAGACCACAATAGCTCCATTGGTGTTGTTGCAGGTTTTTTACCCTGTAAAACGTTAACAAATTGGTCTTCGTCAACATGACAAGGTAACTGCGAGCCATCGGCTAAATTTTTCATTGCTTGACCGTGTTGTTCAAGCAACTCAGCTTCCTTATTGGTAAAATCACCACAACGTTTAAATCCTTTTGGGAAATTCACGTCATCATAGAAGCGTTTAGTAGATTGAAAACTGTTGCTATGACCATTGGTGTTAGCATCAATACCTTGTTTTGCATTGATAAATGATTGCTGAGACATGGCTAATACCTTCTAGATTATGAGATATAAAGATTTGCAACTGGAGTATTGGCTAGTATTATCATTTTTTAAATCAAAATATTTTGTCCTTAATGGTAAAGAATTTTTATGGATACAGATTTATTAAAAACCTTCTTAGAAGTGTCCCGTACTCGACACTTTGGTAAAGCGGCTGAAAATCTATACCTCACTCGAAGTGCTGTCAGTTTTAGGATAAAGCAATTAGAAAATATTCTGGGTATAGAGTTATTTGAACGCTTACGTAACAACATTCAACCAACTCCGGCAGGTGAAAGAATGCTCGGCCATGCTGAGGCCGTGCTTAACGCCTGGGAAAGAGCAAAACAAGATATTATTTTAAATCAGCAGCACAGTGCTCAGTTAGCGTTGTCGGCTGGCGATAATATTTGGGATGCTTTTTTACAAGGTTTTTTACAGCCATTACATTTAGGCTTGGAAGGAGTGGCTTTAAGAACGGATGTGTTACCTGCAGCAGTAATGACTCGTCAACTTATTGAACGAACCTTAGATATTGCGATTACGTTTGATCCTCCAAAGCTTGATGGCGTTATATTAGTTAAGCTTGCTGAAGTAAAATTGTATTTAGTCTGCAAACAAGCAGGCGTTAAGCTTACTCAAACACCTACTTTACCTTATATAAAAGTAGATTGGGGGACTGCCTTTAATATCACTCATGCTCAGGATTTTACCATGTTACCTTTGCCGGTATTACATACAAGTTCTGCTCGTATGGCGTTGGACTTTATACTTAATAACGGCGGATGTGCATTTTTGCCTGAGGCACTCATACAGCCTTATTTAGATAACGGGACTCTGTATGTTGTCGATGATGCAAAATGTATCCATCGGCATGTGTATGCTGCTTATTGGGCTGAAAATGAAAGACTTGCTTATATTGAACAAGCCATTTCAATTTTGACTACCGCTAAGCACACTAAATGATATTCGTCTGGCTGTTATTAAAACAGTAATGGCCAAATAACGATGCCCCAAGTGAT
Organism: Shewanella sp. S1-58-MNA-CIBAN-0166; assembly: GCF_040310085.1. Taxonomy (NCBI): domain Bacteria; kingdom Pseudomonadati; phylum Pseudomonadota; class Gammaproteobacteria; order Alteromonadales; family Shewanellaceae; genus Shewanella; species Shewanella sp. S1-58-MNA-CIBAN-0166. The sequence goes on along the minus strand of NZ_JBEOPN010000016.1, from coordinate 75,194 downwards.
GGCACATAATACTAAACTGATAAAGACTGCTGCAGAAGCAATGTCTTTTGCCTGACCACTGAGTGGATGGATCTCATCACCAATCCGATCAACTACCGCTTCAATAGCGGAGTTCAACAATTCTACAATCAATACAATTAACACCGTCATGATAAGCAAAATACGATCAGTACTACTGATATTGAGTAGTAGTGCAATAGGTAGCATTAGGCAAGCAAGCACGGTTTCTTGTCTGAATGCCGCTTCATTTTTCCACGCTGACTTTAGCCCTAGCATTGAAAATCCTGTCGCTCGAAATACGCGTTTTAGACCATGATTGTTCTCTGGTTTCATTTTGCTCATTATCTTTTTGATGTTCATTCCGTAGATTGTAACATTCTGTTCATATGCATCCAGCGGTTATTTCGGTCTTATGATGTGCTGTAGAGCAGAAAAAACATTTATCGTTGTGCTGATATCTGCCCTCATCATGCATCGATTTATATCAAAATAAGCCCGACCAATGAATGGATAATTCTTCTGTTTGTACTAGGCTCACTTAACATTACAGATAATCATTTTAAACAGGCGTAAGTCTTTCGTCACGAATGGCAGGTGTTATAACAGTGTTTTGAGCGGTATTGCTCGGAAGTGACTTGATGCCCAATACAGTAAACACTTGAGGCATTGAAATAAACTTTTGAACAAAAACGAAAACGAAAAGACACTAAATGGATTTTATTATTAGCAAGGATTGCATATGCGTAAGCTACCTTATATTTTAATTTTGGTCATTAGTTCACTGCATTGTTTTACGATAAAGAGTGAAGTGTTATCAATTCCTCCTATTCAGTTAGCAACAAAGTATCAACAAGATATCGACGTCACTGAATACTTAATCAGCGAGAAACTCGATGGCGTTCGAGGCTATTGGGATGGCAGTAATATGCTGACTCGCAGTGGCCGAAAAGTGACTCTACCTGCGTCGTTTACCCTTGGTTTTCCTAATACTGCTATTGACGGTGAACTTTGGTTAGGTCGTAATCGTTTCGAAGATATTTCTGCATTGGTTCGACGTCAGCAAGTACCTGATAAAGAGTGGCTGGAAGTCAAGTTTATGATGTTTGATTTGCCACGACATTCCGGCCCCTTTATTGATCGCTATTCAGCAATGAAAATGTTGGTAGAACAAACGGCCTCCATACATTTACAGGTCATTAAGCAGGGGCCAGTGGTTTCAACGGAAGCTTTGTTTACACTGCTTGATTCCGTCGTTAATGCTGGCGGTGAAGGATTGATGTTACATTATCAGCAAGCGCATTATGCTGTCGGCCGCAGTGAGTATATTGTTAAGCTCAAACCCAAATATGACGCTGAAGCTGTAGTGATTGGTCATACAGAAGGTAAAGGTAAATATAGAGGTAAGCTAGGTGCGTTAATCGTAAAAACACCTGCAGGGATCGTGTTTAATATAGGCAGTGGTTTAAGCGATAAACAACGAGAAAATCCACCTTTAGTTGGTTCGATAATTACTTATCAATATTTAGGCTTAACTCAAAAAGGGACACCAAGATTTGCTACTTTTCTACGCCAAAGGCCATCACAATAACGCTCAAACTTGCTGACATGTTGCGTGGTGTATTATTAAATAATAATGGTAAAACTAAATGTAGAACTAAATGTAAAACTACAATTAGTAATGATCATAACCCCGGTTAAGGTATCGGCAACATGATTAAGTGATGATATAAAACTGGAGAAAATGGCGGTTATCAATGATCGATGATAAATATCTTTTAAATGTTCGCTCGGTGTTGTTTGTCTGTATGGGCAATATTTGCCGTTCGCCGACGGCAGAGGCAGTGTTTAGGCAACAAATGAAACGTCACTCGCATCAACTTGATATCGATTCTGCAGGGACTATTGCTTATCATCAAGGGCATGCTCCGGATAGTCGCAGTATTATTGCTGGCAACAAGCGCGGACTTGATTTTTCAGGAATGACAGCTCGGCAGGTTATCGATGCTGATTTTGAACGATTTGATTTGATTTTAGCGGCAGACTTTGCCAATTTAAATGATTTGAAAGACAGGTGTCCTGTCCATTTACGATATAAATTACAGTTGATATTAAGCTATGGTGATTCGTTAGTCGAAGAAGTACCTGACCCATATTATGGTGGTGAGCGAGGATTTGAGATGGTTATCGATTTGCTTGAGGCCAGTTTAATGGCATTGGCGATTAAGTTAGCTAAACGTTGAAATATAATCAATTAACTAAGGAGATTTAACTAAGGCTACTTATCTAGGTTAATTAATTATGGTTACTTAATTCAGGCTACTTAAGCATGGCAGTTCTTTCTGAATAATAAGTGCTAGGCCGGCATTGATGTTGACGACCTAGACTTTGTTCGGCTTAATCGTTATAACGTTTACCGGAGCGTTTAAGTTTCTCTTGCTCTATTTTCTGCTGTTTAATGAGTTCTTTCTCAGCTAATTTACGTGCAACTTCCTCTTTTTCTATTTCAGCCATCGCTGGAGTTTCAAGGCTTAATAGTCCGATTTTCCCTGAGCGGTATTCATGTAGTAAGAGTTCAGATACTTTATGGTAATCAACTCGTGCGCCAGGGCGAAGTGCTCCGCGGGAACGACTGATAGCTTCGAGTAATTCGATATCGCTGGCGGGTAGCGATTGAAGCTTATAACGTTCGCAAATTTCGTCGGGATAGGCTTTAAGGAAATAGCCAGCAGCAAACATTGCCACATCTTCGTATTCCATAGCGGTATCTTTAATTGCACCAGTGACAGCAAGGCGATAGCTACTGGCTTCATTGTCCACCTTTGGCCATAAAATGCCCGGAGTATCCGATAGTACTATTCCGTTACGTAAGTTAATACGTTGCTGACGTCTTGTGACAGCAGGTTCATTACCTGTTTTGGCTATAGTGCGACCCGCTAAGGTATTAATAATTGTAGATTTACCAACATTAGGAATACCCATGATCATGGTGCGGATGTCTTTTTCCATAATGTCACGGTGTGGCACCAGTTTACGGCAAAGATCAGGAATGCTTTTTACCATACTGGGTTGTAAACTTGTGATTGCTGATGCCTGAACGCCTTGTTCACGTTCTAGGTATTCAATCCATTGGGCGGTAACCTTAGGATCGGCTAAATCAGATTTATTCAGTAATTTAATGCAGGGTTTATCACCACGTAGTTGTGACACCATCGGATTTTCACTGCTGTATGGAATACGTGCATCGAGCACTTCAATAACGAGATCCACTTGAGGCATTGCCTCCTCGATCTCTTTACGTGCTTTGTGCATGTGTCCTGGATACCACTGAATTGCCATGATGTTGCCTTATAAACCGGAGAGTAAATACAATAAATACAAAAGTGATATTCTACCTCGTTAGCAGATTAAATGCATAAAAAAAGCGCCCGAAGGCGCTTAGTATCATTGCTAAATGAAGCATTAATGTTTAAATGACGCCTAATTCACGTAATCTTTCCTGTAAATAGCTGTCAGCGGTATAACGCTCTGATAACACGACTTCTGGATTAGGATGCAAAAACAGCGGTAATGAAATCCGTGATTTGGTTTTGTCTGTCCCTTCAGGGTTGATAACCCTATGTGATGTCGAAGGGAAATAGCCACCCGATGCTTCTTGCAACATGTCACCGATGTTAATAATGATGCTGCCAAAATCGCTAGGTACGTCAATCCATTCACCGGTTTTGGTTTTCACTTGTAGTCCAGGTTCATTTGCTGCAGGTAATATGGTGATGAGGTTAATGTCTTCATGCGCCGCGGCACGGATTGCGCCCATTTCCTCATCTCCGTTCACTGGAGGATAATGAAGAATGCGTAATAAGGTTTGCTGGCTTTGAGCAATCATGTCAGGTAATGGAATCGTATATTTTGCCGCAACATCTGCAGGTGTATATTTTTCAATCCAACTGAGTAATTCCGCAGCTAGGGTGTTGGCATGTTCATAATATGCAAGAATATTGGATCTAAGTGAATCAGGAATACGGCCCCATGGATACACATGATAATATTCTTTGATATCTTTTACATTGTTACCTTTGGCTGTTTCAGAAATCGATGCAGGAAAAAATCCATCGTGTGTTTCTGACTTGAACAAAAAGTCATGTTTTTGTTCAGATTGGAAGAAGTTGTACCACTCTTTATAAATGTCTTCGACAAGTTGCTTTTGAATAGGGTGATTCGATAGTACCCCAAAACCTGTTTGTTGAAGCGATTCAACAAAGCGCTCAGCGCTATCTGGTGCTAAGTAATCAATTGTATTTAGTTTCATTATATTTTCTTATTAGTGTGTTGACCCACTGCTAATGGTAACCTTAGTCACACTTTGTCGCAATTCTTTGCGTGTCTTCATGTTGTATTGGTTGAACTGATGCTGCGGATCTCACGTATCCTTTGTTAATATTTGCGACAAACAACTCAATGAGAGCCGACAATGAATAATTTAACCGAATTTGAAAAATATGTAATTGAACAAAAAGGTACAGAACGGCCTTTCAGCGGTGAATATGTTGATCATGATGCGCAAGGCGTTTATTTATGTAAAAAGTGCCATGCACCTCTTTATAACAGTGAACATAAATTTAATGCACATTGTGGCTGGCCTGCATTTGATGATGAAATCGAGGGCGCAGTAGAACATACTCCTGATGCTGATGGTCATCGAACCGAAATCACCTGTGCACAATGTGGCGGTCATTTAGGTCATGTGTTTGAAGGCGAGCATTTAACGGATAATAATGTTCGTCATTGTGTTAATTCAGTATCGATGATTTTTAAATCCCGTGATGAGTTAGCGCAATCAAGTTCGGCGGTAGCTTCTTACCAAAAGGCCACTTTTGGCGCTGGGTGCTTTTGGTGTGTTGAGGCTATTTTTGCTCAACTTAATGGCGTGCACAGTGTTAAATCAGGTTATTGTGGCGGTGAAGCAAAAGATGCAAATTATGACGCAGTGTGTTCTGGTAAAACAGCTCATGCAGAAGTGGTTCATATTGAATTTGACCCTGCGGTTATTCAATTTGACACCTTACTTAGCGTACTATTTGAAAGCCACGATCCGACCACACTTAATCAACAGGGTAATGATAAAGGGCCACAGTATCGTTCAGCTATTTTTGCCCATAACAGTGAACAAGTAGATGCTGCAAACCGATTTATTCATGCGTTAACTGAACAACAACTTTGGCCTAGGCCGATAGTGACCGAAATCAGTGCGTTTGACACATTTTATCCTGCTGAAAATTATCATGATGACTACTTTGCAAAGCATGGTGAACAACCTTATTGCCAATTAGTGGTTAAGCCTAAATTTGATAAAGTCATGAGTAAGTTTGCAGATAAGCGTAAAGTGTAAACTAAATTTTTTGCTCTTGTATGAGGGCTAAGCATAATAAAAAAGGGGTGATTGAATATTCAATCACCCCTTTTTTTATATCAATTCCATTAATTATGTGCTCAATCAGAGCCTCTCAGGTTTTCCAGTTTGAGGCGCATTGTTGAAAGAATGGTTGTTCCCTTGTAAAACAATGCAACAAAGAAATGGAAAGCCTGAGTAACTCCCGCTGAATGACCAGATAATTATTGGAATTGGTATTATGTCCGTTTAGTCTAATTTATCGTCGGCCACTTTGTTGTGCAGATCTTCAATAAGGTACATTTCAACCAAATCAAGTGCTTTAGGAGTAGGGCTTTACAATCTTGGCTTAAGTGACGAAAAGGCAGACGTTTCCCCGCAACCACATAACGTTTAGCTAAGGTATCGATAGCCTCTAACGCTGAATGATCTGCCACTCGTGAATTTTGAAAATCAATAATCACATCTTAGTTATTATTTTCAGCATCAAATAATTCAAGGAAATTAGCCTCTGAGCCAAAGAATAATGGCCCATTTAAGCGATATATTTTCCAGCCATTTGTGTCTTCACTTATGTCAATGTTGATGTGTTTTGCATGTTGCCATGCAAACACCAAAGCAGATACGATAACACCAACAAACACAGCAAAAGCCAAATCGGTAAATGCCGCTATACCGTGTTCAATCACTAATGACACCATGACTACTGCCATAGCACCTGTAGCGCCGGAAATCATACCTGGTCGCCCGCCAATTAATGCGGTGATTAAACCCATAATGAAGGCAGCGTATAGTCCTACCATAGGTTCAACATGGGCGACGAACGCAAAGGCAACTGCTTCTGGGATTAAGGCTAACGCCACGGTTAATCCTGACAAAATATCGGCTTTACTACTACTTGTTTTATGGCGAATGAGATCGAATATTTAACTTCTGGTTTTGTTTGTAAGTTAATAAAAATGGGGATTATTTCAACAAAAAAGACTTGATTTTTGGAACTGTGATGATATCAATCCAATGAGGCTGTTTTTTGAGTTTTCTATTAATATTGTCAATAAAAAAGCCATGCTAAGCATGGCTTTATAAATAATGGGGGCTAGTTTTAGCCCCTTATTATCGTTACTCTCCAGGGCGAGTCATATCAGCAGATGCACTGTTATTCTTTGCTACTTTGGGAGTGTTGCTTTCAGTCGCTTGGGCTTCATAAGTACGCCCTTGAGGTACAGCTTTCTGCTCACGTACATCGACCGTAGGTTTAGTCGTGTCAGATGACACCATAGAACCAAAGCGACTTGTTTTTACAGGTGCTTTTATCGACGGTGCAACTTCAGCTGCAACCGTGGCTGCTATTGCCGCCGTGACGTCTTTTACCACTTCAGGTTTAGCTTGGCGCACAATTGCAGCAGGCTTAGCCATTGGCGCAGATGAATTGGCCGCAACCGATTTATCTTGCTTGCTAGTTAACGCTGCGGTTTTTTCAGTTTCAATAGATGTTGTTTCAGTCACTGTCGCTACCGGTGCTTGTTTAGCTTCAACATCAACGGTTGTTTTAGCAACTTCTACTTCAGCTTTAAGTTCAGGGGCCTCAGGTGCTTTTACTGCTTGAGGTGCCACCTTTATTTCTACTGGCGTTTCAGTTGTTTCAACATTAACCGCTACAGCATCAGCTTTGTTAGCTTCTGTCTCTACGGCTTCAACTGGCTTAGTAACGGGTTCAACAGGTGTATTAACGACTTCAGCAATTGCTTCACCTTCAATATCTGGAGTCTTCGCTTGAGCTCTAGCTTGTTCTGCGTCTAATTGCTTTTCTAGCTCATCATTAGGTGTGAAAACGGCTGGTTGAGTAGAGCCCGTTTCATCATCACGACGACGGCGTTGACCTGCTGCACGTAAGTGACGCGGGCTACGACGGCTACGACGTTGACCTTCACGGCCTTCAGCTTCGCTGTCTGATGTAGCATCGTCAGCGCTTGAGCTTGACTCATCCGTTTCAGTTACAACGTCAGCGTTAGCAACTACTGTTTCAGTGACAGTATTAACATCTGCTTGAGTTGCTTCTGTTTTTACTTCAACGATATTAGTTGTGTCAGCTTCAACGGGTGCAGTAATGGTAACATTTGTTACTTCAGCTACTGGATCAGTTGCTTGGTCTGTACCGTTCTCTGTTGGTGCTTCAACCGTTTGTTCAGTCTTCTCTTTACGAGGTTGACGACGACTGCGTGGCGCTCTCGTTTCTGATGTTTTTTCTTCAGCTACTTTTGACTCTACCGCTTTAGGTTCTGATGTCATTACCTCAACTGATTGCTCAGTTGATTTATTATCATTAACATCGGTTGTTGGTAATGTTTCACTCTGTTCGCTTTCAATACGCACTTTACGACGTAAATTACGACGCTGGCGACGCTCACGAGCAGCTTCTTGTTTTGGAGATTTTTCCGTAGCAACTTTAGGCTCTGTTACTTTAACCTCTGTTGCTTTGGTTTCATTGACAGGCAATGGCTTGTCAACTTTCTCAGTTCTCGGTTTGTTTTTGGCGTTGTCATCTTGAACCGTATTTCTGCTATTACGTTCATTACGCTTATTCTGAGGACGAGCTTCTGTGCTGTCTTTTGATTTATCGCTGTCATTTCGCTGACGACGACTATCATTGCGTTTGTCATTACGGTTAGTGCTGTCGTTACGAGTGTCATTACGACGGGTATTACGACGGGTGTTAGTTTGAGCCGTTTCTTTCGTTGGTTCAGCTGCTTTGGTATCTTTAGCCTCAGCTTCATTACCTGAAAATAAGGCGCTAATTGCTGAGATCATTCGAGTGAATAATCCTGGCTGATTAGACGTTGCCACCGGAGCGACATTTGCAGGTATTGCTTTTACTGTATCTTCAGCTGCTTTTTGTGGAGCAGTAAAGCCTTTTAATGCAGGTTCAGGAGACGCTGCACGCTCAAGCTTACGAGGCTCATACAATTTGGCGACGGGTTGTTCTACTCGTTTATAGCTAGATTCACTGACTTCATCATCACTCTTACGACGTACAACGCGGTAATCAGGTGTTTGCATGTGTGCATCTGGGATGATGTAAACTTCAACTTCGTGACGTTCTTCGGTAATACGAATTGCTTTACGTTTCTCGTTTAATAAGAACGCAGCAACATCAACCGGTACAATCGCTTCGATTTGTGTAGTGTTCTCTTTAATGGCTTCTTCTTCCATTAAACGTAAAATCGATAGCGCTAATGATTCAGTACTGCGAATAGTGCCTTGGCCATGACAACGTGGACACAAGTGAGCTGCTGATTCTTCTAACGATGGACGCAGACGCTGACGCGACATTTCCATTAAACCAAAGCGAGAAATACGACCTAATTGCACTCGTGCACGGTCGTGATGTACTGCATCACGTAAACGGTTTTCTACTTCACGTTGATGACGAACAGGTGTCATATCGATAAAGTCGATAACCACTAAACCGCCTAAGTCACGTAGACGTAATTGACGAGCAATTTCATCCGCAGCTTCAAGGTTAGTGTTGAGTGCTGTTTCTTCAATATCGCCGCCTTTAGTTGCACGGGCTGAGTTGATATCGATCGACGTTAATGCTTCTGTCGGGTCAATAACAATTGATCCGCCTGAAGGTAAACGCACTTCGCGTTGGAACGCTGACTCGATTTGAGACTCAATTTGAAAGTGCGTAAACAACGGTACTTCAGAATCATATAGTTTTACACGTTCTACGAAATCGGGGCGAACTAAACCAATGTGCAATTTAGCTTCTTCGAAAATACGTGGGTGATCGATAAGGATCTCACCCACATCGCGACGTAAGTAGTCACGAATAGCGCGAACAATCACGTTGCTTTCTTGATGAATTAAGAATGGTGCGGCTTTACTTTGAGCAGCTTCTTGAATAGCGTCCCAATGATGTTGTAGTACTTTTAAGTCCCACTTTAGCTCTGTTGATTCTTTGCCTACACCAGCAGTTCGCACAATCAAGCCCATACCATTAGGTACTTCTAGCTCAGCCATTGCTTCTTTGAGTTCGGTACGTTCATCACCTTCGATACGACGAGAAATACCGCCAGCACGAGGGTTATTTGGCATTAATACTAAATAAGAGCCAGCAAGACTAATAAAGGTAGTTAGTGCAGCGCCTTTGTTGCCACGTTCTTCTTTATCGATTTGAACGATGACTTCTTGGCCTTCTTGTACCACTTCTTTAATGTTTGGGCGGCCTTGGAATGAATAACCTTTAGGGAAGTATTCGCGACCAATTTCTTTGAGGGGTAAAAAACCATGACGATCTGCACCGTAATCAACGAATGCGGCTTCAAGTGACGGTTCTACTCGAGTGATTTTACCTTTATAGATATTTGATTTTTTCTGTTCGTGACCTGGACTTTCAATGTCTAAATCATACAGTTCTTGCCCATCAACTAGGGCTACGCGCAACTCTTCTGATTGAGTTGCATTAATTAACATACGTTTCATGATGACGTGATTCTTCTAAATGAGGTCATCAAACAACACGATTTTTTCTGCATTACGGGCCTGAATTAATCGGTATAACCTCACGGCTAGATCCAGGCAATTAGGTGCTCATTACTGTAAAACGCAGTCACTGCGTGTCGCATCCTATTTATGGCTTATTTTCTAATGTTTACAAAAACAAGGAATTGGTTGACTAACAACCAACCCCATAAATTATGGTATTTTAATCCGTTAATGCCCAAGTCGAATCGGTTTGTTTGATAACAAGCTAAAATGTTGTTCGAATTTGGGGCGATTTACTACAGTTAAATTGAAATCTTTATTCAAAACTTACGGTTTAATTGCACAAACGGTTTTTGTCGTTTTTTAATTAATACAATTTGCAAATCAATGAGTTGCTACCGATTAGGTTCATTTTTTTAACTGCTAGTGTTTCGCATTTGGTCAAAGTTGTGAACACTTTATCCACTGTTTACTCTCAACCTGTGGGCAAATATACCAACAAACGTTATTTTCAGCAATCAAAAGCCTATATTCTTTCATGTATTTATTTCAAGTCTGATGCGGCAATAGCCAATCATTTGCAAGATAAGGTACACTATTGGGGTTACCACTATATGGCGCATCATGAATACTCAAACTACCCCCCAAGTTGAATACGTGACTATCGACGAAGATCATTTTGAACAACGAATCGATAATTTTCTGCTAACTAAATTAAAAGGTGTTCCTAAAAGCATGATCTATCGGATTGTGCGCAAAGGGGAAGTGCGGGTAAATAAAAAACGCATCAAGCCTGAATACAAATTACAAATTGGTGACATCGTAAGAGTACCGCCTGTTCGTGTTGCCGAAAAAGACAATCGCAAGGCACCATCTCCTAATTTATCCAGAGTGTCACAGCTTGAAGATCGTATTATCCATGAAGATAATCATCTTATCGTGTTAAACAAGCCTGCTGGTATTGCTGTGCATGGTGGCAGCGGTGTCGATTATGGTGTGATTGAAGGATTACGCTCACTGCGACCACAGCAAAAGTTTTTAGAGCTAGTGCATCGATTAGATAAAGATACCTCGGGTGTGTTGCTTGTGGCCAAGAAGCGAAGTGCACTAAAGCATTTACATGAGCAATTGCGCAGTAAAACCATGCAAAAAGATTATTTAGCGTTGGTGCGTGGTGAATGGCAAGCAAGTGATAAAGTGGTTAAAGCACCGCTATTAAAAATTACCTTAAAGTCGGGCGAGAGAATCGTTCGGGTTAACAAAGAGGGTAAAGAGTCAGAAACCCGTTATAAGATCATGCAGCGTTACCAAGGGTGTACTTTAGTTAAGGCGAGTCCTGTTACAGGGCGAACCCATCAAATACGAGTGCATTGTCAGTATGCAGGCCATGCAATTGCTTGTGATGATAAATACAGCGAGCAACAATTTGACGACAGCATGCGTGCTTTAGGGTTAGACCGTCTGTTTTTACACGCGGCTGAACTTAAATTCACTCATCCAGAAAATGATGAAATCATGCAAGTTAAAGCGCCTTTAGATCCAGTGTTATTGAGCACTCTTGATAAATTGAAGAGAGTATAACACCCACAGATATGTGCAAATGAAGTAGGGCATGATATTGAACATTAAAGATAAAGCTTATGAACTAGTCATTTTCGATTGGGATGGCACGCTAATGGATACCGTAGGTAAAATAGTGTCTTGTATGCAAGATGTAGCACAAGAATTAATTTTACCTATACCCTCTGAGCAACAAATTAGAGATGTCATAGGCTTATCTTTACCTAAAATCATGCCGATTTTATTTGCTGGTCACCAAAACCATCAACAGATTATTGATTGTTATCGACGTCATCATTTTGCCAATGAGCAGCCTACACCTCTGTTTGAGGGGGTAGAGTCGCTCATTATTAATCTACATGCGGCTGGTTATCAATTAGCTGTGGCGACGGGTAAAGGACGAGATGGTCTAGACAAGGTATTAGCATTAACAGGCTTAGGACAGTATTTTCATGCGACGCGTTGCGCTGATGACGCTAAGAGCAAGCCAGATCCTGAGATGCTGCATTCATTATTGAGACATTTTGATGTTGCTGCCGATAGAGCCGTCATGATTGGTGATTCGATTCATGATTTAACCATGGCCAATAATGCTGGCATGGCGAGTATCGGTGTGAGTTACGGCGCACATAATGAAGCTAGATTGAAAACGTTAAATCCACGCGCGATTGTCGACCAAGCATCGGCGATACATGACTATGTTTAATTATTGTGGGTGATGTATTGCCAGATGTGTAATGCAGCGTCGAATATAAGTGTTCGATGCTGCATAGCATACGCTTTATATGTTGCTTAGCTTATCTCGGTGTTACACCTGTTATCGTTCCCACATCAAGCGCAAACACCATTACCTTCATCAATGCACCTTTTTAGATTCGGTATCGACCTTATATTCGATATTAGTATTCGATATTAGTATTCGTTGATTGAGCATTCTGCTGCTGTACTAAGAACATCTACACCGTGTTGTGAGAGTAAATCAATCAGCTTAATTAATGGTAGTCCAATTAAGCTATTTGGGTCGTCACCTTCTAAACGGCTAAATAAGGCAATGCCTAATCCTTCGCATTTAAAACTCCCCGCGCAATATAGTGGCTGCTCTGCATCGACGTAATAGCGAATTTGCGCAGCAGATAAGTGTTTAAAATGAACCGTAAACGGTTCAACACAAGATATCATTTGTTGATTGGCACTATTGAATACAGCAAGACCTGTATAAAAAGTAATTGCTTGACCAGATGCTGAGCTTAATTGAGCTATCGCATTGTCTACAGTATAAGGCTTACCGATAATTTGACCGTTAATCAGCGCGACTTGATCGGAACCAATAATTAATTGCGGCACAGATGTTTGATCAATTAAGTTCGCGCCTGCTAATGCTTTTTGCTCGGCTAAGCGCTTAACCAATGCTAATGCTGTCTCATCTTTTAATGGGGTTTCATCAATATCTGGGTTAACACAACTAAAAGGCAGCATTAATTTTTGCAATAGTTGTTGACGAAAAGGTGAGGTTGACGCAAGTACAAGATTGAATTTCATTGGTTTTGTTTCATTATTTATTGGCTAATAACAGAATATTAGTCAGTTTACTGTATTCATCTATGCAAATGGATCATTTTTCTCGAGTAATGCTTGTGTGATGGGGTTGGGTTCGGTAAAATTTACCAACTTTCAAATTCAATGCCGGATTTAAAGAGTACCTAAAGTTCCTTGTTAGGTGAGGTTACCGTATTTTTACGGAAATTTTCTTTGACTCCAGCGTTTTCAAACTATAATATGCGCGCCTTATGCAAACAGTAAAGATACCGGTTTCAATTGATCCTATACGCGCTGCCTCTAGCGGCCTTCGATATGAAGGTACCATTTTAGGTAAGCAACTTAAGCGATTAAGCGAGTTATGTGCCGGCGACTGTTCCGACGTAGTTGTGTCGTTGGAATGTGGCGTCGATTTACAGGGGATAGTCTACCTTCGCGGGAAGGCTGTGACGGAGCTCACTCTGCTATGTCAACGTTGCATGACACAATTTACTACTGAGGTTACGGTCGACTTTTGTTTTAGTCCTTGTAAGACTGAGGCAGAAATCGATGAGCTCCCGGATGCGTATGATCCAATTGAGTGTAATGAGATTGGTGAAGTACGTCTGCATCAATTGATTGAAGATGAATTGATAGTCGCTATGCCTATCATCCCGATGCACGATGATAATAGTTGTAAGTCTGGATCGAAAGATATAGTTGTAGGCGAGATCGAACCCGCTCATGAGGAGCGTCCAAATCCGTTTGCAGTGTTAGAAAAACTGAAGAGCAAGTAATCGTAGGAGACAGGTCCAATGGCTGTACAACAGAATAAAAAATCACGTTCAAAGCGCGGCATGCGTCGTTCACATGATTCATTGAGCACTGCTCAATTATCAGTAGACGCAACTAGCGGTGAATTACATCTACGTCACAACGTGACTGCTGATGGTTTTTACCGCGGTAAAAAGGTTATCAACAAGTAATTTGTTGATTATCTGATGACAAATCTGACGCTTGCGTTAGATGCGATGGGGGGCGATCACGGCCCCCACGTGACAGTGCCTGCAGCGATGCAGGCACTGAAATTTCATACCTCTTTAAATATTATTTTGGTTGGTAATAAAACCGAAATAGAAAAATACCTCCCCCAAGCTCACTCAGCTGATTTATCCAGAATTGAAATAATCCACACTACTGAAGTCGTGACAATGTGCGATAGGCCCATTCATGCTTTGCGTTCGCGTAAAAACAGTTCTATGAGAATAGCGCTTGAACTGGTACGTGACGGAAAAGCCGAGGCCTGCGTTAGCGCTGGTAATACTGGTGCGTTGATGGCGATGGCTAAGGTGCTATTAAAAACATTACCGGGTATTGATAGACCCGCACTGGTTTCTTGTTTACCTGCAATGACTGGCAAGCCCGTTTATCTGCTGGATTTAGGGGCTAATGTATCTTGTGATTCCGAGACCTTATTCCAGTTTGCTATTATGGGGTCTGTCTTATGTGAAGCTGTCCATAAGAAATCCCGTCCCAAAGTCGCTTTGCTTAATGTCGGTATTGAAGCCATTAAAGGTAACGACCAGGTTCAACAGGCCGGACAAATTTTACAACACACCGAACAAGTTAATTATATCGGCTTTGTTGAAGGCGATGAAATTTACACTGGTAATGTGGATGTCATTGTTTGTGATGGCTTTGTCGGTAATATCACCTTAAAGACTTCTGAAGGCATCGCAAAACTGTTAGTACATCAATTAAAACGCGGCTTAAATGACGGTTTTTTTGTTCGTTTACTCTCCAAACTCATCGCTCCACGCATACAAGCAGTACTCAGTAAGATGAACCCCGACCACTATAACGGTGCAAGTCTGATAGGATTGCGCGGAATAGTAGTAAAGAGTCATGGTAACGCGGATGAAGCTGCATTTTTACAAGCATTAAATTTAGCAGCAACAGAAGCAAAACGTCGTCTTCCTGAAATGATTAAAGATCGTTTGGAGTCGATTCTTTTAGACATCAATAGCTGATCTCATATATGCACACAAAAATTCTCGGAACAGGTAGCTATCTACCTGTGCAAGTTCGTAGCAATCAAGATCTCGAAAAAATGGTTGAAACCAGTGACCAATGGATTGTTGACCGAACCGGTATTTCTGAACGGCGCATTGCTGCATCAGATGAATCGGTTTCAACAATGGGTTATCAAGCGGCACTAAAAGCGCTTGAAATGGCAGGGATCGAAGCAAGCGATCTTGATATGATTGTTTGTGGAACCACCAGTGCATCAAACGCATTTCCTGCAGCTGCATGCGAAATTCAAGCCTTATTAGGCGTCAAAAATATCCCTGCCTTTGATATTGCTGCCGCGTGTTCTGGATTTATTTATGCTCTATCGGTTGCGGATCAATTCGTAAAAACGGATTCTGCTAAAAAAGTACTGGTTATAGGTTCTGACGTATTGTCTCGGATGTGCGATCCTGCTGATCGCTCTACCGTCATTTTATTTGGCGATGGTGCCGGCGCCGCGATTATTGGTGTTAGTGAAACCCCCGGTATCATTGCAACGCATATCTATGCTGATGGCAGCCAAGGGGATTTATTAAAATGCTCTTTCCCTCCTCGTGCTAATGAAAGTTCTGAAGCCGTTGGTTTTATGACGATGAAAGGCAACGATGTGTTTAAAGTTGCAGTTACCCAGCTGTCTAATGTGGTCACCGAAACTTTGCGTCTTAATAATGTCGATAAATCAGAAATTGACTGGCTAGTGCCACATCAAGCTAATTTCCGCATTATTAATGCCACGGCTAAAAAGTTGCACATGAGTCTAGATAAAGTCGTGCTGACTTTAGCGAGACACGGTAATACTTCAGCGGCATCGGTGCCTATCGCATTAGATGAAGCGGTGCGTGATGGTCGAATTCAGCGTGGACATTTATTACTACTCGAAGCATTTGGCGGTGGTTTTGCTTGGGGCAGTGCTTTAGTTCGTTTTTAATTTTCAAATTAATTTTATACAGGTAAGCGTTTATGGAAAATGTTGCTTTTGTATTTCCTGGCCAAGGTTCACAGGCTGTAGGAATGTTAGCTGAATTAGCTCAATCTAACGATGTTATCGAAAAAACCTTTGCTGAAGCGAGTGAAGCGTTAGGTTATGATTTATGGGATCTTGTTGCCAATGGTCCAGCTGAGACCTTGAATGAAACAGATAAAACTCAGCCTGCATTGCTTACGGCAAGCGTAGCTATTTGGCGTGCATATCAAGCATCTAACAAGCCCATGCCTTCTTTATTAGCAGGTCACAGCCTTGGAGAGTATTCTGCTTTAGTTTGCGCAGGTGTGATTGAATTTATTGATGCAGTTAAATTAGTTGAACTACGCGGAAAGTTAATGCAACAAGCTGTGCCAGCAGGTTCTGGTGCCATGTTTGCCATTATTGGTCTTGATGATGCTGCTATTGCTAAAGCATGCGCAGAGTCTGCAGAAGGTAGCGTGGTAAGCCCTGTTAACTACAACAGCCCAGGTCAAGTTGTGATAGCCGGTGAGAAAGCGGCTGTTGAACGCGCTGCAGCTGCATGTAAAGCTGCAGGGGCAAAAATGACAGTAGCATTACCTGTGAGTGTACCGTCACATTGTGCACTAATGAAGCCAGCCGCTGATGAACTCGCTAAAGCGTTAATTGAAGTGACATTCTCAGAGCCTACCATTAATGTCGTTAACAATGTTGATGTGGCCATGCCGACAGATTCACAGGCAATTAAAGATGCATTAGTGCGTCAGTTATATTGCCCAGTGCGTTGGAGCGAGTCTGTTGAATTTATGGCGACACAAGGTGTTACAAAATTAATAGAGTGTGGACCGGGTAAAGTATTAACCGGTTTAACAAAAAGAATTAATAAATCGATATCCGCTCAAGCGGTCAATGATGTTGCTTCATTTGCAGCATTAGTCGAATAAAGGAGTTGATATGAGCTTTAGCATTAATTTAGACGGTAAAGTTGCTTTAGTGACAGGCGCTAGTCGCGGTATTGGGCGTGCGATTGCTGAATCATTGGTACAAGCTGGCGCGATGGTTATCGGTACGGCAACCAGTGAAAAAGGTGCAGCGGCGATTCAAGCATACCTAGGTGACAAAGGCTTTGGGATGGTGTTAAATGTCACTGACTCTGAATCTGTTGCTGATTTATATAGCCAGATCAAAGAAAAAGCAGGTGAAGTTGATATTCTTATCAACAATGCGGGTATTACCCGTGATAATTTATTAATGCGGATGAAAGATGATGAGTGGCAAGATATTATTGACACTAATTTGACTTCATTATTTAAATTGTCTAAACCAGTAATGCGATCTATGATGAAAAAACGTTTCGGACGTATTATCAGTATCGGTTCTGTAGTAGGTACAATGGGCAACGCTGGCCAAGTAAATTACTCGGCAGCTAAAGCTGGTTTGATCGGATTTACAAAATCTCTTGCAAGAGAGGTTGCATCTCGTCAAATAACAGTGAATGCTATTGCACCTGGATTTATTCAGACAGACATGACAGATGAGCTGACAGTTGAGCAGCAACAAGCTATTATGTCGCAAGTTCCGATGGAACGATTAGGGCAAGCACAAGAAATTGCCAATGCAGTATTGTTTTTGGCCTCGGATTCAGCCGCTTACATCACAGGCGAAACATTGCATGTGAATGGCGGTATGTACATGGTTTAAGGGCGATAGGTAGGTAACTACCTTCATTTGAGTCAGTGTTAGTGACAATTCAATGTTAATTTTTGTGGTTAGACCACAAAATCTAAGCTTGCATTGTTATCTAATTCGAATAAACTACTCGCAATCTTACGCAAGTGCGTAATTTGAATAGGAAAGAAAACTAATGAGCAACATCGAAGAACGTGTAAAGAAAATCATCATCGAACAACTTGGCGTTAAAGAAGAAGACGTTAAATCAGCTGCTTCTTTTGTAGACGATTTAGGCGCTGATTCTCTAGACACTGTTGAATTGGTTATGGCTCTAGAAGAAGAGTTTGATACCGAGATCCCTGACGAAGAAGCTGAAAAGATCACTACTGTTCAAGCAGCGATCGATTACGTTTCTAAGAATCAGTAATCAAGAATTCACAACAACAGGCGGCATTTATGCCGCCTGTTTTTGTTTAAAGCATTTGTAAACGCTCGTTCCATTTAATTGCATTAGAACATCCCTCCTTATACTTCTTTAGCTAAATCGCAATAATGGCATCGTGGCAGATTTTATTTAAAGGTGAATATCATGTCTAAACGTCGTGTCGTCATCACAGGTCTTGGTCTTGTGACTCCTGTGGGTAATGATGTCGAGTCTACTTGGAATGCCTTATTGGCTGGTAAGAGTGGTATAGCTCCAATCACTAAGTTTGATGCTAGTGAATTTGGTACTCGTTTCAGTGGCTCTGTGAAAGATTTTGACGTCGAACAATACCTAACCAAAAAAGATGCTCGTAAAATGGATTTATTTATCCAATACGGCATGGCTGCGGGTATTCAAGCAGTAAAAGATTCAGGCTTAGATATGAGCCAAGAAAATCCAGCTCGTATAGGTACTGCTATTGGTTCTGGTATGGGTGGTATGTGGTTAATTGAACAAGGCCATTCTGCATTATTAAATGGTGGGCCACGTAAAGTGTCGCCATTTTTTGTGCCAAGCACCATTATCAATATGATAGCCGGAAACTTGTCGATTATGTATGGCATGACAGGTCCTAATTTTGCTGTGACTACAGCCTGTACAACGGGTGTACACAATATTGGTTTTGCAGCACGTACCATTGCTTACGGTGATGCTGATGTGATGGTGGCTGGTGGCGCAGAAGATGTTACTAGCCCATTAGGCGTTGCAGGTTTTAGTGCTGCTAAAGCATTATCGACTCGTAATGACAATCCAACAGCAGCAAGTCGCCCTTGGGACAAAGACCGTGATGGCTTTGTTATTGGCGATGGCGCCGGTGTTATTGTGATGGAAGAGTATGAACGAGCTAAAGCTCGTGGTGCTAAAATTTACGGTGAGTTAGTTGGTTTTGGTATGAGCGGCGATGCATTTCACATGACATCACCTCCAAGTGATGGTGCTGGTGCCGCAGCGGCAATGGTTAACGCCATTAATGATGCCCAAATTGACAAAGAGCTTGTGGGTTACATCAATGCACATGGCACCTCAACTCATGCGGGTGATAAAGCAGAAGCTGCAGCAGTTAAATCGGTGTTTGGACCACATGCCTACGAGGTACTTGTAAGTTCAACTAAATCAATGACTGGACATTTGTTGGGTGCAGCTGGAGCTGTTGAAGCCATTATTACTTTGCTTGCACTGCGTGATCAGCACGTACCGCCAACAATCAACTTAGATAACCCAGACGAAGGTTGCGACTTAGATTTTGTTGCTCATACCTCACGTCGTCATCAGTTTGACTATGCCTTATGTAATTCATTTGGTTTTGGTGGCACAAACGGTTCGTTATTGTTTAAGAGAATTTAATCGAGTTTATGCCAATAAGGGAAGATGAAAATCTTCCCTTTTTTATTTATTTGGTTTGTTTTTTTGTCACATTAGTATTTATCAATTCCCGCTAAATGATGATTTAGCGTAGACTGATAAGTAATGACATTTATCTAATAGGATCTATTATGGCCGGTAAAGATAGACAACTTACATTACGTTTTTTGGCCGAACCTGCAGACGTCAATTTTGGCGGTAAGGTTCACGGCGGTGCAGTAATGAAATGGATCGATTTAGCCGCTTATGCAGCAGCAGCAGGCTGGAGCGGTAAATATTGTATTACTGTGTATGCTGGCGGCATTCGATTTGTTAAGCCTATCCATGTGGGTAATATTGTTGAAGTGACTGGTAAAGTTATTTATACCGGTACAACGTCTATGCATATTGCGATTGATGTAAAGGCGGGCGATCCTAAAGAGTCTGAACGTCATCTGACGACACACTGTATCGTTATCATGGTAGCCGTTGATGATGAAGGTCATCCCACATCGGTTCCTGAGTGGATACCAGCTACTGCCGATGATGTTCGCTTACGTGATAGTGCATTGAGACTAATGGATATGCGTAAGCGTATCGGTGCCGAAATGGAAGCTCACGTTAAACCTTCAGTTGAATAAATAAGGGGAAATCATGGCCAAGGTAGCATTTATTGGTTTAGGCGTTATGGGGTTCCCGATGGCGGGACATTTGGTTAAACAGGGTCATGACGTTACTGTGTATAACCGTACAGGGGCTAAAGCGGCTCAGTGGGTTGAACAATATGGTGGTAAGAAGGCCGATACACCAAAAGATGCCGCCAAAGGCCAAGATATTGTTTTTACCTGTGTGGGTAATGATGATGACTTACGTCAGGTCGTACTAGGTGAACAAGGTGTTGTTCATGGTATGCATGCAGGTGCTATTTTGGTTGACCATACTACGGCTTCTGCTGATGTTGCGCGTGAAATTGCTGCGCACATAGAGCCACTTCAGATTGCCTTTTTAGATGCGCCTGTATCTGGTGGTCAAGCTGGAGCAGAAAATGGTGCGTTAACAGTGATGATGGGTGGCGAACAGACTCATTTTGATACCGTTAAACCTGTTATTGCGGCATACAGCCGCTGCGCTGAACTGTTAGGGCCAGTTGGTTCTGGGCAGTTGACTAAAATGGTTAATCAAATTTGTATTGCTGGTGTAGTGCAAGGTCTAGCTGAGGGACTTCATTTTGCTAAGAGTGCGGGCTTAGATGGCTTAAAAGTGATTGAAGTGATCAGCAAAGGTGCGGCACAAAGCTGGCAGATGGAAAATCGCTATCAAACTATGTGGCAAGGTCAATATGATTTCGGGTTTGCTATCGATTGGATGCGCAAAGATTTGGGTATTGCATTAGACGAAGCTCGTCGTAATGGTAGCCATTTACCGGTGGCCGCATTAGTTGATCAGTTTTATTCAGAAGTTCAAGCAATGAAAGGTAATCGCTGGGATACCTCTAGCTTACTTGCCCGCTTAGAAAAGTCGCGCAGTTAATATCAACACACAGTGCTTGTAACATATTATTGCGAGGATGTAGCCCCAATATAGATTGGGGCTTTTTTATTGGCTACAAATCCACAAACATTAGCCTTTGCTTTATTAGCTACTTTCTGACCTTAAGTTGATTTATTGACTAAAAACCATCGAGTTACATGATATAGCGCACATCTTCATCTAATTATCGCTGCTATTATTGTTTAATCTAAATTAATTTTGCTTAAAGTGGATTGATTAACTACGTTTATATTGTCAGTCAATTTGAGATTGTTTATAAATTTTTTGATAAACGGTCTATAAACAAAGTTGTTAAATAACCCTTAAGCAAAGTGTCGTGCTGCAGTGTGATGATCTGTGTCAGATAAAAGAATGCGGACACACACTAAAATTGGAGGAATGAATAGTGAGCAATAAACTACTGAGTGCATTGTTTGCGGCTGGTTTCGCGGTAATGATGATGTCTTCTGCATCATTTGCTGCTGATGAGACCCTCGCAGAGTTTCACGTTGAAATGGGTGGCTGTGAAAACTGTCACGCTGATGGCGAACCATCAAAAGATGGCGCTTATGAATTTGAACAATGTCAAAGTTGCCATGGTACACTTGCCGAAATGGATGATAACCATAAGCCGCATGATGGTATTTTAATGTGCGCAGATTGTCATGCACCACATGAAGCTAAAGTAGGCGAAATGCCAACATGTGATACATGCCACGATGATGGCCGTGTTGCTAAATAAAGTATTTTAGTAGCTGAAAAATACCGACGTAATGTCGGTATTTTGTTTTAATATCCCAATCATTCTTTACGATCTTCCGCATAAAGTGCACTAGTCAATTGAATCAATTTGTATACAAACTTGCTCTTATTAGATGATGCAGCGGATTTTAGTCAGTCTAATAAAATATCTCACCCTCGTGTATTAATTGTCTCTCCTCAACCTTTATCATGCTTTGAAGAAATTCATCACTTAACGTTAATTCGTCAAGTTAGAAAATCATGAGGCTGAGTGAAACACATATATAAAACGTTTTCACTTGCAGTGGTATACCTCTTTTTAGGTATTTAAATTCTTTTATTTTCAAGTAGATGCGCAACATAAGGGCGCAGGCTGCGCACTTTTGTTGCACAAATGTTGTTTTAAAATACCTAGGTATTTTCTATTTCTATTGTAAATCAGTAAGTTATTTTTTTGGCACATCTTTCGCAGTATTTCAATTATGTAATCGTTAATGTGAAAGGGTAGATGTATGTCAGCAATCCAATCTAGTTGTGCTTATTGTGGTGTCGGATGCGGCATTAGCGTGTCTTCAAATAAAGCGGATTGGACCGATATCGATGCTGTAGATTTAGAATTAGTCGGCGATAACATGCATCCTGCTAACTACGGTCATTTATGTGCCAAAGGCGAACGCTTACTCGACAGTTTAGCCCAACCGAATGTACTGCGTTACCCTAAACTACGATCTGGTATGCCACTTGATTGGGACCGTGCTAGCACCTTGATTGCCGATACATTTGCACAAACCATTGCTGAGCACGGCCCAGACTCTGTTGCGCTTTATCTATCAGGGCAATTACTCACTGAAGATTATTATGTAGCCAACAAGTTTGCCAAAGGCTTTTTAAAGACAGCCAACGTCGATACTAATTCACGGTTATGCATGTCGTCAGCGGTGAGTGCGATGCAACGCGCCTTTGGTGAAGATGTTGTACCTGGTTGTTACGACGACCTAGAGCAAGCTGATGTGATTGTGCTTGTAGGGGCCAATACTGCTTGGACTCATCCCGTTCTTTTTCAACGGATTTTAGCCGCAAAAAAAATCAATAATGCTCGTTTAGTGGTAATCGACCCGTTATCAACAGCCACAGCAAAACAAGCAGATTTACATTTAGCCATTAAACCGGGCGCTGATTTAACCTTGTTTCATGGCTTACTCGGTTACCTAGCAGATCAAAATCGTGTCGACCACGCGTATATTGCCGCACACACAGAAGGCTTTGATACCGTGGTTTTGCAGGCGCAACAATTAAGTGTCAATTTAGCCGATCTTGCCACACAAGTCGGTGTTTCTGTCACTCAGCTGACGCAATTCTATCAACTGGTAGCCAACAATAAAAAAGTACTTACGGCATCTTGTCAGGGGGTTAATCAGTCAACCATTGGCACCGATGCAACCAATGCGATGATTAATTGTCACCTTGCGTTAGGACACATCGGTCAAGCTGGCTGTGGATTCTTTTCGTTAACAGGGCAGCCCAATGCCATGGGCGGTCGTGAGGTCGGTGGGTTAGCCACTCAGTTAGCGTGTCATATGGGGTTTTCACAATCGGAGCAGCAGTTATTAGCTGATTTTTGGCAAGTTGACAGTGTTGCAGATCAAAAAGGTTTAGCAGCAGTTGAGATGTTTGATGCCCTTGCCGAAGGTAAAATCAAAGCGATTTGGATTATGGGCACCAATCCTGTGGTGTCTTTGCCCAACAGTGAAAAAATAGCACAAGCATTAGCCGATTGTCCTTTTGTGGTGGTGTCTGAAATCAGTCCTGATTCTGATACTGCCAAACTTGCTGATGTATTACTCCCAGCTCAAGGCTGGTCAGAAAAGTGCGGTACCGTCACTAATAGTGAGCGCACTATTACGCGTCAACGTGGCTTTATCACAGCCAAAGGCCAAGCTAAACCTGATTGGTGGGCGGTTAGCCAAGTCGCGAACAAAATGGGCTTTGATGGTTTTAATTTTGATGACAATGCCAGTGTATTTAGCGAGTTTGCAGCTTTATCCGCTAGAGTTAAACAAGCTTTTCCGACTAAGGTGTTTGATCTCACTGGACTAACAGATTTATCCAAAGCGCAATATGATGCACTAGCACCGACACAATGGCCTATTGCTTCGGCGACACAAATTGGTCAACAAAACGTGCGAGTTTTTAGCCAGGGAGAGTTTGCTACCGCGACGGGTAAAGCTCAGTTTGTTGCGCCTGCGGTTGTTAGTGTTTCGCAACAATCATTACCGAGTAACACCTTGTTATTAAACACTGGCCGCAGCCGAGATCAGTGGCATACCATGACTCGCACCGGACATATTGCTAGCTTACGAGCCAGTATTCCTGAGCCTGTCGTTCACCTGCATTCATCACAACTCAGTGCATTCTCTTTAACCGAAGGTGGCTTGGTCCGCATTGAAGCTATTCAAAATCAAATTGAACAATACTCCACAGAGACCGCTAACCCCGACCTTTTTACCCATGCCTCATTCACGATGGCTCGCGCTGTTGTCGATGATGACATACCGACAAATATGGCTTTGATGTCAATGCATTGGTCTGCGCAGTTTTCGCTGACCAAAGGCGTGAATCAGGTATTAGATGCTCGCGTCGACCCAATATCAAAACAACCAGGGTTTAAGTGTCAACCTGTGACATTAAGCTCTGTTGAACTGGCGCTGCAAGGGGTGGTTTTTGGTCAACACGACTCTTCTGCTCACGGGCTATGTTGGCAAGTTGCACAAACGCTAGAGAACGGAGTGTGTCATCACATCGGTTTTACTGATACCGACGACGGCTTTGCGTATCAAGCGACTGTGCATTCACTTAAGTGGACTTTAACGGTAGATGGCCAGCCTTTATATATCCAATGCAATATGGATAAAGGATTACTTAAAGCATTAAACGTCTTGTCTCATACTCAAGTCAATGTGGCCCTATATCAGATGAATGATTTTATTGGTAAGCCTGTCGATAAACAGTTAATTAAGCAGCTACATCAGCAAATAAAAGCCGGAAATAGTCCGTTAATCTGCGCTTGTACAGGGGTAATCGAAGCGAACATTAACGACGAAATCAATCAACAATTTAACGACCAAGTGATGAGTGACGGTTTAGCGAATATCAGTTTTGAGCAGGCGTTAGATAGCACCCAGTTATTACTCGGTTGCGGCCGTCAATGTGGCAGTTGTCATAGTGAAGTTAAGCAGTGTGCCAAGCAAAGTTGGCAAGACGCCTTATCTTATTCCGGCATTGAAGATCAACCATCAGTAGCAGAGGACGTAGCCTAATGAATACCGTAGAAGCAATGATAAAAGGTCGTCAACCTATAAGTACTTTAGGACATGCGGCGAATGAATTACACGCGGGTGATGTGGCTATTGTTGGTGCGGGTTGTGGTCAATTAGAGTTAATGACACTTAAGGCCGCTAGAATAGTGGCACAAGCTGAAGCGTTGGTGTTTGACAGTCTGGTGAGTAGTGACATTTTGACGTTAGTAACCCCTAGTTGTCAGCGTCACTTTGTGGGTAAACGCTGTGGTCAACCGAGTAAAAAGCAAGACGACATTAATGCCTTATTGCTGACATTGGCGCAGCAAGGATTAAAAGTGGTGCGCTTAAAGGGCGGCGATCCGCATATTTTTGGTAGAGGTGTAGAAGAAGCGCTTTACCTTGCACAAAATGGTATCCGTTCGCAATTTATTGCTGGTGTTACCGCGGCGTTAGGTTGTGCATCAAGTACCGGAATTCCATTAACGTATCGTGGTATGGCTCGCAGTGTTACGCTGATCACCGGCACCAAAATGACCGATGCCGATAATGCAAATGCACCTACGCAGTGGCAAGCATTATTAGCAGCGCAATCAACCTTGGTGTTTTATATGGGTAAAGAACAAGCGGCAAGCATTTCAATTGGGTTACTCGATGCTCAAAGTGCGGCTAATCTGCCGGTAGCATTTGTTACCAATGGTGGAAGACCGAATCAAATTGTTACTTATGCCACAGTCGCTTCTATGGCCGATGCCGCGTTAACCATTAAAGACTCTGGGCCGACGTTAATCATCATTGGTGAAGTGGTGTCTGTTGGTCAACAGCTGAATGCTTTGCTTGCCGATATTGATGTAGCTGCAACACAAACCTCATTTGAATATGGGCGTGAGGCTTTATATGCCTAAAATTGGTGAGTTAACGCTGACATCCGTGGATGAGTTTGACTTTCGTTTGCTGATAAAAGCATTAGGTAAGGGCGAAAAAGGCTCACGTGCATTAACGTTTGATGAGGCTTGCTTGCTGCTTGAAGGTTTTGCCAAAGGAAAAGTATCGCGTGTGCAAATGGCCAGTGCCATGATGCTCATGCGCGTGCGCGGTGAAACGACTGAAGAAATAGCAGGGATGGTGGCCGGTTTACGTCGTACTGTCGATAAAGGTTGGCATTCGCTTGAGGTTGATATCGATTGGCCTGTGTATGCGGGCAAGCGCGAACAGTTACCTTGGCTTTTACTGGTTGCTAAGTTATTGGCGAAACAAGGTATTCGGGTGATGTTACACGGTGACAGCCAAGCGTTACCTCATCGCCGTCATGTTGAATCATGTTTAGCATCACTTAATATTGCGTGTTGTACATCATCACAAATGGCCAAAGTGGTATTGCAGTCAGATAATATTGTTTATGTTCGAGCGGGTGACTTAGCACCAGTGTTAGATGAGTGTCGTCAATTACATCAAGAATTAGGTCTACGCAGTTTGATTCAAACCGCAGCGCGTTGCATGAACCCAACTAATGCACCTATAAGCCTTCGCAGTTATTTTCACCCTGGGTTAGATACGGTACACCAAGGAATATGCGAAATTTTATTTGAGAAAAGCGAATATCACGCCGGCAGTGTGGCTATTTTTAAAGGCTTACAAGGTGAAACCGAGTGTAATCCAAGAGTGGCTACCACGATAACTGTCGTCAACGGACAGACAGATAATATAGCGGTATCGAGCTTATCTATCCCTACGTTATTAGAAGGCTTTTCTGGTGCAAAAGTGGGTCAAGCTGAATTATCTAGCGACATTCTTGCGCTGTTATGGCGCGAAAAAGAGCCTTTTTCTGCTGATGCGCTGACATCATTAATGTCGCGCACCATGATTGAGCAGGCGCTTAGCAGTATGACGGCAACGTTGGCTGCAGTATTGTTATTACTTAACCACAAATTAAATACAGCGATTATTCCACAGGAATCAATTTCACCAGAATCCATTTCACAAAAATCAAATTCACAGAAGATTATGGCAGCGGAGCAAGCCGTTTACTTGAGTCAACAATGTTGGGCAAACCGCTTCAGTTCAACAAACAATCCATTAGCCAAATGGCTGAACGAGGAGTGGTTATGCGCAGTTTAATTTTTTGTGACCTGAGTTTTTCAGCTGTGCCAGTGGTCGATTGTGAAGTTGTAAAGTACCAAGCTTGTTTGGCAGCGTTTGGACATGTCACGGTGTTAACTTCTGTGAGCCAAATTGAGCAACGATTACATCAACAAACATTTGATACCTTGTTGATATTAACCGATACATTGCACGCTCAAATCCAAGGACTTATTCAGCGTACATTAACCAGTAAGCCAATGG
Source organism: Shewanella sp. S1-58-MNA-CIBAN-0166 (assembly GCF_040310085.1). NCBI lineage: Bacteria > Pseudomonadati > Pseudomonadota > Gammaproteobacteria > Alteromonadales > Shewanellaceae > Shewanella > Shewanella sp. S1-58-MNA-CIBAN-0166. The sequence continues at coordinate 47,826 of NZ_JBEOPN010000016.1, read as the reverse complement.
TGATAGTTGTCAATGCCAAAACATGGCAGCAGACAGCATTAACCGAGTTACTTGATTGCGGTCGCATCACTTTTATTCCTGAGATGTTAAGTGTTAATCGTTTAACCAGTGTCATTAGTTTGGCCCAAGCACGTTTTAATGCTGCGAGTAAAACACTCGCCGAATTTAAGAAACTGGATGATGAAATCCGCAGTATAAAACTACTTAGTCAGGCCAAGCTTATCGTTATGCAGCAAGGGTTCGATGAAACCAAAGCGCACCAGATTATTCAACAACAAGCGATGCAAAAAGGTTTGTCATTAGCTCAAATGTCAGCGCAAATTATTGCTATTGTGACTCAGCATCATGGTAAGTCAAAATCACTAAACACCGCAGTGAACAACGATGGTGCGCCTCACTTTGGTGCGGTTGTGACCAAGATGGACAACAGTAGAGCATTTAGTAAAGGCTGTTGATTTTTTAAGGCTAATAAATCAATAGTTTAAGTCTTTTTTGTAGTTGGCATAGAGCCTGCAAACAATACATATAATGAATAAAGTATCAGATTGACGATAGTGTGAATGGCAGCAATTAACGGGGTCGTTTACCTCAACAATTTATTTTAAAAATTTGGATCTCAACAGGCAATGGCGCCAACTCCTTAAGCGGAGTTGGCGCCATTTTGCTTTTTACGGTCCAAGGCATGAAGGAGTTGGATATGGCAGTCTCAAAACCCAAGTTAGTGGTCGTTGGTAATGGCATGGTTGGTCATCATTTTATTGAGCAAGTGTGCAGTTTAGGTCTCAATAAAACGTTTGATGTGCACGTGTTTGGTGAAGAGCCGCGTCCAGCTTATGACCGAGTGCAGCTGTCAAAATATTTCGAGACCGGTAGCGCCGATCCACTGATGTTAACCAGCGCGCAAGATTATCAAGATTGGGGCATTACGCTTCACTTAAACACACCTATTACGGCAATTGATATTGCCGCCAAAACGGTGACTAGCGCGCAAGGTGATCATTATTCTTATACCCGCTTAGTGCTTGCAACGGGATCATTTCCATTTGTGCCACCGATACAAGGTAACGATCGTGCTCAATGCTTAGTGTATCGCACCATTGAAGATCTTGAATCGATTCAGGCCGCAGCTCAAAACAGTCAAGTTGGGGTGGTTGTTGGTGGTGGACTATTAGGTTTAGAAGCCGCCAATGCCATGATGCAGCTCGGGGTAAAAACACACGTTGTTGAGTTTGCACCACAATTGATGCCCGTTCAGCTAAATGATAAAGCGGGTGAATTACTGTGCAGTAAAATTGAACAGCTCGGCGTGAGTGTACATACTTCAAAAGCCACCACTGCGATTATTGACGGTGAAACGGCAATGCACCGAATGACCTTTAATGATGAGTCTTATCTTGAAACTGACATGATTGTGTTTTCTGCCGGTATTCGTCCACAAGATTCATTAGCTCGAGTTTCAAATATCTGTATCGGTGAACGTGGCGGCATTGAAATTGACGATTACTGTTTAACCTCAGCGCCCGATGTTTATGCCATCGGTGAGTGTGCGTTATGGCAACAAAAAATATTTGGTTTAGTTGCACCTGGTTACCAAATGGCCCGAGTGGTCGCTTCGCATATTGCTTCATTAACATCTAATAGCGTGTCGCAGTCATTTACCGGCGCAGACATGAGTACCAAACTTAAATTATTGGGTGTTGATGTGGCCGCTATTGGTGCTAGCCGTGGTTTTGATAACGCACAGTTTGTTGAGTTATCTGATAACCAAGCGGGTATTTATAAAAAATTATGGTTAGACGAAACCGGTAAATTTTTAAAAGGTGCAGTGCTGATTGGTGATAACAGCGATTACAGCCGCTTGCTCGATAGCTATTTGTCTCAAGACGAGATTGAAGGTTCCGCAGTTGAGTTATTGCTAGCCGGTGCAGAAAACGAAGCCGATTTAAAAGACACTTCTATAGTGTGTTCTTGTCATCAAGTAACCAAGGGCGACATTGTTGAGGCCGTGACCGCCGGCAACCATAAAATAGCTGAGATTAAAGCATGTACTCGTGCGGCATCGGGTTGTGGTGGTTGTGCGCCGTTAGTTCAAAAAATTATTGATCAAACCTTACAAGCTGCAGGACTCGATTTTAATGCCGGAATTTGCGCCCATTTTGATCATGACCGACAAGCCTTGTATCACTTATGCCAAGTCGAAGGCATTAATGATTTTAATACCTTAATCACTCAGCATGGAAAACCTTCAGCTAGTGGTCATACATATGGCTGTGATATTTGTAAACCTGCCGCCGCGTCCATATTTGCTAGCTTACAAAACCAATATGTGTTGAATCAAGATAGCAGTCATGTGCAACTGCAAGACACCAATGATGCTTACTTAGGCAACATCCAAAAAAACGGCACTTACTCTATTGTGCCGCGAGTCGCTGGTGGTGAAATTACCCCAACTAAGCTGATAGCCATGGGCCAAATTGCCCAAGAATATGACCTCTATACCAAAATAACCGGTGGCCAACGTATTGATATGTTTGGCGCAACGTTATCGCAGCTACCCGAAATTTGGAAAAAACTCATTGATGCTGGTTTTGAAACAGGCCATGCCTACGGTAAATCATTGCGCACGGTAAAATCCTGTGTTGGCAGCACTTGGTGTCGTTACGGGGTGCAAGACGCCGTTGGTTTCGCGATTGATTTAGAAAACCGTTACAAGGGCTTACGCAGTCCACATAAATTAAAATTTGCTGTGTCTGGATGTACTCGTGAATGTGCTGAAGCACAAAGCAAAGATATTGGCATTATCGCAACCGACAAAGGTTGGAACTTGTATGTTGCTGGCAATGGCGGTATGCGCCCCCGTCATGGTGATTTGTTTGCCACTGATTTATCCACTGAAGATCTCTATAAATATATCGATCGCATTTTGATGTTCTATGTCAAAACTGCAGACAAATTACAACGAACCTCGACTTGGATGGATTCATTAGAAGGTGGTCTAGCGTATTTAAAATCAGTCGTTATTGACGATGCATTGGGGATTAACTCGACCTTAGAGCAGCAGATGGACCATATTGCCGCGACATACCAATGTGAGTGGAAAACCAGCCTTGAACAACCGGCCTTTTTGGCGCGCTTTAATGAGTTTGTTAATCCAAATGATGCGCCAGAAGCAGATACCAGTGCTTACCAACGAATTCGTGAGCAACGTTTCCCGAGTGTTAAAGACGCAGGGGCAGGAACGATAGCTATTAACGATATTACAGACGATGCAGCACAACTCGCTGTGGAGGAATTAGCATGATTTGGGTCAATGTGTGTAGCGAAGCAAGCATGCCAAAAGGCACCGGAATAGCGGCTTGGGTAGCAGGACGTGCGGTTGCCATTTTCAATTTAGGGGATGACGGTTTATTTGCCCTTGATAATGTAGATCCTGCCAGTGGTGTGAGTTTATTGTCCCGAGGACTTATTTGTGAAATCGATGGTGAGCTTTGTGTTGCTTCGCCGCTTTATAAACAACATTACCGCTTGGATAGCGGACGTTGTATTGAAAATGTTGATTTAGTGGTTAAACCATTCGAAATTAAAACTGAACAAGGCAATGTTTTTGTCTTGGCTCAGTCATAAAGGGGTGCAATATGAGTGCTGAAAAATTTAATATTTTCTGTTTCCACGGCAAGATGAAAATCATGCATTTAAGTTGGATGGCGTTTTTTATCACCTTTGTTGTGTGGTTTAACGCAGCGCCACTTGTTAGCGTGATCGCCGACAGTTTAGGGCTGACTAAATCACAAATTAAGACCTTGTTGATCCTCAATGTGGCATTAACAATCCCGGCGCGGATTATCATTGGTATGGTAACCGACAAATATGGTCCAAGGATCACCTATTCTGCCTTATTGGGTATCTGTTCAATCCCTTGTTTTATGTTTGCGGTAGCCGACACTTTTGAGCAGTTAGCCTTAGCCCGATTTCTGATTGGCTTTATTGGTGCTGGTTTTGTGGTTGGTATCCGTATGGTGAGTGAATGGTTTCCGGCAAAAGAGTTAGGTACAGCAGAAGGCATTTATGGCGGATGGGGTAACTTTGGTTCAGCTGCAGCAGCCTTTACGTTACCTGCTGTTGCACTTGCTTTTGGTGGCCCAGACGGATGGCGCTATGCCATTGGCATTACCGGCTTAATGAGTTTGTTGTTTGCATTTGTTTATTACTTCAATGTGACCGATACCCCAAAAGGTTCGACTTACTTTAAGCCCAAAAAGGGCGGCGGCTTAGAAGTGACCAGTAAAAGTGACTATGTGTTACTGATCATTATGAAGGTGCCAATGTATGCCACGCTAGCGCTGTTAGGTTGGAAACTGTCTCCAGCAGGTGTGAGTATGTTTACTCAAGATGCAACCTACCTTATTTATCTTGGGTTGGTGGTGGTGTTCTTGTTCGATTTTTACCAAACATACCAAGTGAATAAACATTTGTTTTCAATGGAAGTACCTGAGTTTGAACGCTATCAATTTAAGCAAGTTGCTGTATTGAATGTGCTGTATTTCACTACATTTGGCTCTGAGCTTGCCGTGGTATCTATGTTGCCATTATTTTTTGCAGAAACGTTCGAGCTTGGCATGGCACAAGCGGGTATGTTGGCATCAAGCTATGCCTTTATGAATTTAATGTCTCGTCCTGGCGGTGGCTGGTTAAGTGATAAGTTTGGTCGTAAAACCACCTTGTTAATATTAACGGCAGGGTTAGCGATTGGTTATTTGTCGGTAGCACAAATCGACTCGTCATGGTCATTACCTTTGGCTGTCGCAGTCGTTATGGCATGTTCATTCTTTGTTCAAGGTGGCGAAGGGGCTGTGTTTGCTGCTGTGCCGCTGATTAAGCGTCGCTTAACAGGGCAAATAGCGGGTATGACAGGGGCTTATGGTAACGTCGGTGCAGTGTTTTTCTTAACCGTATATTCTATCGTATCCACTCAAATTTTCTTTTATGTGATTGCGATAAGTGCCGTATTTGGTTTTGTGACATTATTTTTTATGAAAGAACCCAAAGGTCATATTGCTGAAGTAAACGATCAAGGCGAAGTCACTTTAATCAGCGTAAGTTAGTGCTCGAGTAAAGTAGCCAGAGCAACATAGTGCCATAAAAACTCAAATTGTTTATGTTTAAGCAATTTGAGTTTTTATATTGATAAAACAGCTTAATCTTAGAGTGAGAGGTTTTATGGCTTCAGAGTCATTAGAACAAACGATGGATAGTGTAGATGCCATGCTTCCTTTTGCTGCAACTTTGCAGCTTGTTGTAGGCCAAGCTTCTGAAAAAGGACGTAAACTGCAAAATGAAGATGCCATAGGTATTCGTATTCCTTCAGGGATACCACTTACGTCGAAAGGTGTTGTTAGTGTTATCAGTGATGGTGTCAGTACCGCTGAAGGTGGGGCTCATGCGTCTGCCATTAGTGTTAGTAATTTTCTTGCAGATTATTATTCGACCCCAGAAACTTGGAGTGTGCAAACATCGAGTACCAAAGTATTAACAGCATTAAACCGTTGGCTGTATGGATTGGGGCAAGACTATCGCGATGCCAGACGTGGCTTTGTATGTACCTTTAGTGCATTGGTATTTAAGTCTTGTTCAGTGCACATGTTGCATGTGGGCGATTCACGTATTTATCGTTTTCGCCGAGGCGAATTACTGCAATTAACTCATGATCACAGTACTAATATTAACTCATCAAACCAATATCTTACTCGTGCTTTGGGGATGGATGTTAAATTAGATGTGGACTATAAAAGCTTGTCAGTTGAAGTTGACGACCTCTATTTACTGACAACGGATGGAGTTCATGACGTACTCACTGAATTTGAAATACACCGAAAATTGACAGCTCTTTGTCAGCAACATCCAACGCTTAGCGATGATTTGTGTGAACAATTCTGCTTAGCGTTGAATAAAAAGGCGTTCGATTTAGGCAGTAAAGATAATCTCAGTGCGCAGTTATTAAGTGTCAGACAATTACCTAAACAAGCTATCGATGATGTGTACCAAAGCTTGTCGCGTCAACCATTCCCCCCCCCACTTAGCGTTGGAATGAAACTTGATGGATATCAGGTAACTCATATACTTCATCAATCACAACGCAGCCAAGTGTATAGAGTCGTCAATGGGCAAAACCAAGTCTTTTGCATGAAAACACCTTCCGTCAATTACATAGATGATGCCGCTTACATAGAGCGCTTTATGTTAGAAAGCTGGGTAGGGCAGCGCATTAGCAGTGCTCATGTCGTTAAGGTTGTAGAGCAACATAACATAAAGTCCGCTTTGTATTATGTCACCGAGTTTTTATCGGGGATAAGCTTAGGTGAATGGTTAACTCAACATAAAAAGGCCCCAGTAGAAGAGGTGTTACTGTTGCTAAAACAAATCGAATTAGGGATAAGAGCATTTCACCGTCGCGAAACGCTGCATCAAGATTTAAAACCGGATAATATTTTTATCACCCGAGAAGGGGTAGTTAAAATCATCGATTTTGGTTCTTGTTATATCAAAGGAGTGGCAGAAATTAGTAGTCCGTTAACTCGAGATCGTATTTTGGGTACGGCTGATTACACTGCCCCTGAAGTTATACTGGGTTATAAGGCCGATGGTCGTGCCGATTTATTTTCGCTTGCAGTGATTGCTTTTGAGATGTTGGCTGGGCAATTGCCTTTTAAAGGCAAACTCGAGAAATGCCGAACGCGGCAGGATTACCAACGTTTAGAATATATTAGTGTACATAAATTAAACCCAATGGTGCCAGAGTGGATTGACGTAGCATTAAAAAAAGCACTCAATGTTGAACCTAATTTACGCCAAGCGGATACCTGTGAATTAATTCATCAATTAACCACTGCCAAAGCGAATCACACAATAAATGATTATGTGCCCATTATAACTCGCAACCCAGTACGTTTTTGGCAAGTGATTTCAATCGTGTTGTTTATATGTTTAGTGGCTTCTTTGCTGAATAATTGATTATGAGAGTGCGTTTTAAACATAAAGCTTACAAGTGAGTAGTAAATTAATACGTATAAATAAATTAACTTATTAATAAATAATTATATTTTATGTGATAATTTTTCACATTGAAATAATTATTTATAACCCTATCTATATCAATAGCGCTATTCATATCTACTATCCGCCTACATCAAAAAAACGTAAATAGCATTAATTATTAAAAAATAAAATTCCATTATTTAAAAAATAAATTTTTTGTCATACGTGTTGTTTTTTATTTTCAAAAAACTAACATAAAATTGATTTAGATCAATTTATTAGATGAACTATTGCAATTAAGTCTGGGGGTGGAATTAATATAACCTATAGGTCTATGTTGGTTTAATACTCAAGGTTGATTCGAATGTGGTATGACAGAGCCACAATATCGAAACAATGAATGTAAAAGTTATTAAGCGACATGAATAAGATGTTCTTGATGTTTAATAACCCGGGGACATGAATATGACCTTGAACAAGCGTAAATATCAATATTACCTTAATGCAACAACTGAGGTTCTAGCTATTTTTCTGTGTGTGATGTCTTTTTCTAGCCTTGGCCAACAAGACTTGAGTGATATTAATGAACTTGCCATAGGCATTAATAATACAGCCAATGTAACTCAGTTTGGTGATGCACTATCCATTAATTTAAATCAAAGCGGTTTCAATAATCAGTTTGATTCAAGTCAATTTGGCTACAACAATCAAATTTTTACTCATCAACAAGGCATATTCAATGGCGTTACTGTATTCCAGTCCGGGACGGATATTGAAGCCAGTATCTACCAATCAGGGTTTAGTAATCGAGTTATTGCCAGTCAGGCAGGAAGCAATTTGCTAATGGATGTGAGTCAAATTGGAACACACAACTTAGCAGTTATTCGTCAGACCGGAAGTGATAATACCATTATGATCCAGCAGAATGGTTATGGAAGTGCTGTTGGCGTTATTCAATGGGGAACAATGCAAAACGTTAGCGTGACTCAGAGTAATTAATTTGAGTTATTTATTTCAACCAAATGAAGGGAAATACAAAGATGAAATATTCTAAATTAGCTTTATTAATCTCAGCAGCTTTATTGACCTCTGCTGGTGCGTATGCAGGCAGTAACGAAGCCGATGTTAGTCAAGAGGGAGAGCTAAATACCGCGGTGGTTGTTCAACAAAGCAATAGTGTTGCTAATAATGCAACTATTGAGCAGCTCGGTAATAATAATCTTTCAACTATTTTACAGGCAGAAACGGCAAACTCCCAAGCTTCATCAAATCAGGAGGGAAATGATAATACATCTTTGATTGACCAACATAATGCAACAAGTACAGCTAGTGCCTTTGTAAAATCAGTTGGTGACGGTAACGAAGCAGATATAACACAAGAATTTTTTAATGGTGAAAATGCGCAAGCAACTGTTAATCAAATGGGCAACGGTAACTTAGCAACCATCACTCAAAATGATGGTGATGGTGCACATTCTACGGTTAATCAAACTGGAAGTGAGGATACTGCTGAAGTTTATAATCATTGGTCAGATTATGCAGATGCAACCATTAATCAATCCGGCAACTCTAGCAATAATGCTTATATTCAACAGGAAGCGTCAGATGCTGCAAGTGCGTCGTTAACCCAAATTGGTTCAAACAACGATGGTGATATATTGCAAAATAACCAGAATTATGGCGGCTCAGGTAGCGATGATACGGTCGCAACATTAGAGCAGATAGGTAATGGTAACATTGGTTTAGTTGAGCAAGCAGGTTTGTCTAACATGGCTGATGTATATCAAAATGGTGAATCTCATGATGCACATGTGACACAAAATGGCGGTAATCATGAAGCTCAAGTTAACCAATATGGTTTAAATCAAGTCGCAACGGTAATGCAAATGGACTTTGAGCATGTTGCAACCGTCAATCAGTCCAATGTAGGCAACACTGCGACAGTGACTCAAAGTTCTTTAACTCTTGGGAATGGCAACGGTAACGGTAATTCAGGTTCTGGTAATAGTGCGACTGTAGACCAAGAGGGTATGGATGATACCGCTACGGTTGCGCAAGCGGGTTTCGCAAACGAAGCCGTAGTGTTTCAAGGGGAGTACAGTTTTGATAACACAATTACAATCACCCAGTCGGGTCATCATAACTATGCAGGTGCATCAACTGACGATGGCGGATTAAGTACCGTTACAGTAAATCAAACTGGGCATCATAATGAAGTTAATAGCAAACCCAATGGCAGCAACTTTTATGGTGAAGGGATCGGTGCTGGAACGTGGGGGGCCGATAATGTCGTTATGGTTGATCAAGATGGCCATCATAACAAGGCCTATGCTGATGCTGCTGATTTGTCATCAGTTATTGATATAGACCAGTCTGGACATCATAACGAAGCATATGCTGAATCTGAATGGGGCGAAGCTAACGAAATTGTTATCGATCAAACTGGTGGCAATCATTTAGCTGATGTATATGTCTCTGGTGATGGCAGCAATGTGGTTTATGTTACCCAAACCGATATCAATAATTCAGCAGTTGTAAGCAGCATAGGGTTTGGTAATACAGTGACGATTACTCAAGGTATGTAGTACTAAAGTATAATGAAGGGTGTGTAAGCACCCTTTTGACTAATTGTTATGCAGTAATCCACTTGCTAAACTTATAGATGTTGATATGGACTTAATATCAATATGATAGTTTCTTTATACCACCGTTTATTCATACCACATGGAGTGTTAGGAATGTTTAAAGTTGAAAATTGGATGATCGTTTCGCGTTCGCAGCTGCTCATTGACTTACTCGAATCACGCTGGCCACAAGAATTTTTGGTTAGATTAACCAAGGCTCAGCCGAGTAATATGTCGAAGTTACTTTCCACACAAACCAACTCAATAGTGGTTTTCGATTTAGCAACGATTGATCTCCAGCAAGCATATCAATTACAGCGTGTTATTGAACGTGAATATTGTGGTGTTCGTACCGTTTTTCTAAATTTCCCCAAACAAGTTGATGCAAAATTTTTAATTCATCCATCGACCACAACGGGTGTCTTCTATACCAATGCTAATTTAGCTGATGTTAGTAGCGGCTTAAATGAAATACTCAAAGGCCGTAGTGTCATCCCTCAAGATCTCTATCAATCGTTAATGAGTATTAACCATGACGATGACAGTGAGCAACTGACCATTCGTGAACGTGAGGTATTACAAACGTTATTGTCTGGTAGTACTAATCTCGATATCGCTAATCAACTATTTGTCAGTGAATCTACCATTAAAACGCATCTCTATCGTGCGTTTCGAAAAATTGGTGTGTCTAGTCGTGGTCAAGCCATTGCTTGGGCACAAACTCACATGCATGAGGTGAGAGTGTGAAATATCCATCAGTGATACTCATTTGCTTGATTGCGAGTCAAGCCGTTTTATTAAGTGATGCTATCGCTGATGATCGTAAAGATGTTGACGTTAATGTTCCAGAATTTACAAAAGCTAACATTGCCCCCACCACAGATGAAGTTATTCCAGAATCCACCGCCTCAAAAGCTCAAGAGAATTTATTGCAGTCAATTGAACCTGTAGCGAGTGTCAGTGATGCAAAGCCTAAGCGTGAAGCTGATTTAATTGACGGATTAATCTTAAATAGAGCCATGACAAGATTTGGCCACCGTTTTTATCGAGAATTTGTTAGCGCTTATCGTGATATCAATGGCATGAGCAACCACTCGGGGCTCACTGTTGTAGAACAAGCCACTGCAAGAAGTGGTAGTAAAATTTTAGTGTTGCATAATCGCAAGCCGGTTTTTGTGACGTTTTTATCCCCAGCATCGCGAAATATTGATGCACAAGCGAACATGGCAGCAAAGCGGGTCAATGCTTCCCTGTTGCAATATCAACAACAGGTAAGATGGGCGGCATTTTCAGACCCCGATCTTGCTCCTGATGAGTTTTAGTAGGGAATGTATATGAAAAAATTATTACTAATTTTATCAATAACATCATTTAGTTTTCCCTTAGCCGCGACGCAACTGGTATATACCCCAGTTAACCCTGCGTTTGGGGGCAGTTACCTTAATGGTAGTTATTTATTGGCAAATGCGTCAGCGCAAAATGAACATCAAGGTGGTTCCTCCTATGTTGCCCCTACTGCGCTGGACAGGCTTGCTAGTTCATTACAGTCACGCTTAATGAGCCAACTGTTTAATGATGCGGCAAATGGTGGTGAAGGTTATTTAAAAACCGATGACTTTGAGATAAATGTGGTCAATGAAGATGGATCGTTACTGGTTCACATTACTGATTTATTAACCGGCGAGACGACCATCATCGAAGTTGGTGGTATTGTCGGCGCATCAACAGGGGGCTAATCATGAAAAGACTACTGCTTAGCTTATTTATCCTATCTTTGAGCGCGTGTTCTTCGATAGAAAGTGAATTCGACGGTATTGAAGCTACCACGAGTTTAATGCCAAAGGGCGAGACTTATTACGATTTAGTCAGTTTACCATCCCCCCAAGGAAGTATGGTGGCTGCAGTGTATGATTTCCGTGATCAAACGGGCCAATACAAGCCGATACCTTCGAGTAACTTTTCAACTGCAGTACCTCAGTCTGGAACGGCTTTCTTAGCTCAGGCGCTCAATGATTCTGCTTGGTTTGTGCCTGTTGAGCGTGAAGGGTTACAAAATTTACTGACAGAACGAAAAATTGTTCGTGCAGGACTCAATGGTGATGCCAGTAAGTTGCCACAATTAAACAGTGCCCAAATTCTTATGGAAGGTGGCATAGTGGCTTACGATACCAATATTAAAACCGGTGGCGCAGGTGCTCGTTATTTGGGGATCGGCGTATCGGGTCAATACCGTGTCGATAGTATAACGGTTAATTTACGCGCGGTTGATATCCGTACCGGTCGATTATTAAGCAGTGTAACAACCACTAAGGCCGTTATTTCAAAAGAAATTACTGCTGGTGTATTTAAATTTATTGATGCGCAAGAATTATTAGAGTCAGAGGCGGGTTATACCTCAAATGAACCTGTGAGTTTGTGTATTGCCGCGGCAATAGAAAGTGCGGTCGTACATATGATTGCCGACGGTATTTGGAAACGAGCTTGGAATTTACTTGATGCAGCATCTGGAGTAAAAAACCCAACATTACAAAAATACTGGTTAGAAGCACATACTGAAAATCAAGTATTAGAACGGATTAAGCAAAGCTAGTCGTATTGATACATTTGTATAGTAATAGAGAATATTTATAAAAAAGGATATCAAATTGATATCCTTTTTTAATTCAAATTTGCGATTAATATTGATGGCACTCAGTAAATCAATTCTCAAATTTGATAATTGTTTCTTAGTCTTAACCAAGCCACAATTGTGTTTTAGTCGCATCAATGATGCTAAGCGAAATTGTGTCTAAAGCCGCTTCACTGATCGTTAATGTTCCTTGCATCAATTCATCACGTCTAAACCAATGCAAAGTGATTTGTTCGCCAAGGGTTCGACTTTGCAGTTGCTGTTCAAATTGATTGGTTACTTGCAAGTGGTCTGCTGCAATCAATAAATCACCCGCACTTAATCCCGCTTGATGTGCAGGACTGTGTTGACTAACCGTTAGTATTTTTAACCCTAATGATTCCGCTTTTGTTTTAGCACCAAAACCAATGTTATAACCTGTAGCATCAGCACCACCCAAATCAGTTACACCTTCACTGGCCCGTAAACTCATATTCACGCCCACTTGAGCCAGTAATTCTTTTAGTGGCAAATCGTCTGTGTTGTCGAGATAAGTAAAGATATCGTCACAAGGGCGATTTAATAGCGCTTCAACAATCTGTTGATGGCTTGACGATTCAGTACCTATACCCGTTAAACCATATTGTTGCCAAAGTGTACGCATAACATCATCAAGGCTGTATTTACCTTGGGTTTCAATACGGATAGTTAAGTCTACATACAAGGCAAATAGTGCGCCTTTAGTGTAATAGCTGACAATTGCATTAGCGGCATTTTCATCTTGCTTATAAAACTTAGTCCAAGCATTAAAACTTGATTGCTTTAAGGTTTGTTTAAAGCGACCTTCGCCTCGGTATACTCGAGTCATAATTTGACTGAGTAAAGTAAGGTAACCTTTCTCATCAATACACTGAGATTTAAAGGTAATTAAATCATCGTAATATGACGTGATACCTTCATATGCCCACAATTGAGAAGTATAAGACTCTTGTGATAAATCAAATGGCGTAAACTCAGCAGGTTTAATCCGTTTAACGTTCCATGAGTGGAAATATTCATGGCTGCACAGTGATAAATAAGTGCGATAACCTTTATCTACTGGCGCATCGAGTGACAAAGGTAAGTCGTTGCGAGAGCACATTAACGCTGTTGATGCTTTATGTTCTAAACCGCCAAAACCATTGTCCAAAACGGTGGTCATGAACACATAACGCTTAAAGGGTGCTGGAGTGCCAAACAAATTGATTTGATATTCGCAAATCGCTTGTAAATCTTTGGCTAATCGAGCCATATTTGCCCTGTGTTTGCCACTGAGTACGATATCGTGTGGCACACCAGCAGCGAAAAAGGTTTCGACGGTCAGTTCACCCATTTCAACGGGATGGTCAATTAAGTCATCGTAGTTTTCAGCGCTAAAATCACCAAAGCTAAATTGTTCACCTGATGCTCTAGTCATGCTGGTGGCTAGCGTCCAATGAGCTAATTCTGCAAGTGCAGGTTTGGCAATGGTGACGGTATGTGATTGTGACTCAAGACCATTAGCCGCTAGAAACACGCTACTGCCATTAAAAAAGCCATGATTAGTATCAAGGTGTGCAGTGCGAACAGACAAATCCCATGCATAAATTTGATAACACAGAGTGATATCACTGCCTTGGTTATTCAATTGCCATGTTTGTTTATCTAATTGAGTGACTGCAAGCGATTGTAGATTCTCTTTGGCATCAATTTCAATGATATTTTTGGCAAAATCGCGGATCATGTAGCTGCCAGGTAACCATGCTGGTAATGAAAAAATCTGAGATGGATTGGCGTTTTTTAGCGTAAAGGTCACTTCAAATAAATGAGCTTTTGGGTCGACCGCATGAATATGATAATGCATAAAGAATTCCGAATGAGTGGCAAGTCGCAATCAAAACGATTGAGCTATAATAACCAATGCTGCCAAAATTGACTCACTTAAGCAAACGAATCCCATTTTAGGCAAAATATTACCCATAAAAAGCGTTTTTACTGGAGTGATAGTTCAAAGAGTTGATAGTATTATCAATAGCATCAATGCAGTTATCTAATGAGGGCATCCAAATGGCCGAAGAAACCATATTTAGCAAAATTATCCGCCGTGAAATTCCAGCGGATATTTTATACCAAGATGAATTAGTCACCGCATTTCGGGATATTGCTCCGCAAGCTCCTACGCATATTCTGATTATTCCCAATCATTTAATCGCGACAGCAAATGATGTTAAAGCGTCTGATGAATTAGCATTAGGGCGGATGATAACAGTAGCGGCCAAACTTGCCGATGAAGCCGGTATTGCTGAAGATGGATATCGCTTAATCATGAATTGCAATAAGCATGGTGGTCAAGAGGTGTACCATATTCATATGCATCTTTTAGGGGGTAAACCATTAGGCCCAATGCTGAGTCGTGGATAATGAAAATTAACAGTGATTTTTTTCCATTAACTGAAGTCGCCACCCGTTTTGTCAACCAGTTAGCTCAGTGCCGTCGTTTAGGGCTTTCAGTGCAAGAAGCCAGTGAGCATCATGTGTTAATTGAGTTACCTTACAGTCAAGATATTATTGGTTACCCCGACACCGGAGTCATTCATGGTGGGGTGATCACAACCTTGATAGATACCGCTTGTGGCACAGCCGTGGTATGCGCCATTTTGAAGAAGTACCAATCGTTAGAGTTGTCTCCAACATTGGATTTACGTGTCGACTACATGAAACCCGCAGAGCCTCATAAGTCGGTTTATGCCTTTGCTGAATGCTATCGTTTATCGTCAAGCGTTGCTTTTACCCGTGCGATAGCATATCAAGACAGTATTGATGAACCTATCGCTCACGCGGTGGGTTCTTTTATGCGAATTAGTCCAGAAATGGTCGGCGAAGAGTTTCGTCAAGTGTTAATGGGGAATTTACCGGGGGCGAAATCATGAGTGAGCCAACCCAAATAGAGACACAAAAGGGTTTAGATGTTCAAGATGTGGTTAAACGTGCCATTGAACTGAATGATTATAGTTACCTACTTGAGAAAGTACCTTACTCACAATTTATTGGCATGTCAGTGGCCCGTTTTGGTGATGAAATGGTATTTAGACTGCCGGCTAAAGATGACAACATTGGTAATCCGATTTTACCTGCAATACATGGCGGAGTGATTGCTGGGTTTATGGAAATGTCGGCAATTGTGCAATTAATGGTATTTATGCAAGCCAAGAAAGTACCTAAAATTGTTGATTTCTCAATTGACTATTTACGCGCAGGTTTACATCAAGATACCTTTGCAGAATGTAAAATTACTCGCCAAGGCCGCCGTGTGGCTAACGTCAGTATGAACTGTTGGCAAACCAACCGTAAACAATTGATAGCCACTGCCAGAGCACATTTTTTGATAGATTAAGTCAACGCTTTACATTAACAGCAAATAAGGAGATAGCATGAAAATAACGTCAATATTTGTGTTCGCATTAGCATTGTTGCTTAGCGCCTGTGCGCATAACACGGCAGGTATTTCGGTAGACTCAAGCGGGCAGGTTAGAGTCGATAGCAGCTCTTTTGCCAGTGATGTCAATGTTGTGGATATTTCATCTGTCATGGTTGCTGACTTAATCAAAGCATCGGCGCTAATTCAAAGCAAATCGAGCACTGACCTACGTCTACAATATAAATTCACTTGGTACGATGCTAGCGGATTTACAGTTGAGGATGAAGCAAGCAGTTGGAAGTCGGTTAAATTACATGGTAAACAGCAGTTGCAAGTGGGTGCGGTAGCGCCCAATACACAAGCTATTCGATTTGAGATTTATGTGCGCGAAGCTTTCTCAAATTAAGCCACGCTACAGAGAACTTGAAGAGACATGATTACTGATATTTAATATAAAGTTAATCAATTATATTTTTGCGTTATCAAATTGTATCGCTGCTCGTGTATTCATGGTGAAGTTAGTTTATAATCGTGATCGCCAAGGGGTGTTCAGTAAAACCTGAACTGAGATGTCTGTATGACGAACCCTTAGAACCTGATCCGGCTTATACCGGCGTAGGAATGGGCCACACTATTTATGTGCACCTCTTATTCGCTACTCTTGCCGGATCTCAAAATCACTATTTGAGGTCCTATGTTTACGAAAAACTCTACTAGGTTACACCAAACACCTATTGCCTTAGCGGTAATGGTGGCATTAAGCTCGCCTGTGGTTATGGCTAAAACGGCCGATGTTGAAAATGTCACTCCCGAATATGAAAAAATGGAAGTGATTGTTGTTAATGCTGATTTTAGTAATATCAGCCTTGATAAAATGCCGTCAAGCGTGACGGTTATTGATGCCCAGCAATTAGAAGACGAAGGGGCGCAACATTTTGAAGATGTGCTCAATTCTATTGCCAACTTTAACTGGTCTGGTGGCAGTTCTCGTCCTAAATACTTCCAAATTCGTGGTGTCGGCGAACAAGAACAATATCAAGGTGCACCTAACTCATCGGTTGGCTTTGTGGTCGACGACATCGACCTATCAGGCCTTGGCATGGTGTCGAGTATGTACGACATGCAGCAAGTTGAAGTCTTGCGCGGTCCACAAGGTACTCAATATGGTGCTAATGCACTAGCTGGATTAATTTACTTAAAAAGTAATGACCCTACCGAATCATTTGAACATGGCGCAAAAGTCAGTTTAGGTGATGACAATCTTCGTACTCTTTCTGGTTTTAGCTCTGGTCCACTCAATGACTCAGGTAAATTGCTCTACCGTGTATCACTAGAACAGCACAATCAAAATGGTTACCGTGACAACCTTTATCTTAACCGTGATGATACCAATGAACGTGATGAGTTAACGGCTAGGGCTAAGTTCCGTTGGTACGCTACTGACGATCTTCAAGTTGATTTAACCTTATTGCATGCCAATTTTGATAATGGTTACGATGTGTGGACATTAGATAATAATCGCAGTAATACCTTAACTGACCAACCCGGTGTTGATACACAAAAAACGACTGGAGCAGGGGTTAAGTTCATATACACGGGTATGCAAGCATTTGACTTCACATCATTAACATCATTTGCGCAAACTGATCATCATAATGGATATGATGGTGATTGGGCCAATTCGGATTATTGGGCGAGTAAAGCATGTACTGTGTATGACGACGCAGGAGCGGCCTCAGGTACTGAGCCGTGTGTTTATGATTACACCTGGGACAAAAAGGGCGATCGTAAAACCTTTACCCAAGAGTTCCGTTTATCATCCAAAGATGCAGGACGCATCTTCGCCGGTAGTACCGACTGGTTATTGGGTGTATACGCGATGAATTTGAAAGAAGATAACGACTTATACTCGGAATACAACACCTGGCCAGATGAAGTGTTGCAGTCAAACTATGAGGCGACAAACTATGCCATATTTGGTCAATTAGACAGCCATTTAGGTGATGATTACTTATTGTCGACTGGGTTGCGTTTCGAGCGCCGCGATAGTGATTATAGTGACAGCAATAAAGATGACTTTGCCCCATCAGAAGATATGTGGGGCGGCCATATTGCGTTGTCAAAAGCCATTAATCCTAATCACAATGCTTATGCTCGTGTCGCCCGCGGTTATAAGGCGGGTGGTTTTAATATGACACTGCCTGCTGAATTGTCTGACAAGAAACAGTTCGACACTGAGATTTTATATAACTATGAAGTTGGCTTAAAATCGAGCTGGTTTGATGGAGAAGTGGATTCTACCTTGGCGCTATTTTATATGGACCGCCAAGACCAACAAGTTGCCGCCTCTTTACAAGACCCAGATAGCCCGCAGCGTTTTATTCTATTTACCGAAAATGCTGGCAGTTCAAGTAACTATGGCGCGGAACTCGATGCAAAATGGTATTTAACAGAAAATATTGAGTTCTACGGTAGTTTCGGTTGGTTGGAAACTGAATATGGCCAATATCAATACAGTGACAAATACGGTTCTACCGTCGATTTATCTGGGCGCGACTTAGCGCATTCACCTAAATTTACTTACAGTGCTGGTATGACTTATGTTGCTGATTCTGGTTGGTTTGCAAACGTGAATGCCAGTGGTAAAAGCCAGTTTTATTATTCTGACAGCAATGAATCTCAGTCAGAAGCCTATACCATTTATAACGCCCGTTTAGGCTATGAAACGCCAACATGGTCGGCATATTTATGGGGCCGCAATTTGTTTGATGAACAATATGGTGTGCGAGGCTTTTACTTTGGCAACGAACCAGATCAAGATTGGGTCGATAAACAATATATTCGTTACGGTGATCCGCGCCAAATTGGTGTGACATTAGAAGTTCAATTTATGTAATGACACAAAATCGCTGTAGCCTTTGTTGCAGCGGTTTTTATTAAGGAATAGAAATGAAGTTAACTGCAGAAATCAGTATGTATCCGTTCAATGAAAACTATCTCGATCCTATCCAATGGTTTATCGGCAGAGTGGATAGTTATGACAATATTCAACGAGTGACTAACGCGATGGCAACCCAAGTCTGTGGCGAGTATGCTGATGTAATGTCGATGCTAGCCGTTGAAATGCAAGCCGCACATCAAAAGTGGGGCAAAGCTGTTTTTGTGTGTAAATTTATCGGTGGTGAGCTCAACCTAGCTCATAGCGAATAACCACAATGAATGATCTATTTATAACGCTACAACAAGCCTTTAGTGAAGCGTCATTAATGACGTTTTGGGAGGCTGTTGCCGTTATGCTAGCGCTTGCTTACTTAATTCTTGCTATGCGGACTAATATCTGGTGTTGGTCGGCAGCATTTATTAGTACCGCCATTTACACTGTACTATTTTGGAATGTATCGTTATTGATGGAGTCAGTCCTTAATATTTATTATATGGGGATGGCGGTATATGGTTATTGGCTGTGGTTGCACGTGCCACCTTCTCAGCAAAGCAATTTGCACAATTCTGAGCTGCATAATGGTACTCAGCACAACATAGAAACCAATCACCTTAATATTACCAGTTGGTCTTGGAGTACTCACGCTCGGCTTATCGGCGCGACATCATTAGTGTCTATGCTGGTGGGATATTTAATGGCTCATTACACGTCGGCCGCATTTCCCTATATCGATGCGGCAACCACTTGTTTTGCTATCGTTACAACCTATCTAGTAGCGAAAAAAGTGCTGGAAAATTGGCTCTATTGGGTCGTCATTGATTTTGTGTCTATTTACCTTTACTTCCAAAAAGGCTTAATGCTGACATCGGGTTTGTTTGTTTTATACGTCGCAATGGCAGTTGGCGGATACATGATGTGGCGTAAGAAATATCGTCATCATATAATAACGCAACACAATACGAGTCAAGAGGTGGTTGGTGCATAACCAACCATAATATCATTTTATTAGAGTAAATATTTGATGTCCCAGCCGTTGTTATCTCTACCTATCGATGTGCTTAATATAATCAACAAAGCCATGCCAACCACATTATTTCAGCAGCTTGCTACGCAATGTACTGCGGTGTCTTTTCTTAACACAGGGATCAGTAATGTTAATATTAAGTTATCTTGTGAAGATGGCGATAAGGTCTTACGAGTAAATCAGCCTCACAGTAATTGGTGCGATAGAGCGCTTGAAGTTGAATGTTGGCAAGCTGCAATTGTGGCTAACATTGCACCTGCATTGATTTGGGTCAGTGATGATAAGCAAGTGTATCTGAGTGAGTTTATTGATCAACCAGAGACAGACTGGTCGATATTTGCCTCAATGCGCAGTCACTTATCGCTTGGGCAATCGACAAATCAATCCATTTCGGCTGTGGATGCCGTTCCTTTACTTAGTGCATTATTTTGTAAACTCAGTGTGTTGCCGGTGCCGGAGAAAAGCATTACCGTTAGTGAGCAATGGCAACAATATGCATACCAATTAGATTCATTAACGGGGTCGCAAAAAGATCCACAATGGCATGATGCGAGGCAGCAATTGTTACGCTTAAATGGGCTTGTTCGACATTGGTTATCGCAGTTAGAAGCCTGTGTGTTGCTGCCGACTTTTTGTCATAGAGATTTAACTCCACACAATTTACTGCTTAGCGGCAGTGCCCCTCAGCAACTGCTTTGTATAGACTATGAATATGCTGTGGCGAGCCATCCGTTGTTCGATTTAGCCAGCGTCGTGGCTAGTCATCAACTATCAACGATGCAAGCTAACCAATTAATCGATAACGTGATTATGCAATATTGTCAGGTTGCTAGCCTCACCGATGTGTCTGCGGCCAAAGCGGCATTACCCGCCGCAATAAATTGTTTTTGGTTATTCTCGGCAATGTGGGCGTTATTAATGGCAGCCAAAGAACCGCAAAAATCTACACAATACTTACAATACTTTACAAAGTATTTTACATTAATCACTTGCTAATATGCTCTGATAAAGTACAAGCTTCTGATAAAGTATAAGTGAAGTAATACCAGTTCTAATAAATATCTGGTCATTCAGCGCCTACTAGACAAGTAATAAGATTATAGACATAGTTTTTCTACGTCAAAATCATATTAAGCAGCATAGAAGGTTCTGAAACCCGTCCTGCGGGAGTCATTCAGACTTTCTATTTTTGTTGCATTGTTTCATAAGGGAACAACCATTCTTTCAACAATGCGTCTCAAACTGAAAAATCTGAGTGACTCTGATTGATCACATCATTACTGGATTTGATATAAATTTTGATAAAGGAATTATCTGTGTCTAAAAAATTGATTATCCTACTGTTAAGTAGCTTATTTTTTGTCGGCTGCTCAACCAAAGTAAGCTATTTCTTTCTGGATTGGGCGATAGAGTGGGAAGTTGAAGAGTACGTAGAGTTAACCTCAGAACAGCAAGATAAATTTGATATTATTATTGAATCGTTTTTAGTCTGGCATCGCCAACAAGAATTACCGCGTTATCGTGATCAACTGTCTTTATTATCGACATTGACTAATCAACAAACAATGACCCCAGAGCTATGGCTTAACCAAGTGTCAATGGCGAAGGCACATTGGTCCCGAATTTTCGATTTTGTTATGCCTGATCTGTTACCTATTATGGCGAGCTTATCTGATGGACAAGTTGATCAGATACTGGCGCAGCTAAAAAAAGAACAACAAGAATTAATCGAAGAATACGCCGGCAAAGATCAAGCTGAATTGATAAAAGACTCCGATAAAAGAATCGCCAAGCAATTATCTGAATGGACTGGCGATGCTACAGATGAACAAAAAAACATTATTCATCAAGCTAATACGCAGCGTTTAGCCACGTTAGACATGTGGCTTGAGTATCGCCATGAATGGCTAAGTCAATTTGAACAAGCACTGAAACGCCGTCAGCAAACTGATTATTTTACCCAACAAATGAAATTATTAATGATCTCGCCAGATGAACTGAAATCAGAGGTTTATCGCGATAATGTTACCGGAAATACCCGTAAGTTTGGCTCAATGTTGATTACGCTTAATCAAACATTTAGTCAAAAACAACGTAAGCACTTTGATAAAAAATTAGCTGAATTAGTAGAAGATTTAACTGAATTACACTTAGACAGATAATATCTATTTTTATCCGTTAGTCTCCAAAGCTGAAATAATTTTAATCTTCAGCGGGTCTATTACTACAACAACGATTTCAGCTAGGATTATTTATGCAGACACTAAGTGGATTTTATCAACAATTTTTAAATGTGATTAAACATACAGAAGGCTTAGCCGCCTTACTGCTAAGGCTTTATCTTGCGCCAGTGCTAATGCAGGCAGGATACAACAAATTGTCACATTTTGAAGACACCGCAGCATGGTTCGGCAATCCTGACTGGGGATTGGGTTTACCTATGCCAGAAGTCATGACTGCGTTAGCTGCAGGCACTGAATTGTTCGGTGGTTTTTTACTGTTGATCGGTTTAGCCACTCGAATCGTGGCATTGCCAATGATGGTCACAATGCTAGTTGCTGTTTTTGCGGTGCATTTACCCAATGGTTGGTTGGCTATTGCCGACCCAAGTTCGTGGTTGGCGAATGAGCAAGTGTTAGCTTCAGCGGAAAAGCTTTCTGCGGCGAAAGCTATTTTACAAGAGCATGGTAATTATGAATGGCTAACCAGTTCAGGTAATTTTGTTATTTTAAATAATGGTATTGAATTCGCGATGACGTATCTAATTATGTTATTGGCATTATTTGTGATTGGTGGCGGCCGTTACACCAGCGTTGATTACTTTATAGGACGCCGGTTGTTAAAGTAACCTTGTTTACATCACCTGATCTCAGTATAAAAAAGGGCTGTTTGAGAGGCGTTTGTTATTTCGAGTTTAGGTTACATAGAACAACCCTAAAAAATCCCACCTAATACGTGGGATTTTTGCTAATATCGGCAGCATAATTTACTCAAAAGGATTGTATCTTGGACGCCAAACAACTGTTATTGACTCGCCAATCGACGCCTCGCCTAGTTGCCCCAGCACCAAATGCCGAACAACTCACTTTTTTGCTTGATGCAGCAGCAAGAGTACCAGACCACGGTGCATTAACGCCTTGGGAATTTATTATTGCGGTAGATGATGGCTTAGCTAAGTTGGCAGATATTTTTGTTGATGCGGCTAAAAAAAGTGGTGCAGATGATACTTTTCTGACTAAAGTAGCTAACATGCCTTATCGTGCGCCTATGGTGATTACGGTCGTCGCCAAAACACAAACGCATGATAAAGTACCCGTTTTAGAACAGCATATAGCAGCGGGTTGCGCCACGATGGCAATGCAGCAGGCGGCATTTGCGATTGGGCTAGGTGCGGTATGGCGTACAGGCGATTTTGCTTTTGATGCTAATGTGAATAACGCATTAGGATTAGCAGCAGACGATCAAATTGTTGGCTTTTTATATGTTGGCACCTCAGCAGTGCTCGCTCCCACTAAACCGCTTAAAAGTGGCCAGCAATTTGCGCGATATTTGTAAGCATTGCAAGGTTGGGGTATGACCAATGGGCCACGACGTTGGTGGCCGCAGGCCATAAGTACAAAGCAAAACAAACACCAAGATCTCGGCTCAAAAGCATTACCGGGACGACGAGAAGGGGGTTAACAAGCTCTTGTTCAATAATGTGTTAAGAAACAATCAGACTTTATTCACTGAACTTCAAAGCAAAGCTCTAAAACAAATCTATTCGTAGAACTCGAGTGGGATCATGTTTTGATAGACATAATAGCCTAATGGTCCCATTAACAAACTCAGCATAGACCACACTACACGTTGACCATGTTTGATATGTGCTTTCGAGGTATAGGCTCGATAGCAAAAGTGAATATGTAAAATCAGTAATGCAATGAGCATTAATACTAACGTAATATCCATATTATTCATGTCATGTTCCTTTGCGTTCCAGCAATGACTTATCTAAGTGTAAGCTTAAAATTAAAATCTGCAGTAAAAATAATAGAAATCCATGTTCTTAAACAGCTATTCACTGCTAACACCTTTAATTTACGTTAAAAATTATCCGATTAATAGCCCGTAAACCATTAAATATTCATAATTTTTTAATTTTTGCACAAAGGTATTACTTGTCCATCATTACGTACTGAATGTTTGAGGTCAATCATAGTTTTTTGTGGTAACCACAATGGATATTTGCACATGGTCACGTTAAATAGCGGGCTATTGATTAATGTGGTTAACCAAGCGTTAACTTTAGGGTATGGCATGGTGTTAAACCACGAAGGTTCAACATTAGCAAACTGTCGAATAAACGGAAAAATAGCAAAATCAGCTAGTGTTGGGCTGTCGGTACACAAATAGTTGTGTTGCAGCAACTGCCTTTCCAACAACTGAATAAACTGCTCTGCCTGTTGTCGATACCAAAGTTGACTGTATTCAGGGAACCTGTCGGCATACTTATATTTATCTAACCATGGTTTAAATTGATTATCATTGGCATTAATGAGCGATTCAGTCATTGATTTATCTAACCAGTATTGCAGGACTTGATACTCTTCTGTGGTTAAGTAATGGTTTTCTGGCGCTGGGTGTTCAGTTAATACAAAGCGCATAATATCTAGACTTTCACTGATCACTTGGCCGTTAGTAAACTCTAAAACCGGCACTGTGCCTTTGGCCGAAATGGCGATCAGCTCTGCGGGTTTATTCTTAAGCTCTATTTCACGCACTAACGGATTCAGTTGGCTCAAATGAAGACTAATACGTGCTCGCATAGCATAAGGGCAACGACGAAAGGTGTACAAAATGGCAGAATTCATTAGGTGTCTATAAAATGATGTCTTGCTAATAGAGTAACGTTTCTTGGCTGAAAACCCAAAATTAACCGCTACCAACATTGTAAAAAAGTACATCTGCTGGTTTTAGTATTTTTTTGACTGTGATTTAGGTATACTTTCGGCCGTTTTTTTGAGTCTGTGCACAGTGTGCAGACCTTATTTATATGCACAGTAATATGCACTGGAAATTAAGTTCCAGCCAGCGGAGACCTCATTTTTATGCAACAACCTAAACAAGCGTCTAAACAAGAGCCTAAACAAGAACCTATTCAAAAAGCTATAACAGCTGCATCTCAAGCCCAAGTCGCTGTGTGCGCGTTATATAAATTCGTGGCATTACCGCATTTTGAGGCAGTTCGTCAGCCATTGCTGAGTGTCATGGAACAAAACGAAATCAAAGGCACTTTGTTGCTTGCTCAAGAAGGCATTAATGGCACTGTTGCAGGAACCTCATCAGCGATTGATATTTTATTGGCCTGGTTGGGCACTCAACCTGGTTTAGATAATATCGTGACTAAGCTATCTTTTGACGCTGAAATGCCGTTTTATCGCACCAAAGTGAAGCTGAAAAAAGAAATTGTGACTATGGGTATTGAAGGTATTGATCCTCGTAAAGTCGTCGGGACCTATGTGAAACCTAAAGACTGGAATGCACTTATTTCAGATCCAGATGTGGTGTTGGTTGATACCCGTAATGATTACGAAGTGAAGATTGGTACTTTTAAAAATGCTGTTAATCCAGTAACCGAGACTTTCCGTGAGTTTCCTGAATATGTGAAGCAAAATTTAGATCCGGCTAAACACAAAAAAGTGGCGATGTTTTGTACCGGTGGTATTCGCTGTGAAAAATCTACTGCATATTTGAAAGAGCAGGGCTTTGATGAGGTATATCATCTTGAAGGCGGCATATTAAAATATCTTGAAGAAGTCGAGCAAGAGCAAAGCTTATGGGAAGGTGAATGCTTTGTGTTTGATAACCGCGTAGCGGTAAATCACAGCTTAGAAAAAGGTCAATACGATCAGTGTAATGCTTGTCGTATGCCAATTACTGAAGCAGAAAAACAAACTGAAGCCTATGTTCAAGGAGTCAGCTGTCCACATTGCATTGATAAGGTGCCTGAAGAACAACGTCAGCGGTTTATTGAGCGTGAGCGTCAAGTACAATTAGCCAAGCAACGCGGTGAAGCGCATATTGGTAGCGATGTAAAGCAAGTGATTGATGCTCGTCGCCAACAAAAAGAAGCTCAGCGTAAAGCACAAGAAAAAATGAATAACAAAGGCTAATGAATACCTTTGCTAAAACGAAAGCCCAATCTACATAAGATTGGGCTTTTTTGTTATGGGCACAGTATTAACAGTTACCCTATTTCAGGTTAGTTAGATTTTTATCATTTTAAACGCCATATACAGCGTTGCCTTTTAAGATAAGGGACTCGCTTTACCCAAGCGGGAGATAAAACAGTGATAAAGGGTTTAGCAAGTGTCATAAGTGTGTTATTTTGAGCGCTTTTTTCGATTAGATGACAGAAGGTAAGTCAATGTTTGTTGGATTTGATTACGGCAGTGCCAACTGTGCGATTGGGGTAATGATTGATGATGCGGTATCGTTATTACCATTATCAACTCATTCGGATTTTATGCCTTCAACGTTGTACGCAATGGATCGCGAGCTTATTGCCGAGGCGGTATACCAAGGATTACCAGAACACTTAAAAGCAGAGTATTCTCATCTGCGCAGTTCTCAGTTAATGCGTGCAAAACAAATGCGTCATGAGCTTGATCTGTCGCCGAATGAACAAGCCGTATTTGTTGGCCAAGCTGCGATAGATGCTTATTTAGACATGCCTGAAGAAGGTTTCTATGTCCGTTCTCCAAAGTCTTTTTTAGGTGCCAACGGATTACGTGTTGAACAAATAGCCTTATTTGAAGACATTGTCACCTTGATGATGCAGCATGTTAAAACACTAGCCGATAAAGCGTTAAACGCAAAATCGCTTAGCGCAGCGAGCCATGCGGTGATAGGTCGGCCGGTTAATTTTCAAGGCATAGGTGGCCAAGACAGTAATCAACAAGCTGAAACCATTTTACGCCTGGCGGCTACTCGTTCAGGCTTTACTGATGTGAGGTTTTTATTTGAACCTTTAGCTGCAGGTATGGATTTTGAATCAAACCTTAGCGATGACAATACCGTGTTAGTGGTCGATGTTGGCGGTGGTACGACAGATTGTTCAGTGGTAAAGATGGGGCCGTCCTACATTAAGCAACAAGACCGCAGCCCAGACTGCTTTGGCCATTCAGGTCAACGGATTGGTGGTAACGATTTAGATATCGCGTTAGCGATGACTGGATTGATGCCAAGCTTTGGTGCAGACACGTTAATGATTAACGGTAAACCTATGCCAAGAACACCTTTTTGGAACGCGGTGGCCGTCAATGATATTAGTGCCCAACGTGACTTTGTTAGTTTACCTTCTCGTAAGTTAGTTGAGCAGCTAATCAAAGAAGCACAGCAGCCTGAACTATTAGTTCGTTTACAAAAAGTACAAAAGAATCAAATGAGTTATCAAGTGGTACGCCAAGCTGAAGCAGCGAAAATCAGTTTGTCAGACAATGATACCATTCTATGTTCGTTAGATTTTATTGAAAAGGGGCTGTTAGTCCCATTAACAGCAGCACAGTTTGAGCAAGCCATTAATGATCCCTTAGCGAAAGTTGAAGCATTAATGAAACAAGCGATGCAAACGGCTATCGCCAAAGCGGAGCAACAAGATTGCGATATGCCAACCAGTCCTGATATTGTATATGTAACAGGCGGTACGGCCCGAAGCCCAGCTATATACAATAAAATTGCTAGTGTTTACCCCAATGCCAAAGTGGTGGTGGGTGACCATTTCGGTTCGGTAACAGCAGGTTTAACCCGTTGTGCTCAAAGTGCATTTAACTAAAATTCATTGCACTTAGCTCGCGAAGGCTGATGGTTATGTTAAAGGCTGATGGTTATGCTAAAGGTTGATCATTGTGCTAATAGTAGAATGATCAACAAGCTTGCTTTGTCTGCCACCAATATGATTAATTAATTTGATTATCGTGCTCACCATAATGATGACAATGTTAGTTATTATTATGGCCTGCGGTGGCCGCGCGTCAGTGTGGACTTATTTGTCATTAAAGGCATAGCCATAATGGTTTACCTTTAATGACAGAACATCTCAATTTTTTATAACAACCTATTTTGATGATATAAACTCATAATATTAAAAGGTGTTACCGATGAAAAAAATGCTAATAGTGCTAGGGTTAACGGCACTTCTTACGGCTTGTTCTGACAATGAAGTCGGTGATGTATCACTTGGGATGTTTACGACACAAGACATAAAATTAAACATTTTAAAGGATGACATCGTAACAGGTGTCACTTGTCACATCGCCTCAATAGAAGAAAATCTTAGTTTTTCAGATCCAAGTGATAGTTCTATTTCTTGCAGACAAACAGGGGAAATCACCACCGATATGATTGCACAAATAGATAAAAGTAAATCTGGTGAAGTTGTGTTTAAAAAATCAAAAAGTATATTTTTCAAAACCATGAAAATCAGAAGAATATTCGATGCTGAAAATCAAACGTTAATGTATGTCTCTTACTCTACCAAAGAAACATCGGGAAGCTTCAAACACAGCCTTTCGACCGTTCCACTTTGGGGAACCAAAGCTTATGTTGACCTCGCACCAGCTCACTAAGGGCAAAGGTCTGTCTTGCTTCGGGCATATTCGTATGCATTTTCTACCATCTTGTTGTCTGGTTATCTGGTTATGGTACAAGGGAAAATAGGTTGTTCGGTTAATTGATTTCACGATGAATCATTAACAGGTTAACTCGCCATTTAAGGCATACAAAAATGCCTGTTAGGTTCGCTAACAGGCATGTCGAATTGAGCAGATTAAATGAATACGTGAATTAACACTCGACGATATTCACCGCAAGACCGCCTTTTGCTGTTTCTTTGTATTTACTGCGCATGTCTTTACCGGTTTCCATCATCGTTTTAATGACTTTATCCAGTGACACTTTGTGATTACCGTCACCGCGAAGTGCCATGCGTGAAGCATTAATCGCTTTTACAGCACCCATAGCATTACGTTCAATACAAGGTACTTGGACTAGGCCGCCAACTGGATCGCAGGTTAAACCTAAGTTATGTTCCATGCCAATTTCAGCGGCGTTCTCAACCTGTTCCACGGTTCCGCCCATGATTTCAGTTAACGCACCGGCTGCCATTGAACAGGCTACGCCCACTTCACCTTGGCAACCCACTTCAGCGCCAGAAATCGAGGCATTTTTCTTGTACAAAATACCAATGGCAGCAGCGGTTAACAGATAGCGGCTGCACACATCGATATCGACTTCTTGCACAAACATATCGTAGTAACACAATACTGATGGGATAATCCCTGCTGCGCCGTTTGTTGGCGCTGTAACAACGCGGTCGCCTGCGGCATTTTGCTCGTTAACCGATAAAGCAAATAAATCGACCCAGTCCATAGCGGTCAATGGGTCAGTGTTATTTCGCCCTTCCGCTTTTAGACGACGGTAGAGTGCTGGCGCACGTCGGCGTAATTTTAAAC
This sequence comes from Shewanella sp. S1-58-MNA-CIBAN-0166, assembly GCF_040310085.1. Taxonomy (NCBI): domain Bacteria; kingdom Pseudomonadati; phylum Pseudomonadota; class Gammaproteobacteria; order Alteromonadales; family Shewanellaceae; genus Shewanella; species Shewanella sp. S1-58-MNA-CIBAN-0166. Next base: position 18,667 of record NZ_JBEOPN010000016.1, on the reverse strand, counting down.
CGCCTGGCAATATGCCTTCTTTGTGATAACCACGTTCAACGCAGTTTTTCATGGTTTGCCAAATTTTCCACAAACCTTGCTTGATATCATCTTCACTGGCAATGCTAAGTTCATTGGCCATCATTAATGATGAAATACTTAAGCCGTTGTCGCAGCACAATTGCAGCAATTGCAATGCACTATTAAAGTCGTAAGGTGCTTGTTCTATTGGCGTTGCTGGAGACGCATTACGTTGAGTGATTTCATCTTCATCAAGAATAAACCCGCCGCCAACTGAATAATAGGTACGCTGATATATGCATTCGCCTTTAGACAATGCATATAAGGTCATGGCATTAGCATGTGCAGGTAAGGTTTTACGTCTGTGGTAGGTTACCCCTTCTTCGCGAGTAAATTTCACCTGACGTCCGTCTGCTAAGGTAAGTTTTTGAGTCGTAGACACAATGTCTAAAATGGCATCAATCCCATCGGTATCTACGGTTTCTGGATCTTCACCCATCAGGCCTAAAATGACCGCTTTTCCTGTGCCGTGACCTTTACCTGTTTGGCCTAAAGATCCAAATAATTCTGCTTGTAACTCATCGGTATTCGCTAATAAATTATTATCAGCGACATGCTGTATAAAAATTTTACCTGCCTTCATAGGACCCACTGTATGTGAGCTAGAAGGACCGATACCAATTTTGAACATGTCAAATACGCTAATCATGTTGTTTAACCCTTGCTGAGTCGTTTATTGTTTTCGTTATAAGTGAGTATAATCGTCAAAAGTAATGTTGGCGGTTTATCTCTTATTCTTGGTAGAGTATCCCACACATTAATCAATGACAGTTCATTAGATTTTTTGATGCATTATTCTCACATTAGCCAGCCTTATACTTGATGCATAATGTGACTGGATTAACCTGGCATGATTGTCAGCTATATAGATAAGGGAAAGATTTGAGCTATTTAATGATGGATCTTGCAGGTTTAACTGTATCTGCAACAGAAACTGAGCAATTACAGCATCCGCAAGTGGGTGGTATTATATTGTTTAGTCGCAACTGTGAAAATAAAAGTCAATTAATTGAATTGGTTAAAAGTGTTCGCAGTATTCGCCCTGAATTATTAATTGCGGTCGATCATGAAGGTGGCCGAGTTCAACGTTTTCGTGAAGGTTTTAGTTTAATTCCTGCCATGGGTGATATTTTACCTGCCGCTAAAGGCGATTTAACATTAGCTAAACAATGGGCGAAAGAGTGTGGCTTTTTAATGGCAGTTGAGCTGTTAGCGTGTGATATTGATTTAAGTTTTGCGCCTGTTTTAGACGTAAATGGTATAAGTGAAGTGATTGGAAAGCGCAGTTTTAGTGCAAATCCTGATGAAGTCAGTGCATTAGCTCAGCAGTTTATCATTGGCATGAATGAGGCCGGTATGGCTGCGGTAGGAAAACATTTTCCTGGTCATGGCAGTGTTGCTGCCGATTCACATATTGCCATGCCAGTTGATCCAAGGACTAAAGAGCAGGTGGAAGCTTTTGATATGCAGCCATTTAAGCTCTTGATAGGTTCTCAGCAGCTACAAGGTGTGATGCCAGCACATGTGGTTTATTCAAATATTGATCCTAATCCCGCTGGCTTTTCATCTTACTGGCTACAAACTATTTTACGTCAACAATTAGGTTTTGATGGGGTGATTTTTTCTGACGACTTAGGCATGAAGGGCGCCAGTTTTGCTGGTAATTACCTTGGCCGTGCTAAAGCGGCATTAGATGCTGGTTGTGATATGATCTTGGTCTGTAATGATCCTGTTGGTGTTAATGCTTTATTAACCGAGTTTGATTGGCCTGCTGCAGAGCCTACACATACCGCATTATCGCTAAAGGGTAATACTGCACAATCCTTGCAGGCGCTTGAGCAACAATCGCGTTGGCAAGCTGCGCAGCAATTGACGATGGACATTACTCGCATTGCACAATCATTGTAGATTGTCTCAATAACCACAGCTCGAGTTAAGGGGGCGTATTTATTCTCCCGGGCAGAGGTTGTCGAGTAAATGAGCAGGCCATTAAGCAAAAAAACCGGATCAATTGATCCGGTTTTTTAGTCTTAAGCTATCGAGCTGTTAACCAGTATAAGGTGCTGGTTGGCTAGTGGTAGCACGCTCGGTTAAATCAATGGGTTTAACATTAGTCGGTTGAGACATTTTTCGAATTTGCATCACAACACCCAATTGCGGGTGATCAAAGTAGTGGATCTCGCCACTGCGCACACGACGATTCTGGATAAGCGGGATGCTTTCTAAATAAGGTGCTAGTTGCTTTTTACCTTCTATTTCTAGAGCGGCATATTCATTAAACTCTAAAGGACTTGATTCAAGCATTTTTTGAGTCGGTTTACGCAAAGCCAGATTATTTTCAATATACAGATAATGACTGAGATAAATGTTTATCGAGCCATCTAATTCCCATACAGGACCTATTTTTGGCGCTTCATAAGCGTTACCTAAGGCACCAAATTCTGTGCTTGGCATGGCTTCTGTTTGAGTTGCTTTTTTGACCGCTAAGCCATGATATTCAAAATTCTTTGAAAAATCCTTACCACCAAATATACGCACTGGTTTAGCGCGTCTACGCGACTGCATATTTTGTTGCCAGGTTAAATGTACTAGGCTTTTAACATAAGGTTCGCGACTGATCGTTCGAATTAAGTCATTAAACTTACCTTGGCTTTGAGCCAGCAGTAATGGGCCTTGACCTAAATATGCGGATTGCGGCTTGTTGGCTCCGATATTAAACGGAACTTCGCTTGGATGGGCCGCGATACTGTTACTGACTTTTGGGTCATTACAGTTACTGGCGCCATTGGTCCAGTCGGTTGAAGTACAACCATTTAAGCCAACGGCAACCCCGGTTATGTCGGTACTGATCACTGGCGTAATGATATCCACAGTGTCTTTACTGAGCTTTGGTGGTGTGGCATTGAGCCATTTTTCAACAGACGGCTGTTGGCGTTCAAATACAAACACTTCAACTTCAAACCATGATTCTGCATGGGCTGAAAAGCTGTGGGATAGCGCTGTGATAGCGGCGATAGAAATCGCAAGTTTACGAAGCACTATTTGTCTCCAAAATTTGATGTTTAGCGAACTGTTCAAGCAGGGTGTTGATTAACTCAAGACGCTCTTTGCTTGTCTCAGCAGGAATGTTGAACTTTAACTTATTTGGCCCGTCCATTCGATAGATTTGTGGTTGGTTTTGCAACAAACCAATAATAAACATCGGATCGACGTGATTTTCTTGACCAAATTCGACACTGCCACCTTTGGCGTGCATTTCTATTTTGACAATACCTAACGCGGTTGCTTGATGTTTATACAGAGTAATCGCCATTAAATTTCGGGTTGGCACAGGTAACATACCAAATCGGTCAATAAATTCGACTTTAAGTTCATCGAGCATGGTGTCGGTTTCGCAGTTAGCGATACGTTTATACAATGATAAGCGCATATTAACATCACTGACGTAATCTTCTGGTAATAACGCCGGAATGCGTAAATCGATTTCTGCTTTGGCACTCATCATATAGGCTAAAGAAGGCTCTTTCCCTTCTTTGAGGGCTTTTACGGCAGATTCCAGCATTTCCATGTATAAGCTAAAACCAATTTTTGAGATATGGCCGCTTTGTTCATCGCCGAGCAATTCACCCGCACCGCGAATTTCTAAATCCTGAGTGGCGAGTAAAAATCCTGCGCCAAGATCTTCTAGGGCTTCAATGGCTGCAAGGCGTTTGCGGGCATCTGGGGTCATACGTTTAGGATGAGGCGTCATCATATAAGCATAAGCTTGGTGATGCGATCGCCCAACACGGCCGCGAAGCTGGTGCAATTGTGCTAAACCAAACATGTCGGCTCGGTCGATAATGATGGTATTAGCACTGGGCACATCGATACCGGTTTCGATAATGGTAGTACATACCAACACGTTAAAACGTTGGTGATAAAAGTCGGTCATGACTTTTTCAAGATCGCGTTCTCGCATTTGCCCATGGGCGGTTATGACGCGGGCTTCAGGAAGTAAATCGCGAATGTTTTGCGCGGTTTTTTCAATGGTCTCAACATTGTTATGCAGATAATACACTTGGCCACCACGCAAAATTTCACGCAAGATGGCTTCTCGTGCCGTGGCTTTGTCATATTCACGCACAAAGGTTTTTACTGCCAAACGTTTAGCTGGTGGGGTGGCGATAATCGATAAATCTCGCATACCCGACATGGCCATGTTCAATGTCCGCGGAATCGGTGTGGCGGTGAGGGTTAAAATGTCGACATTGGCACGTAATGCTTTAATTTTTTCTTTTTGACGCACACCAAAGCGGTGTTCTTCGTCGATGACTAATAATCCGAGGTTGTCGAAGTTAGCTTCTGATGACAGTAATTTATGAGTGCCGATAACGATATCGACTTTACCTTCAGACAGTTGTTCAACAACACTGCTTTGTTCTTTAGCGGTTCTAAAGCGTGACATCACTTCAATAACGATAGGCCAATCAGCGAAACGGTCTTTAAAGTTTTCGTAGTGTTGCTGGGCAAGCAGGGTAGTCGGCACTAACACCACCACTTGTTTACCGGCATTCACGGCGACAAATGCTGCTCGCATGGCCACTTCTGTTTTGCCAAAACCTACGTCACCACAGACTAAGCGATCCATTGCGCGTGGTGCTTGCATGTCTTCAAGTACTGCGTGAATGGCACTTTCTTGGTCGACGGTCTCTTCAAAGGGGAAACCTTGACTGAATTGGGCGTATTCTTCTTCATCAATACTCATTGCATCGCCAGGACGAGCTTGACGACGGGCATAGACATCCAACAATTCAGCGGCCACATCACGAATACGTTCTATGGCTTTTTTCTTGGCCTTAGCCCAGGTTTCGTTACCTAACTTATTGAGGTGAGTATTACCATCGCCGCTGGCATTATAGCGACTGATAAGGTGCAGTGACGACACTGGCACATACAACTTGTCGCCACCTGAATATTCCAGTTTTAAATATTCTGCAACCAAACCGCCAGTATCAAGCGTTTCTAATCCTTGGTATAACGCAACACCGTGCTCTAGGTGGACAATAGGTTGACCGACTTTAAGTTCAGCCAGGTTTTTGACTAAAACATCGGTGCTAACTTGTTTTTGTTTTTCGCGGCGACGTTGCTGCGAAATACGCTGACCAAACAGTTCGGTTTCACAAATGATGCTTACTGCACCTTTTGCGGTGTCGGTTAGCACACAACCTCGCGCTAAAGGCGACACGATTAAGCCTATATTGTCTTTGGCTGCGAGGTAGTCGTTAAGATGAGCAAACTGCTTGGGTTTAATGTCAATTTTGGCAAACAAGTCTAACAGGGCTTCTCGGCGGCCTTCCGATTCGGCACTAAACACTAATTTTGGATGCTGCTGACAATACTCTTGTAACGCAATGAGTGGTTGTTTGAGTTTATGGTTAGCATTGATGTCAGGCAGTGTTTCAACGTTAGCGATGAGGGTATGCGTTGGAAGTGCAACTTCAGCTAGCGGCTCGCCGGCATTATTGGTGTCGGTGGCAATATATTGCTGTAATAATTGGGTACGAGTAAAAGATTTAAATGCCGCGAATAATTCATCATTAAGCAAGTAAAGTTCTTTGGGCGCCAATAACGGCCTTAGTGGATCAACTCGTCGGTCTTCGTAACGGACATTGACTTCATGTAAGTGCGCTAAGCTGGCTTTTTCAATATTGCCTAAGGTGAGCAGTTGACTGTTTTGCGGCAAATAATCAAACAATGTGGCCGTGTCATCGAAAAATAACGGTAAGTAGTTTTCAATGCCTGCGGGCATTAAATTACGGCTGACGAGTTGATAAACTGATTCGGCCTCTTTTGAAATTACTTCAAAGCGACGACGATAACGTTGTCTAAAACCTTCAATAGCATTGCTGTCGGTGGGAAATTCTTTGGCTGGCAGCATGCGAATAGCATCGCGAGCCATGCCTGAACGCTGAGTGTCAACATCAAAAAAACGTATCGATTCAACTTCATCATCAAACAACTCTATGCGTAATGGTTGTTTTGAGCCGGTAGGAAAAATATCGATAATAGAGCCACGAATAGCAAACTCACCATGTTCATATACTTGATCGACAATATGATAACCGGTATCAGTAAGGTGTTGTCTGGCTTGCTGTAAACTGTATGTGTCGCCTTTATTAAGCACCATGACATTGGCAGTCATAAATGATTTAGGAGGTAGGCGAACCATTAAGGTATTTACCGGTACGATGACCACATTGTGCTGGCTTTGACCAATATTGGCTAAGGTTTCAAGTCGCTGCGATATTAAGTCTTGGTGCGGCGAAAAACTATCGTAAGGCAAGGTTTCACGATCGGGGAACAAACATACATTCACATTGATGTGGTTTAATAAATAACTCAGTTCGACCTCAAGCGATAACGCACTAGGCGTATCGTGAGTGACAATAATACTGGTGCCAGGATGGTTATTGATTAAGTTGGCGAGGGTGATGGCTTGCGACACGCCACCCAATGTTGCCAAAGTTTGCGTTTGTTGGCCTTTTTTTACACTCGGCGGCGTGAGTACACTAAATAGGTTCATTGAAATCTTTGTCAGTTCCGTTTGCGATCAAGTCGTATTGAATGAGGCGAGGCTTCAGCTACGCTGTTTATCGATATTCTGTTTACGTTTTTTGAGCATTTTTTGTTGTACATTCAAGCTTGCTTTAACTAATTGCTCAATATCATCTTCAAGTATTTGGCTAAATTCAAGTTCACAGCGCCAATATGCGGTTTCGATGGCGTCATCTGTTGATACTGGGGTGCAGCTTTGTATTTGGCACAGACACAGCAGTGCCACTAATTCTGTATGCAAATAGATGTGGGTCTTAACGTATTCATTTACAACTAATGGACGTGAAGAAAGGATACTAATTCCACTGCCACCAAATTGATCACCTTTAAATAACTCACCATCTTGAACTTCTTTTTCCAACACGTGTTGCAATACTAAATCGACTTTACGCGATTGTAGCTTTAAAAAATCCACTACGGCTTTAGCATCATTGTCTAAATTGCGCAGTTGCAGTAAACAATTTGCTTCAAGACTTTTCACTTCGGTCAGTAGTTTTAACCCAACAGATTGCATGTCGCGGAGTTCATCATCTGTGGGTAAAGCTTGGTTTGCATCCCACGAAGTTAAGTACACATTAAAGTGGTGAGGCACACTAAAATAAGAATTGCTGTCAGGTATCAAGGTTTGCCTCTTTATTTATCACACTAATAGCCCTATTATCGTGCCCAACTTAATGATTTAGCAAGTCATACACGCTGGCTTGTTGTTTTCATATTCACATTTTGCCTGATTGTCTGACTTATACGCCCCAATAGGCGCACAGGATTAGTATTTTTTTATGAATTTAGGATTTTCTTTTTTTATTGGCTACCGTTACTGGCGAGCCCGAAAAGCGAATGCTTTTGCCTCTTTTATTACCTTCTTTGCGGTATCGGGTATTTTTTTAGGTGTTGCAGCATTGATTGTGGTCAGTTCAGTGATGAATGGACTCGAAGGCCAACTGAAAAATCGCATTTTAGGGGCTGTGCCACAAATGACCCTTATCAGTGATATGGGATTTAGGGATTGGCAACAAAGTAGCCAAAGCCTGTTGGCGGATAAATATTTACTACAAAATATTCGTGGCATTGTGCCTAGTGCGACCACTCAAGCCATGATCCAATCGAGCAGTAACATTCAAGCTATACAAATGTATGGGGTTTACCCAGAGCTTGAGCAATCATTGTCGAGCATTGCGGCTCATACTTATTCAGATGCTTTTTCAACGTTACAAGCTGGCAAGTATTCAATTGTGCTCGGCACTGATCTAGCTCGCAAATTAGACGTTAAAGCGGGCGATAAGGTTAGAGTGTTAAGCGGTGACGGGGTGGTCTATTCACCCATGGGCCCGGTGCCGAGTCAGCGCAAATTTACCGTTGCAGGTGTATTTGAAATGGGCTCGCAAGTCGATTCCAGTGTTGCCTATGTGCATTATAATGATGCGCGTAAATTGATGCGCCAAGACAGTAATACCATTAATGAATTACGGGTATATTTGAACGATCCATTTTCCGCGCCAGCGTTAGCACCCAAAGTGGTTGCTGGATTTGCTAAGCAAAATATCGACATTAAAACCCGTGATTGGCGCCAAGATTTTGGTCATTTATTTGCCGCCGTAAAAATGGAGAAAAATATGATGTCACTCATGCTCAGTTTAATTGTTGCCGTAGCGGCATTTAATATTGTGTCAGCATTGGTGATGATGGTGGTGGATAAAACAACTGATGTTGCGGTGCTAAAAACCCAAGGGTTAACGACCACTTCGGTGATGAATATTTTTATTGTGCAAGGCTCGCTTAATGCGATGCTGGGGTTAATGCTTGGCGCAATTGCGGGCATTGCGTTAACCCTTAACTTGAACGAAATATTAACCACTCTTGGTATTTCTATATTAGGTGTCGGTCAGACGCTACCGGTGGAATTGTCATTAGCGCAATTGAGTTTCATCATCTTAGGCACGTTATTGATTACTTTAATTGCCACTCTTTATCCAGCGTTGTCCGCCGCAAGGGTTCAACCTGCTACCGCTTTGAGATACGAATAATGAGCCAGACACAACAAGCGTTATTACAAGTTCAACACGTCAGTAAGCATTATCATGACGGTGAAGTGACCACTCAGGTATTATCGGGTGTTGATTTAACCGTTTATAAGGGTGAGCAGTTAGCCATTGTAGGCAGTTCTGGATCGGGTAAAAGTACACTTTTACATATCATGGGAACCTTAGACACGCCCACGTCTGGAACCGTGTTATTAGACGGCGAAGATTTATATCAATTGTCTAGTGCGCGTCAGGCACAAATACGTAATCAGGATTTGGGCTTTATCTATCAATTTCATCATTTATTGCCAGAGTTTACCGCGATTGAAAACGTGGCGATGCCAGCATTTATTCAAGGTAGAGATAAAACGCAAGCCTTGGTTGACGCCAAAAATTTACTTGAACGAGTGGGGTTAGGTCATCGTTTGCAGCATATCCCAGCACAATTGTCGGGTGGTGAGCGCCAACGAGTGGCGATTGCCAGAGCACTCATCAACAAACCAAAGTTAGTATTAGCCGATGAGCCTACAGGTAATTTGGATGCCAGCAGTGGTGATAACGTTTATGCGATGATCCGCGAGTTAGCACAGCAATTTGGTACGGCGTTCGTGGTGGTCACTCATGATCATAAATTAGCAGCCAAGATGGATCGTCAATTGACAATGAAAGACGGCATTTTGCAAGTTGTTGCTGCTTCATCTCCTGCAGGGCTAGCCGAATGAGTAAGTGGTTACCGTTAACAATTGGCTGGCGTTTCTTCCGTGCCAGGCAGTCTAATGGCTTTATCGGCTTTATCTCATTTGCATCAACTGCGGGTATTGCTTTAGGTGTGGGTGTACTGATTGTGGTGTTATCTGCCATGAATGGTTTTGAAAAAGAATTACAAGACCGGTTATTAGGCGTGGTGTCTCACGGCGAACTCGTCGGGGTTAACCAACCCATTGCCGATTGGCAAGATATAGCCAAAAGTGCTTCAAATATGCCGCAAATTACTGGTGTTGCCCCTTTTGTGCGCTTGCAAGGGTTAGTGCAAAAACCTGGCGGGTTTCAAGGGTTAATCGTCAACGGTATTGATATTAAACATGAATCTGACGTGTCCAGCATTGCTGATTATATGTCTGTCGATGCATGGCAGTCATTAAGCAGTGATGAAAATCATATCGTGCTTGGCCGCAGCTTATTAACTAAGTTGGGCTTGAAGGTAGGTGACACCTTGGCAATGTATACCCCAGATGCCAATAACAGTCAGTTAACGTCGGCCCAAAGCCATCGCTTTGTGGTGTCTGGCGTGTACGAGCTAGGTGGCGAAATTGAATCGACTCAAGCTTATGTGTCGCTTGATTATTTAGCCGATTTACTCGAGCTGGGTTCTGCCGTTTCTGGGGTACGAATTCAAGTCAATAATGTGTTTAATGCGGCGAGCATTACTCGTGATTTAGGTTTTGCCCAAGAGCAGTATTTATACATTAATGATTGGACTCGCACGCAAGGGCATTTATACCAAGATATTCAGCTGGTTCGTTTAGTGATGTATTTGGTGTTAGCGCTGGTTATTGCTGTGGCGTGTTTTAATATTGTGTCGACACTCGTTATGGCAGTGCGTGATAAAGCCTCTGAAATTGCTATTTTAATGACAATGGGCATCAGTCGTGGCGCTATAATGACCATATTTATGTTACAGGGTGCATTAAATGGGCTTATGGGGTGCACTATTGGCGGTGTGTTTGGCGTCGCTTTTGCCTATAACTTGAGCGCGATAGCAAATGGCTTTGAGCAATTTTTGGGTATTCAACTATTGGCGTCAGATATTTATTTTATCGACTTTTTACCGTCACAACTTCATGGTCAAGATGTGATAGTCGTTATTGTTATGGGATTGGTCATGAGCTTACTTGCGACTATTTACCCCGCATGGAAAGCCACTAAAATAGCACCAGCGACAGCATTAGCGGGCCGATAGTTTAGGTGCAGATGAACACTTGGTTGTAGCGCTTCATTCGGTTTTAGGGCTTAATTGGGTTGTAACATCGTCGCTTATTGAATTATCGAGCCAATGAGTGATAGCGTAAACAACCTGAGTTGAGCCATGGTGGTGTATGAGTATTTATACGTCATGTTTGCTAGTTAGCGAGTTAATTTGCAGCCTGTGTATGGCTTATAAGGATGTGTTATGTCTTGTAATCAATGCACTGATTCGGTTTTTAAACAGAAAATTGGCCGTTGTAAACGCTGTATGTGGCAGTTAACGGCTCTTAGCTTATTCACCTGGCCACTGTGGTGGTATTACTACGCCGATACGCCCAAGACGGTCGAGTCTATCGCGCTACTTTTCTTTGCTACTAGCTTTACCGGCTTACTGATTCTGCACTTGATGGTGTGGGCTTATCGAGCGGTTACAAAGCAACAATAACCAACATCCCTTTGCCGTATTATTAATAGATTATCGTCATAGGCATATGTTGAGCCACCCCATCGTTTATATTCACGGATGGCCAAGCCCAATGGCACAAATATAAATTAATATCCTTAGCTTATCAATAATTAAGGCCGCAGAAGCGGCCTTAATGGTTTTAAGTTGATCAATCTATTGATGGCTTACTAACCTTTACGCTTTTGCCATTTAAACAAAACTGAATAGCGCCACATACTTTTAATGACAATAAACCCAACTAGCGCACTGATAATGCCAAGAGCTAAGCAACCAACGAGAAAGGGTGGGCCGATGGTTGATACAGATGCTTCAATCCATGCCCAGCTGGCTTCAAACTGAAATGCTTGTGCTTTATGACCTAGGATTTTAGCGCCTAACAAGTAGGCACCATAAAACATTATAGGCATCGTCAGTGGATTTGTTATCCATACCAGCGCCACAGCAACCGGAAGGTTGACGTTAAATATAATGGCAAATCCAGCAGCAACGACCATTTGAAATGGCATTGGGATCCAAGCCACAAATAGCCCAACAGCAAAGGCTCCTGGCGCTGATTTGCGATTTAATACCCATAAATTAGGTTTGTGCAATAGTGTGCCAAACATCCGTAAATACTTATGTTCACGAAGTGTTTCTGGTTTTGGCATAAATCTTTGTATTAATTTTTTTGGCATATTTGTCGATTAATGTCTTAACTAATTCATTATGAATCGATTTATCTATGGCTTTTGCGCCTGTTCTTTATCAGCGATGTTATGGCCTTCGCTGGCACCAATATGGTGTTTGCCCATTCTATTCTTGGCTATGCTTCTTTGCCTTCGCAAAGGGCCGCTTATGGCTGGCTGTTTATTCGCCGTCATTTGGCTGAGCCTGTTGTTTCATTGTCTATATATGCATCAATATGCTGAAAAGTCGCAACAAATCGAGTTTAAGGCGCAGATAGTATCACTAGTTAGCCAAAACAGCGACTGGATTAGTTTTGATGTGCGCGTCATGGCAAAACCTTATCAAGACGCTTTTTTAGAGACGTTGTCGCTTAATAATGTGCAGCGATATTACCGATTAACATGGCAAAAGCCAGATAAAATTGTTGTTGGCCAAATATGGCAATTTAGTGCAAAGGTTAAAGGGATTTCGAGTATCCAAAATCAAGGTGGTTTTAACCAGCAAAAGTACTTTATTAGTAAACATATTGTCGCCAAAGGTCGTGTTAAGCAAGCTGAGTTGCTTAGTCACAGTGGATCGATACGTCAACAGATCATGGAAACATTATCGCCTTTATTGGCACACTTTTCTCAGGGCGATATTTTACAAGCGTTGATTTTTGGTGATAAAAGCGCGTTAACCTCTGAACGTTGGCAGCAGTTGCGGCAGACAGGGGCAGGGCATTTAGTCGCGATTTCAGGTTTACATCTGGCGGTGGTTTTCGGTTTATTCTATGGCATTTTGATTGGGGTAAGTCGTTATGTTTTCTCTTGGCAGCATTTGGCTAAAATCCAACTGGCAATGGTATTTGCGGCAGCATTTACCTTAGGTTATGGCTACTTATCTGGGTTTGCTATTGCCACTCAACGCGCATTGCTGATGCTATTTTTATTGATGATATTCAGCTTTATTAAACAATTTAGTCATCATTGGGATCGACTTGTATATGCATTGTTTTTTGTATTGTTGGTCGATCCTTTTGCGTCACTAGGTGCTGGGTTGTGGTTATCTTTTGGTGCATTGGTGATTATTTTATTGTCGGTGAAACCTGATTCGGTAGATCAACGTTCTAGCTTAGGCACTGCTCTTGTTAACCCAGACATTGAAGTTTCTAAGTTCACTTTGAGGGACAAATGTATTCAAAAAGCTATACAGCTTAAGGATAAAATTTTACATGGACTTATTATATTGTGGTCTATTCAATGGCGTTTAGCGCTGTTACTCGGTGTTTTGCAAGGGATATTATTTGGTGGCATTGCACCTCATAGTATCTGGTTGAATATGCTGCTGGTACCTTGGTTTAGTTTGGTGGTTATTCCATTAACCATGCTGAGCTTTTGCATTTGGTTGCTAGCGTTGTGCATCCTATGGTTGTTAGCGATTGATATTGTTTCATTGCAAAGCCTAAGCGTAATGATATTTCAGTGGGCTAATTTTAGTTTGGAGCCCTTTGCGTGGTTATTACAGTTGAGTGATCGCTTGCCGTTAAAACAACTGGTGTTAACCGAACAAGAGTTAGCTGCGGGAGTCTTTTTTGTTTTGGCGCTGATATTGTTGATGTTACGCGGTTATGTGCCGAGTCAGCGCAAGTGGGGTTATCGCGTTATAGTGTCAGTGCTTATGCTGCCAGTCATCATGAACAAGTTAGTGACTCATGAGATATTGTTATCGCCAGCGTCTTCGTTAGTTTCAACACCATGGCAGCTTCATGCCATCGATGTGGCTCAAGGAATGGCTGTGGTTTTACAGCAAGGGCAGCATGGGGTTATTTACGACACTGGCGCTGCATATGGCGAGTTCAGTTATGCTCAACGTGCGATATTGCCTTTTTTGGCCAGTAAGGGGATTCGTTATATTGATTATATTGTCGTGAGTCATGACGATAATGATCATGCTGGTGGATTAAACGTATTAGTCGAACAATTTCCGCAGGCGACATTAATTGCTGATTTTTCAGCGTCAGCGTTAACTGAATCATCACATAGCGTGCAAACTTGTGACGGTGAATTATTGTGGCGCGGTGTACAATTGAGTTTTATCCCAAATATTTTAAGCGCCAATAGTAATGATAATAACCGTTCCTGCGTGGTCAAATTGTTTGACGGTCAGTCAACGGTGTTGTTAACCGGAGACATTGAAGCTCCACGAGAGCAAGCACTTTTGGCGGTAAATGCAGATATTCAAGCCGATATTTTATTCGTTCCGCACCACGGTAGTCGAACCTCATCTACCCAAGCCTTTATTGATAGTGTTAACCCCCAATTAGCTATTTTTACCGCAGGTTTCTCTAATCAATATGGTTTTCCTAAACCGGATATTGTGGCGCGGTATCAACAACAAGGCAGTAAAATATTACAAACTGGCCATGTCGGCCAAATAAGCATCAACTTCACTGATGAAGGATACAAAGTGACCACTTATCGTCAGCAAATTGCCCCATTTTGGTATAACCGTTTGTTTAGATTTGGTGAGTCACTTAAAGCAGAGTAGAATGTTATTCATGTTTGCTAGTTAAGTATTGGATTCAATGTCAGCATCACCTAAAAATGAAATGTGGGTCGTTTTCAAACGTTTGATGGCCTATGTCGTACCGATGAAAGCCATGTTTATTATGGCTGTTCTAGGTCTTATTACTTATGGCGCTGTCGATGCAGCGTTTATCGCATTTATTAAGCCGTTTATTGATGAAGGTTTTAGTCAAACTCCAGCGATAGTCGCCGGTGTCGACTTACCAACGCACGGTGGCTTTAACGCCAATAAAGACATTATGTTAATGGCCCCAATAGCGGTTATTTTAATGTTTAGTTTACGTGGTGTGGCTAACTTTGTGTCGACCTATTGTGTGTCATACATGAGTGCTCAGCTCATTATGGATATGCGTCAACAAGTGTTTGAGCATTACCTACGTTTACCTGTGAGTTATATTGACCGTGAAAATAGCGGTAATTTGATTTCGCGCGTTACGTTTGATACCGAACAAATTGCTCGAGCATCAGGCAGTGCGTTAATTTCAATCGTCCGAGACAGCATGACGGCCATCGGTATGTTAGGCATTATGTTCTACTATTCGTGGAAATTGTCGTTATGCATTTTGGTGATAGGCCCCATCATGGGCGTGGTTATCAGTGTTGTCAGCAAACGCTTTCGCAAGGTTTCTAAGCAAATTCAATCTGCAATGGGCGGTGTAACCGCAACCACAGAGCAGATGATTAAGGGCCATAAAAACGTATTAGTGTTTGGTGGACAAAAAACTGAGGTTGAACGCTTTTTCCAAGTTAACGATCGTAACCGCTACCAAAACATGAAACTTGCGGTTGCGCAGTCAATCAGCCAGCCGCTCATTATGGTGATTGGTTCATTCGCATTGGCGTTTGTGTTGTATGCCGCTACTTGGGATAGCATGAGAACGGATTTAACCGCTGGTACTTTTGCTGCTATTTTAGGCGCCATGTTAGCCATGCTACAACCGATTAAAAACTTAACCCGTGTCAATGCGGAATTTCAGCGTGGTATTGCCGCTTGTACCACAGTATTTGAATTATTAGACACCCCACCAGAACCAGATAATGGTGCATTTAGTATCGATAGAGTTGAAGGTAAGTTGACCTTTGATAATGTGACATTTGCATATCCTGGCCAAGAAAAGTCTGCACTTAATGGGATTAATTTTGAAGTTAAGCCGGGTAAAACGGTTGCATTAGTAGGCCGTTCAGGCTCTGGTAAATCGACCATTGCCAGTTTGATTACTCGCTTTTATGGTAATTTATCAACCGGTGATATCCGTCTTGATGACACCAGTATTTATGATTACCAACTAAAATCACTGCGTAATCAAGTCGCTCTAGTGTCGCAACAAGTTACCTTGTTTAACGACACTATCGCCAATAACATTGCTTATGCTTATCCAGGTGAAGTGACTCGCGAACAAATTGTGCATGCAGCAGAATTAGCCTATGCCATGGAATTTATTGATACTTTACCTGAAGGTCTTGATACCCAAGTCGGCGAAAATGGCGTGTTGCTTTCAGGCGGCCAGCGCCAACGTATTGCCATTGCTCGCGCCATGTTACGTGATGCGCCAGTGTTAATTTTAGATGAAGCAACATCGGCATTAGATACTGAGTCGGAAAAAGCGATTCAAAAAGGCCTCGATAATCTTCGTCATAATCGCACCTCTATTGTGATTGCCCATCGCTTATCAACCATAGAAAGCGCTGATGAAATTTTGGTTATCGATCAAGGGAAAATTGTTGAACGCGGTAATCACAGTGAGTTAATTGCCCAAGCCGGTATTTACGCGAATCTTTACCAGATGCAGTTCAGTCAATAATGATTAGGTGGTTGTGATGCAACAGCTTATTCATCGCATTTGGTATCAAGGTCATCAAGCTAAATGGTTATTACTGCCGTTATCTGGGGTATTTTGGTTAATATCCACTATTAGGCGGTTACTGTTTAGTTGTGGGCTAAAACAAGCGCAAGTATTACCTGTCCCCGTAATCGTGGTGGGTAATATCACCGCGGGAGGCAGTGGTAAAACTCCAACAGTAATTTATTTAATTGAACTGTTACGCCAACATGGTTACAAGCCAGGTGTGATAAGCCGAGGCTATGGAGTTAATATCGATGGTGTTGTTGCTGTCAATCCTAATGCAAAAGCTAATGATGTAGGGGATGAACCTGCAATGATAGTGGCTCGTACTCAAGTACCTATGGTTGTCGGTGCCAAGAGAGTGAGCGCAGCGCATACATTATTAGCAGACTTTGATGTTGATGTGATTATTAGTGATGATGGCTTACAGCATTATGCCTTAGGCCGTGATATCGAAATTGCTTTAGTGGATGGTAAGCGTCGTTATGGCAATCACTGCTTGTTACCCGCAGGCCCTTTACGTGAAGGTTTGTGGCGGTTAAATTCAGTTGATTTTGTGATAAATAATGGCGGACCAGCTCAAACCGGTGAAGTGCTGATGGCACTAGAGCCCGCGCCGCTTTGTCAGGTTGACAATAACCTAGACGATAAGTTTAATCAGCAACATAGTGTCGTTGCTATGGCGGGTATTGGTAACCCGCAACGTTTTTTTAATAGTATTAGCCAGTTAGGCTATAAAGTAGTACAAACAGTTGAGTTCGCAGATCACCAAGCTTTTGACCCAAAGCAATTAAGTGACTTATCCGTACAGCATTCATTATTAATGACTGAAAAAGATGCGGTTAAATGTCGCGATTTTGCACAATCAAACTGGTGGTATTTACCTGTAAATGCGAAGCTTAACTCAGAATTTGATCACGCATTGTTGAGCCAATTACAGCAAGTGGCTCAAACTAAAAAAGGATTGTCTCATGGCATTTGATAAAAAATTACTCGAAATTGTGGCCTGCCCAGTATGTAAAGGCAAGCTAGATTACGACAAAGAGTCGCAACAACTGATCTGCAAGTTTGATAAATTAGCGTACCCTATTACCGAAGGTATTCCGGTATTGTTAGAAAATCGTGCTACAGCGTTAGTGACTGAATAACGGTTCGATGATGTGAAAAATGATTGAATGATTAAGCGCCCAAAAGGGCGCTTTTTTTGTTTGAGGAAAGCCATTATATTGAGCTGCAACATTTTTCTTATTCAGCTATCAACAGTTTGCTCTTAGCTCCGTTTATCTAATCATTTTTACCTTAGTCATTAATCATGGTCATTTATCGTGTGTGCTATTTAATGATGAATTGATCGGATATTCATACTGATTAATATCGATGGTAACCAAATGTATCTTTTGTGTTTTTAGTTTGTATACAAGCTATGTATGAAGTTTTTATATAAAGCTAATATTCTATCAAAAAGCACTAAAAATCATTGATTTAATTGAGTTCTATAAACGTTAGTAAGATAATTTAGTCATCAGTAATAGTGAGTCGATGACTAGGTTGTTTTATGGCTGAGAATGATAGTTTTCAACAACATGTGGCTAAGGTTTATCGTGAACACCGTGGCGAACGTGTAGTGCCTTTCGAATACAAAGGTAAGCGATATTGGTTGAAGCAAGTAGAGCATCTTGCAGGGGCGATGCGTTTATTAAAGCAAAACTCCACAGCTGCATTACATAAAGAAATTGGTGTATTAAATACGCTAAGTCATTTAGGTGCACCAGTGCCTGCGGTTGTCGATTTTGGTGACGGTTACATGGTTGTCGAAGACGCTGGAAGTACCATTAATCATCTGCTCGAGTGTACAAACCAAACCTTATGGCAACCCATTTTAAATGATGTCAGCGTAGCATTAGCGAAACTACACTCTATGCAGCTTGCTCATGGTCGTCCAGCCTTACGTGACATTAGCTGGCAAGCCGGTGAGGTTAAATTTATCGATTTTGAGGCGAATCAACAGCATAAATCAGTTGTCTCACAACAAATTCGAGATGTGTTGGTGTTTATCCATAGCTTATATCGCTATATTGGACCCAATAATAATGTGATTAATCAAGCTATTGCTTGTTATCGTTTAGCGGGTGGTGAAGCAATATGGCAAAAAGCCAAGCAATTTTTAGCTTCCTGGCAATGGTTATATTATTTCGCGAGACCTTTTCGAGATATTGGTGGAAAAGATTTGAAGCCAGTGTATTGGGTGTTGTGGCATTTCAGGCAAGCGCCTTTAACACTGGCATAGTGTCTGTAATACCTTTAACTACGTTGGTATTTTATACAAAAAGCTTGCCTAGACAGCAAGCTTTTTGTATGTAGACCGGCAGTGATCTTGATTGATATACCGAAATGGATTATCTAGTTAACCTGAGATCGGTTTAAGCCATAACAACAATAGCGCCAAACTCAGCATTCGTAATATTGAGTTGTGGCTTAGTT
>NZ_JBEOPN010000015.1:0-103634 GCF_040310085.1 Shewanella sp. S1-58-MNA-CIBAN-0166 | reverse complement strand
GCGCTGTGGCGTTAAATCCAGAGCAACATAAAGAAGCTGCTTAACAATTTAGGCGACAACTGTCTTGAAAAACGCCGAAGGTGTTAATCAGCATATTAGAAACATTGAATCTGAATCAGATATTGTCTCTAAATTTGAGCAGCGTAAAGCGGTATGGCTTTTTGAGTCAGGAGATTGGTTAACGCTTGTTATTGAGCGAATTGATAATAGTCAGGCCGTGGGACTTATTGGTTTTAGATGTGATGATGCACAGCTAAGGCGGGCAGAAGTAGGCTATCTCATTGCGCCAGAACAGCAAGGATTAGGGTTCGCTAGTGAAAGCTTACGCGCGGTAACTGATTGGGGTGCTCTACAATTCAGTATGCATAAATACATTGGCCTTTGTGCTCAAGAAAACATTGCTTCACGTAATGTATTAGAGAAGGTGGGGTTTGTTTTGGAAGGGGTGCTAAAACAGAATAACTGTATAGATGGTAAATGGACCGATGATTGTTACATGGGGTTGTTGACCGCACAGAGAACGTGACCAATTTTTAGTCCGTTTAGCCTCAAAACAAAATAAAATCTTTGTCGCACTATATTCTAACGGGCATTTGTCACATAATACGTAATACAACTGAAAACTATTCTCGTTAACAAGTGAAACTTTGATCTAGATTTGAGTTTAACTTGTTTAGTTCCGATAAAATTTTTAACGTTATTAATGTTGTTGAAGGTAGTGTTACATGAAGCTGAGTGAACTTAAGCCTGGTGATCAGGCGATTATCTCTGAAATAGGTCAATTAACGTTACCGCAAACTGTTAAACGTAAATTGTTATCCATGGGCATTACACCCAATACTCGTTTTCATTTTATACGAAGAGCCCCTATGGGCTCGGGTGTTGAATTAGATTTACGTGGCAGTAAATTATGTATGCGCTGTGATTTAGCCGATATCATCGAGGTAGTGCTCAAAAATGACTAAACAATTTCATTGTGTCACCGTTGGTAATCCCAATGCTGGTAAATCGACTCTTTTTAATGCACTTACTGGTGCAAGCCAGCAGGTTGGCAATTGGTCGGGTGTTACCGTCGAAAAAAAAACGGGTAAGATAAATTATTCAGGGACGGATATTTTTCTTACCGATCTCCCAGGCATTTACGATTTACTTCCCGCAGGCAATAGCTGCGATTGTTCATTAGACGAACAAATTGCTCAAGCTTATCTTTCTAATCAACAAGTCGATGCAATCATCAACCTAGTTGATGCCACAAATGTTGAACGTCATCTGTATTTAACCACCCAATTATGTGAGTTAGGTATTCCGATTATTGTTGTTATTAATAAAATTGATGCAGCTAAAAAGCTGGGGATCAACATTAATGTTGACGACATGTCAGTACGTTTAGGTTGTCCTGTTGTTGCAATTTGCTCACGAAATCAAGCCGATGTAGAACAACTACAAGCTGAATTAATGTCACTGCTGGAAAAAGGTGACTCTGTACAATCATTAATGTTGCAGTACCACACTGATATTGAAGCAAGTGTAACTGCACTGCAGATGCAAAATGATAGCCAAGGTCTTACTGAGCTGAGCCGTGGGCAGGCACTTGCTATTTTAGCCAATAGCCATGGAGATGGCTGTGGAACAAGTGAAGTACAATTACACGACACAGTAAAGCAGTGCACTTTACGAGTAGAGCAAGCCGGCGAAGACATCGATATTATGATCGCCACAACCCGATACGATTTTGTGCAACAGGTGTTTGAGGCATCAGTAAATCAAGGTAAACACATAAGCGCCACAGATAGGCTTGATAAAGTAGTGTTACACCCGGTGTTGGGTATTCCTATTTTCTTATTTGTTATGTACCTAATGTTTTTATTCAGTATTAACGTGGGTAATTCTTTTATCGATTTCTTCGATATTACCGCTGGAGCTATTTTTGTTGACCATTTTGGCGCCTTGTTGTCATCAATTGGAGCGCCTGATTGGCTGGTGACTATTTTAGCTGGCGGTGTTGGCCAAGGCATCCAAACTGTCGCGACGTTTATTCCTGTTGTTGCTGCATTATTTCTGGCCCTTTCAGTACTAGAAGCATCTGGATACATGGCTCGTGCAGCATTTGTGGTTGATGGCTTGATGCGCCGTATTGGCTTACCAGGTAAAGCCTTTGTGCCAATGATTGTTGGTTTTGGTTGTTCGGTTCCTGCCATTATGGCAACCAGAACATTAGGCAGTGAGCGTGAACGTATCGTTACCGGTATGATGGCGCCTTTCATGTCTTGTAGTGCTCGATTGCCTGTTTATGCCTTATTTGCCGCGGCCTTTTTCCCTCAATCAGGCCAGAATTTGGTGTTTTTACTGTACATCATTGGTATTTTTGCCGCTATTGGCACCGGTTTGCTACTGCGCAAAACGGTATTGCCGGGCACAAGCAGTGCCGTTGTTATGGAATTGCCAAGCTACGAAATGCCTAAGTCTAAAGCTGTGTTGTCTCGTACGACTAAACGAACTAAAAGCTTTATTATGGGCGCCGGTAAAACCATCATTATTGTGGTGACACTGCTTAACTTTGTTAATGCTATTGGCACAGATGGATCTTTCGGTCATGAAGACAGTAAAGAGTCTTTGCTCAGTGTTGCTAGCCAACAAATCACACCGCTGTTTTCTCCTATGGGAATAGAACAAGACAATTGGGCTGCAACGGTTGGTATTATTACCGGCATTTTTGCTAAAGAAGCCGTAGTCGGTACATTAAACAGTTTATACAGCACCTCAGCAGGTGATGATGAAGAGTTATTGTCTATTTGGGACAGTGTTAAAGTCGGCTTAGCGACAATTCCAACAAACTTATTAGGTATTGAACCTGGTGACCCATTATCAATTGCGATAGCAGGTATCACAGATTTAGATGAAGCAGCAATGGAGTTATCTGTTGATACCTCTACCTTCAGTGCGCTTCAAACAGGCTTTAAAAGCCAGATCGCCGCATTCTCATACTTGTTGTTTATCTTGCTTTATACGCCTTGTGTTGCAGCAATGGGAGCTTTGGTACATGAGTTTGGTGCTAAGTGGGCCCGTTTTGCTGCTATTTGGACATTTTCATTAGCCTATGGTTCTGCAACTGTGGTTTATCAGGGGGCTACATTTACTCAGCATCCGGTGCAGTCTGCTGGTTGGATCTGTTTCTTTGCCGCGGCCTTGGTTGTGTTTTATTTCTGGTTGAATAAGAAAGGTCGCAAAGCACAACAAATTATTCCTGGAATACGTATTGTCACGGAATAGTTAACCGTATTGATGATTGATTTAAACAATAAACCCGGCTTTGCTGGGTTTATTTGCTTTAACAAGCTAACTTTTTCAGTGCTAGCAGTTGTAACTACTTAAGATCTGTAGGATCATCTATTTTTATTCATATTGCCATTGTGCGCCAAGAGGAATTCCATGAGTCATGTGGACACCGAAGTACGTCCAAGTAACTTCATTCGTAATATCATAGACGAAGACCTAAAAAGCGGTAAGCACAGCCAAGTACATACACGTTTTCCACCAGAACCTAACGGGTATTTACATATTGGCCATGCTAAATCTATTTGCTTAAATTTTGGTATTGCAAAAGATTATCAAGGTCAATGTAACTTACGTTTTGATGATACAAACCCTGAAAAAGAAGACATCAATTATGTTAAGTCTATTCAGGAAGACGTGCGTTGGTTAGGCTTTGAATGGTCTGGCGATATCCGTTATTCATCAAACTATTTTGATCAACTACATCAATATGCAGTTGAGCTCATTACCAAAGGGTTGGCGTACGTTTGTTTCTTAAATGGCGAACAAACCAGAGAGTACCGAGGTTCATTAAAAG
Source organism: Shewanella sp. S1-58-MNA-CIBAN-0166 (assembly GCF_040310085.1). NCBI lineage: Bacteria > Pseudomonadati > Pseudomonadota > Gammaproteobacteria > Alteromonadales > Shewanellaceae > Shewanella > Shewanella sp. S1-58-MNA-CIBAN-0166. The sequence continues at coordinate 99,784 of NZ_JBEOPN010000015.1, read as the reverse complement.
AGCCGGGTAAAAACAGCCCATACCGTGACACCAGTGTTGAGGAAAACCTCGCGTTATTTGAGAAAATGCGTAAAGGTGAGTTCAAAGAAGGTGAGTGTGCACTGCGTGCCAAAATTGATATGGCATCACCTTTCATGTGTATGCGCGATCCTATTATTTATCGTATTCGATTTGCTCATCATCATCAAACAGGCGACAAGTGGTGCATTTACCCAATGTACGATTTTACTCATTGTATCTCTGATGCTATTGAGAATATCACTCATTCGATTTGTACTTTAGAGTTTCAAGATAACCGTCGTTTATATGACTGGGTATTAGATCATTTAAATGATTTCCAAGCACCAAATCGCACTCGTCAATATGAGTTTTCACGCTTAAATCTTGAATACACCTTGATGTCTAAGCGTAAACTAAACGATTTAGTCACACGCAAACTGGTTGATGGCTGGGACGATCCCCGTATGCCAACTATCGCTGGGTTACGTCGTCGTGGTTACACATCAGCTTCTATTCGCGAGTTCTGCTTACGTATTGGTGTTACCAAGCAAGAAAACTTAATTGAAGTCGGCATGTTAGATGCGTGTATTCGTGAAGAATTAAACGAACATGCACCTCGTGCGATGGCCGTGTTAAGACCGATAAAAGTTATCATTGAGAACTATTCAGATACTGAAACCGAAACCATTATTGCTGCAGCTCATCCAAACAATGAAGCCATGGGCACTCGTGAACTGACATTTGGACGTGAGTTATTCATTGATGTTGAAGATTTTAAAGAAGAAGCTAATAAGCACTTTAAACGACTTGTTTTAGGTAAAGAAGTCCGTTTACGTAATGCCTATATCATCAAAGCTGAACGTTGTGACAAAGATGCAGATGGTAATATTACCACCGTTTATTGTACTTACGATGCTGATACATTAGGTAAAAACCCTGCAGATGGACGTAAAGTTAAAGGGGTGATTCATTGGGTTGAAGCATCAACAGCGAAACCTGCTGAGTTTCGCTTGTACGATCGTTTATTTACCAGTGAAAATCCTGCAGCTTTTGAAACTGTTGATGAAGTGCTAAATCCCAATTCACTCACAGTAGTGAAGGGACTCGTTGAACCTGGCTTAGTCAATGCGCCGGCTGAGAAAGCGTTTCAATTTGAGCGAGAAGGCTATTTCTGTGCAGACAGTAAAGATTCAAGCGCTGAACATTTAGTGTTTAACTTAACGGTACCGTTAAGAGATACCTTTGCGTAATTAGCATTATGGAATAACAAAAAAGGCGCTGAATGCGCCTTTTTTGTTTTATTTTTTCAATAATCAATAATCAATAATCAATAATCAATAATCAATAATCAATAAATTATTGCATCATTGGCCCAAAACCAATGCTCCATAAAATAACACTACTGGCCATCAGCGCAACTAATAACACAAGTCCCGCAGTAACCACTGAGCTAGCGTAAATGAAACCCTTTTCTTCCGGAATATTCATAATAATAGGGACACCGGCATACAGCAGATAAACCGAATAAGACAAACCAATCAAGCCGACGATCATAATGAACCATAACACGGGGTAGAGTGCTGCCAAACCAACCATAAATAATGGGGTTGCAGTATAAGACGCTAATTCGAGAGCTTGAGTATAAGTTGGATCCGCATCAAATGTTTTGCCCATCCAATATGCTAAATACGCGAGAGCCATAACACCAATAATTAAGCCGAAATACATCCCAACTGACATGAATAGTGCGCTTTTTGAGGTTAGGAATAGAAGTTCTCCAGCTCCGGGATGCCATCCAATGTGTGCGGTTGCAAAATAAGCACAAATTGCAGGGATCAGCGCGATAAGCAATACATGACTCAAGCTGCTCTTTAGCGCTTCGTGATTCTTTTCAATTGTGTGCCACTCTTTTTTTGGATGAGTGTAAAGTCCCATTAAGTGATTCAATACCATTATAGTTATCCTTGTTTAGCATTTTTGACCTAGCTCGCCAAACAACGACGAACTGACTACAGCTTTTTACCAATCGCCTTAATCAGTCCACATCTACTTATCAACAGGGGAATGGTGTTGGCATAACACTGAGATCGTTCTATTGCCAACATCTATGTTGTTAAGTTATGACTCTATCCCAATTTAGAATCATCATTTAAGGTGATCGATGGCATCTGTTATTAAATCGTTAAATTAGATGCTCAGCTTATTTATTGAACATAAATAGACTTTCGTCAAGTTGTATTACGTTTTTGGTTTCAGAAAAGATCGCTCTAAAGGTAAAATGAACATAGATTTTTGAGAGGATTATCCATTTTATGCAGCAATTACTTGTCCCTATTTACGACTTTTTAGGTTGTGAGACACCAAACCGTTGGGTCGAACAAGCTAAACAACCTGAACAACTCACCGCGTTGCTGATTGACCATTGCAACTGTGAGCTTAAAGCTGCGCAAACTGCAATGTTAATGATCCGCAAATATGCGATTGACAAGAGTAGTTCACATCTATTAAAGACCTGGGCCAAGCCTTATGAAGATTTTGTTTATCAACAAGACCGTAATGCCCTCGAGTTTTTAGCTCGCGACAGTAAAAAGAACGACATCACTAGTGAATTAATAGCCAATAAAAACCTCACTAACAGCACTGATTTAATGAGTAAAATGGTGCGTTTGATTAAAGAAGAGTTTCATCATTTCGAACAAGTTTTACAGATTATGACTGCGCGTGGTATTGATTACAGTAATATTCGTGCCGGTCGTTACGCCAAACAGTTAATTATTCATATGCGGACTCATGAGCCACTTACGTTAATTGATAAGTTAATAATTGGCGCGTTTATTGAATCGCGGTCATGTGAACGATTTGCCAAACTTGCGCCGCATTTAGATGATGAACTCGCTAAGTTTTATACTTCATTACTTCGATCAGAAGCGCGACATTTTCAAGATTATTTGGCTCTTGCTGAGGATATTGCCGGTGAAGATATCAGTGAACGCATTGATTATTTTCGCGAAAAAGAAATGGAATTAATTTTGACAGAAGATAGCGAGTTTCGTTTTCACAGTGGTTTACCGCCACAATAGCCAACAATTGCGAGATATAAACCAAGACTCACTGATGATATCAACGTTGATACTGTTTAGTGAGCCTAGTTTGTTTCGGAAAAGGGTAATGTTACTAACTCGCAACCTTTCTCGCTGACGTTTAGTACGCTGCCTTGAGTATACCAATCACCGACCACAACACGTTGTTCTTGTGCAGTGAGTTGATGTATGGCAGGGCGATGAGTATGACCATGGATCATTCTTTGACAATCAGTACGAGCCAGTAGCGCGGTTACCGCACTTGACTCAACATCCATGATTTCATAATGTTTTTGCTGATTACCTTGAACACTTTTTTGACGAATTTTTGCGGCAATGTTTAAGCGTGTCTTTTTAGGTAGGTGAGAGTAGACCCAACGCACTATATCAAGACTTCTAAAGCGCCTGAATCGCTGGTAAGCAATATCAAGGGTACAAAGGCTATCACCGTGTAAAATCACAGTATTAACACCGTACAAGTTGATACAATAGACTTCAGGTAATATTTTCATGCCTGCTCGTAGGCAAAATTGTTTGCCAACCATAAAATCACGATTACCATGAATAAAATATACAGGTATTGAGTTCGATACTGTTTTGATTGCTTCAGCAATGGCAATGGTAAAGGGTTCTGCAATATCATCACCCATCCAAACTTCGAATAGATCACCGATGATATAAAGCGCTTCAGTATTGTCTAAACCATGGTTTAGAAAATAGATGAAGGCTTGTGTAATATCTGGGCGATCTGCACTTAAGTGCAAATCGCCTACGAAGATTGTTTTCTTCAAAATTACGCTTTAACGCTAACGCTTTTGATCACAATGGCTTCTAATGGTACATCTTGATGCATACCATTATTACCAGTGGCAACATTTTTGATTGTTTCAATAATGTCTAAACCTTCAACCACTTCACCAAATACACAGTAACCCCAGCCCTGTGAAGTTTCTGATTTAAAATCAAGGAAAGTATTGTCTTTCACGTTAACAAAAAACTGTGCTGTCGCTGAATGCGGATCAGAAGTACGTGCCATGGCAACAGTGCCTTTACGGTTAGATAAACCATTGTTGGCTTCATTTTTGATTGATGCTTTAACACTTTTTTGGCTCATATCTTCAGTGAAACCACCACCTTGGATCATAAAGCCGTCAATAACACGGTGAAAAATAGTACCTTCAAAAAAACCATCTTCAACATACTGCATAAAGTTAGCCGCGGTAATTGGCGCTTTTTCTTCATTTAGCTGTAAAGTAATATCGCCCATATTGGTATGTAAAGTAATCATGTTGTCTCACTTGAAAATAATAATTTGCGCGATTCTAACTTATCTTAACTGCCGCATAAAGTGCAGTGTTCAAAACAGGTGACATCATGCTAAACTCAGCATTAACATTTCCCGTTATAAATTAGTGTAAAAGAGAACAATCGATGTTAAAGATTTACAATAGTATTAGCCGTGATAAACAAGAATTTAAACCAATAAATCCAGGTAAAATCGGAATGTACGTCTGTGGCGTGACCATTTACGATTTATGTCATATTGGTCACGGGCGTACCTTTGTTTCGTTTGACATGATAGTGCGTTATTTACGTTATATCGGTTATGAGGTGAATTTTCAGCGTAACATTACCGATGTTGATGACAAAATTATCAAACGGGCCGCTGAAAACAACGAATCTTGTGAGTCGCTTACTGAGCGTTTGATCGCCGAAATGCACCAAGACTTTGATGCCTTGAACATGAAACGTCCAGATTTTGAGCCTCGAGCAACGTTACATATTGAAGAAATTATCGATATGGTTCAGCGTTTACTCGATCGCGACCATGCCTATGTAGCCAGTAATGGCGATGTATTATTCAGTGTTGCCTCATTCCCTGAGTATGGACAGTTGTCAGGTCAAAACCTAGACCAGCTTCAAGCCGGTGCTCGCGTTGAGATAGATAATGCTAAACGCAATCCTATGGACTTTGTGTTATGGAAAATGTCTAAACCGGGTGAACCAACCTGGGAATCACCTTGGGGTCCTGGTCGTCCAGGTTGGCACATTGAATGTTCTGCCATGAACAGTAAGCATTTAGGCTTACATTTTGATATTCATGGTGGCGGCTCTGATTTACAGTTTCCACATCATGAAAATGAAATTGCGCAGTCTTGCTGTGCTCACGATACTCCGTATGTGAATTACTGGATGCACACCGGAATGGTGATGGTTGACCGTGAAAAAATGTCTAAATCATTAGACAACTTTTTTACCATTCGAGATGTGCTTAAGCATTATGATGCTGAAACGGTACGTTACTTCTTATTATCCGGTCATTATCGTAGTCAGTTAAATTATTCTGAAGACAATTTAAAGCAAGCTCGTGCAGCACTAGAGCGTTTATATACAGCACTTAAAGGTTTAGACTTAACTGTTGATGCTGCGCCTGCTGAACCGTTTGTAGCCAAGTTTAAGTCGGCAATGGATGACGACTTTAATACTCCTGAAGCCTATTCCGTGTTATTTGAGATGGTACGTGAAATCAATCGTCTTAAAACAACCGATATGGCAGCAGCATCGGCATTAGGTGTCAGCTTGAAGCAATTAGCAGATGTGCTTGGCCTTATCAGCCAAACGCCAGAGGCTTTCTTTAAAGGGGAGGGCAGTGACGATGAAGTGGCAGAGATTGAAGCGCTTATCGTTGAACGTAACCGTGCCCGTACTGAAAAAGATTGGCCAGCAGCGGATGTGGCCCGCGATCGCTTAAACGAGTTAGGCGTTGAGTTAGAAGATGGCGGCCCAAGCGGCACCACATGGCGTAAAAAGTAGTTTATTTAGCGCATAAAAACAAAAGCCTGCAATAGCAGGCTTTTGTTTTTAATCAGCATAATTTACTTATCTGAGATTTGCTTATCTGAGATTTAGTTAACTATGATATTGCTCGCATGCGTATAGGGTGTTCTCTAATAAACTTGCAATGGTCATCGGGCCTACTCCACCAGGGACCGGCGTAATAAATGCAGCCTTTTCAGCGGCAACATTAAATTCAACATCACCCACTAAACTGCCGTTCTCCAAACGATTGATACCAACATCAATAACAATCGCGCCCGGCTTTATCCAGTCACCAGGAATAAACCCAGGTTTGCCAACGGCAACTACTAATAAATCTGCTTGACGCACTTTTTGTTCTAAGTTTTTGGTAAAACGATGACAGGTTGTCGTTGTGCAACCTGCTAATAATAATTCTAGTGTCATTGGTCTGCCAACAATGTTTGATGCACCAACCACAGTTGCATCCAGGCCATAGGTATCTATACCGGTTGATTTGATTAACGTCATAATGCCCATCGGCGTGCAAGAACGAAGCACTGGGATACGTTGAGCTAAACGGCCGACATTATAGGGATGAAATCCATCAACATCTTTATCTGGGCGAATACGTTCAATGACTTTGGAGTCATCAATATGGGCGGGCAAAGGCAGCTGTACTAGAATCCCATCAATGCTTGGACTGGCATTACATTCATCGATTAACGCTAAAAGCTCTGCTTCAGTTGTATTGGTGTCAAGGTCAAAAGATTGAGATTCAAAACCGACTTCCTCACAAGCTTTGCGTTTACTGCCAACATAGACTTGAGATGCGGCATCACTGCCCACTAAAATAACTGCAAGTCCTGGTGCGCGAAATCCAGCTTGTCTACGTTGTGTTACTTTTTGTTTTAGTGTGGTGCGAATAGATTGTGCAATGGCTTTACCGTCAATAATTTGAGCAGTCATGGCTATAGAGTTTCCTTTGAGTGACACAGGTGTTGAAGTCAATGGTCGATCGGCCGTTATTCTAGCAGGCGTATTGAAGAGTGTCATTTGCTAGACGTGGAAAATACAGTGAATAAACTATTCGCGCTATGATGCTAATCACGATATTTGCTGCTAAATTCGTCATATAGCAATAAGGGTTAAAAAAATCGTTGACGATAGCTAGGTGACTCGTTAATATGCGCTCCGTTCTCGAGACAACATCGTTATTGTTTATAGATAATTTCTGCCTCGAAAACAAAGCAATATTTTCGGTGATTAGCGCAGCCCGGTAGCGCATCTCGTTTGGGACGAGAGGGTCAGAGGTTCGAATCCTCTATCACCGACCAAATTAATGTTATTTGCTCTTGCAGTGAGTAACGGAACAAGTAAACTTGTTCAGCCAGACAGGATGCAGTATCTAACTGTAACCATGCGCCCGTAGCTCAGTTGGATAGAGCACCCGCCTTCTAAGCGGGTGGTCGCAGGTTCGAATCCTGCCGGGTGTACCATTTCAATGGTGATTGTAGCTCAGTTGGTAGAGTCCCGGATTGTGATTCCGGTTGTCGTGGGTTCGAGCCCCATCAGTCACCCCATTTTCTGATTAAATCAAACTATCGTGTATAACCCTTTTAACGGGTACAGATAAGTTTGATTTGGTCACGATAATTATTTTGCTCCTAGTCCTTTCGAGCGTAAGTCAAAAACTCATTTCGCACATTAAACGTGCAAACACGTCAAAATTGAACATAAGTCGGCGTTTTTATCATGTAAATCGACCTTTTCAGGCTCGACTCTGTTAAAAACGGTAGCTATAATGTCGCGTCTTGATAAATATCAAAAATAAGCTACCTGTACCAACAGCGTCTTCAGCATCAATAATATCGCTGTGCTGGGTTTCAGAGCTAAATCCATGGTCAAGAAACGAATATCTAATGGTTGAGTTGTCGACCATTACAAAGAACGTCAGACATATTTCGAGGTAAAACAATGCAAGTTTCTGTTGAAACAACTCAAGGCCTAGAGCGTCGCCTAACTATTTCTGTACCTGCTGAGCAAATCGAGAAATTGGTTAAAGACAATGTATTGCGCGAAGCTAAGCGTGCTCGTCTTCCAGGTTTCCGCCCAGGTAAAGTGCCTATCGGCGAAATCAACAAGCGTTATGGCAAAGCCATTCGTCAAGACATCACTGGTGAAGTGATGCAACGCAACTTTATTGAAGCAATCGTAGCTGAAAAGTTAAATCCTGCAGGTGCGCCAGTATTTACTCCTGGTTCAACTGAAGGTGATTCTTTTGAATTCGTTGCAACATTTGAAATCTACCCAGAAGTTGTTCTAACGGGTTTAGATAGCATTGCAGTTGAACAGCCTAAAGCTGAAGTTAATGATGCTGACGTTGATGTTATGATTGAGACGTTACGTAAGCAACATGCCACTTTTGCCGCTGTTGAACGTGCAGCAGTTGCTGACGATAAAGTTAAAATGAACTTTATCGGTTCTATTGACAGCGAAGAATTCGAAGGCGGAAAAGCTGATGATTTCGAACTTCAATTAGGCAGCAACCGTATGATCCCTGGTTTTGAAACCGGTATCGTAGGCCATAAAACAGGTGATGAATTCGAAATCGAAGTGACTTTCCCTGAAGATTACCACGCTGAAAACTTGAAAGGTAAAGCGGCTAAGTTCGTTATTACTTTAACTGAAGTTCAAGCGGCTAATCTGCCAGAAGTGAATGATGAATTTGCTTCATTGTTTGGTATTGCTGAAGGTGGCTTAGATGCACTTAAAGCTGAAATCCGTAAAAACATGACTCGTGAACTAGAACAAGCGTTAAAAGCGAATGTGAAAGAACAGGTTATTACTGGTTTACTTGCAGCAAACGACATCGCTATTCCTAAAGCGCTTATTGAGGGTGAAGTGAATGTACTTCGTCAACAAGCTATGCAGCGTTTTGGTGGTCAAACTGAAAATATGCCTGAACTTCCGGCTGAACTTTTCACTGAACAAGCTGAACGTCGTGTTAAAATCGGTTTGCTATTAGGCGAAGTCATCAAGACAAACGAACTAAAAGCAGAAGATGATCGTGTTAATACATTGATCGAATCTATGGCTTCAGCGTATGAAGATCCATCTGAAGTTGTTTCATACTACAACTCAAACAAAGAACTCATGCAAAACATGCGCAACGTAGCGCTTGAAGAGCAAGCGGTGGAAGCATTGTTAAAATCATCAAAAGTAACCGTTAAAGACGTCGCTTTTGAAGAATTTATGAACAAGGCTACCGGACGAGCGTAAGCTAAGCTTGACTTAACAAGCCGTTCGCCATTTATAATGGCTCGTATGAGGTTCCTCTCATGCGGGCCATTTTTATTTTAGGGAAATGAATAATGCATAAAGCACCAGAATCAGTACTCAATGCTCTTGTACCTATGGTTGTTGAACAAACAGCTAAAGGTGAACGTTCTTATGATATCTACTCTCGTCTATTAAAAGAGCGAGTCATCTTTCTAGTTGGTCAAGTTGAAGAACACATGGCTAACCTTATTGTTGCTCAATTATTATTCCTTGAGTCAGAAAGCCCAGATAAAGATATTTATTTGTACATTAACTCTCCTGGTGGCTCTGTCACAGCAGGTATGGCTATTTATGACACTATGCAGTTCATTAAGCCTAATGTGAGTACCGTATGTATGGGACAAGCCGCGAGTATGGGCGCATTCTTGTTAGCCGGTGGCGCTAAAGGTAAACGTCATTGTTTACCGAACTCTCGAGTGATGATCCATCAGCCATTAGGCGGTTTCCAAGGTCAAGCATCCGACATCGCCATTCATGCTCAAGAAATTCTTGGTATTAAGAATAAATTAAACCAAATGTTAGCGGACCATACTGGTCAACCGTTAGAGGTTGTTGAACGTGATACCGACCGTGATAACTTCATGAGTGCTACTCAAGCTGTTGAATATGGTATTGTCGATTCATTACTCACGAGTCGCGGCTAAAACTGGTAGCTGATTTTCTAGATACTTTCAGGTATTCTGTATTGAAAGGCGTTCAGTCATCAATGTGGTTATGATAAGTATCTACAAGCAGAGCTTAGGTTCAACCTAAGTTGTAAACAGAGGTAGAATAATGGGCGATAACAAAAATAACGGTGACAGCGGCAAACTGCTGTACTGCTCTTTTTGCGGAAAAAGTCAGCATGAAGTCAGAAAACTCATTGCTGGTCCATCAGTTTATGTATGTGACGAATGTGTTGATTTATGTAATGACATTATCCGTGAAGAAATCAAAGAGATTTCACCCAAACGTGATGAAGACAAATTGCCGACACCGCATGAATTACGCAAACATCTTGATGACTACGTAATCGGTCAGGATCAGGCTAAGAAAGTGTTAGCCGTAGCGGTATACAATCATTATAAGCGTTTACGTAATGGCGCTATTAAAGATGGCGTTGAACTAGGTAAAAGTAACATTTTACTATTAGGTCCAACCGGTAGCGGTAAAACTTTATTGGCTGAAACGTTAGCACGCTCACTTAATGTCCCTTTTGCTATGGCAGATGCAACCACATTAACCGAAGCTGGTTATGTGGGTGAAGATGTTGAAAACATCATTCAGAAGCTACTGCAAAAATGTGATTACGACGTTGAGAAAGCGGAACGCGGTATCGTCTATATTGATGAAATTGACAAAATCAGTCGTAAATCTGACAATCCTTCAATTACTCGTGATGTATCGGGTGAAGGTGTTCAGCAAGCGTTGCTTAAGTTAATTGAAGGCACCGTTGCTTCTGTTCCTCCACAGGGCGGACGTAAGCATCCACAACAAGAATTCTTGCAAGTGGATACGTCTAAAATTCTGTTTATCTGTGGTGGTGCGTTTGCTGGACTTGAAAAAGTCATTGAGCAACGTGCACACACCGGAACCGGAATTGGCTTTGGTGCCGAAGTAAAAGGCGAAGCGGATAAAGCGACTATTTCACAAATCCTTAGCCAAGTAGAGCCTGGCGATTTAGTGAAGTTTGGTTTAATTCCTGAGTTTATTGGTCGTTTACCTGTTGTTGCTACGCTAACTGAGTTAGATGAAGCTGCATTAGTACAGATTCTGTCTGAGCCAAAGAATGCATTAACTAAACAATATAGTGCATTATTTGAGATGGAAAATGTCGAACTTGAATTCCGTGACGATGCATTACAAGCCATCGCTCAAAAAGCAATGTCACGTAAAACCGGTGCACGTGGGTTACGTTCTATTGTTGAAAGCATCTTGCTCGATACAATGTATGATATTCCGTCGACACAAGGCGTGATTAAAGCCGTTGTTGATGAATCAGTAGTGAAAGGCGAGTCAGCCCCTATTTTGATTTACGAAAACACTGAGACACAGGCTGCTTCAGGCGAGCAATAATTGCACTGATAGTCAGGAAGTTGAAAAATAAGGAGTCCATTGGGCTCCTTTTTTCGTATTAGCCATTGAAACTGATAACATCACCCCAATATACTCAGTAATAAGTCAATTTCATTAAACGGAATCGAGCCATGACTAAAGAGCGTGAAGCGCATATCGAACTCCCCGTGTTACCACTTAGAGACGTGGTAGTTTACCCGCATATGGTAATTCCGCTATTCGTGGGACGGGAAAAATCTATTCGTTGCCTAGAATCGGCAATGGAACAAGACAAGCAAATTTTATTAGTCGCTCAGCGAGATGCAGATCTTGATGAGCCTACCAAAGACGATATTTTCGATATTGGTACTGTTGCCTCTATTTTACAGTTGCTTAAATTACCAGATGGCACGGTAAAAGTATTAGTTGAAGGTGGCCAGCGTGCCAAAATCAAGCAATACACCCAAGAAGAAGAATTCTTTGCCGCAACAGCTGAATACCTCGAGTCTGAAGAATTAAGTGATAAAGAAGAAGAGGTGTTAGTTCGCAGTGCTATCGGTCAATTTGAAGGCTACATCAAGTTAAATAAAAAAATCCCACCTGAAGTATTAACTTCATTGTCGGGGATTGATGAAGCCGCTCGTTTAGCAGATACCATGGCTGCACATATGCCATTGAAGCTTGAAGACAAACAATCTGTCCTTGAGATGATCAATGTCGGTGAGCGTCTGGAATATTTAATGGCGATGATGGAATCGGAAATTGACTTGCTTCATGTCGAAAAACGAATCCGTACTCGTGTTAAAAAACAGATGGAAAAAAGTCAACGCGAATACTATTTGAATGAGCAAATGAAAGCCATTCAAAAAGAGTTAGGCGATATTGACGAAAGCCACGACGAATTTGAAGTATTGGCGCGTAAGATTGAAGAAGCTGGCATGCCAGTTGAAGCCAAAGAAAAAGCCACTGCTGAGTTAAACAAACTCAAAATGATGTCACCTATGTCAGCTGAAGCCACAGTTGTGCGCAGCTATGTTGACTGGATGACTGCGGTACCTTGGAAGCAGCGCTCAAAAATAAAGCGTGACTTAGCCAAGGCGCAAGAAGTACTCGATACCGATCACCATGGGCTTGAAAAAGTCAAAGAACGTATTCTTGAGTATTTAGCGGTTCAAAGCCGAGTTAAGCAGCTTAAAGGGCCTATTTTGTGTTTAGTCGGACCTCCAGGTGTGGGTAAAACCTCATTGGGCCAGTCGATTGCCAAAGCAACCGGCCGTAAGTATGTTCGTGTTGCTTTAGGCGGCGTACGTGATGAAGCGGAAATTCGTGGTCATCGTCGTACCTACATTGGTTCTATGCCAGGTAAAGTCATTCAAAAGATGGCTAAAGTAGGGGTTAAAAACCCATTATTCTTACTCGATGAAATCGATAAGATGAGTTCTGATATGCGTGGCGATCCATCGTCAGCGTTATTAGAGGTGCTCGATCCTGAACAGAATGCGACCTTTAACGATCACTATCTTGAAGTTGATTATGACTTATCAGATGTGATGTTCGTTGCTACGTCAAACTCAATGGATATACCTGGCCCTTTACTTGACCGTATGGAAGTTATTCGTTTATCGGGTTACACCGAAGATGAAAAACTCAATATTGCTAAGAAGCATTTACTGACTAAGCAAATTGAACGTAACGGTCTTAAAGAAAAAGAAATCAAGGTTGATGACAGCGCTATTTTAGGCATTATTCGCTATTACACTCGTGAAGCGGGTGTGCGTTCATTAGAACGTGAATTGTCGAAGATTTGTCGCAAAGTGGTTAAGCATATCTTGCTTGATAAAACGGTCAAAATGGTTGAAGTTAACCAGGAAAATTTAAAGTCATTCCTTGGTGTGCAACGTTTTGATTTCGGTAAAGCTGAATCGAATAACCAAATCGGTCAAGTAACCGGTCTTGCATGGACTCAAGTTGGTGGCGATTTATTAACAATCGAAGCCACCTCAGTAGCAGGTAAAGGTAAATTAACCTATACCGGTTCGCTGGGTGATGTGATGAAAGAATCGATTCAAGCGGCAATGACCGTAGTACGTGCTCGTGCTGAAAATCTTGGCATTAACAATGATTTTTATGAAAAACGAGATATTCATGTGCATGTACCAGAAGGTGCGACGCCAAAAGATGGTCCATCTGCGGGTGCGGCAATGTGTACAGCGTTAGTGTCTAGTTTAACCGGTAACCCTGTACGTAGTGATGTAGCCATGACAGGTGAAATTACTCTACGTGGCGAAGTATTGCCTATTGGTGGTTTAAAAGAAAAGCTATTAGCAGCCCATCGCGGTGGAATTAAGCATGTATTAATTCCTCAAGAAAATGAACGCGATCTGGAAGAAATTCCTGCAAATGTGATTGCTGATTTAATCATTCATCCAGTGCGTTGGATAGATGAAGTGTTGAAATTGGCGCTTGAGCGACCAGTTGAAGGCTTTGAAGTGGTTAAAAAATAGCTTGTTAGTTAAAAAATTGCTGTAGAGCATGAAAAAAATGAAAAAAGGGGCTTAACAAAACGCTGACCTGTGGTAGCCTAGGTTTGTGGATAGTCAGACGCACCAAGCCCTTGGGGCATCTGGCGTTGAGCAGTATCCAATTTCATTTTTTGGTTTTCGTACTAAGTTTGGTGTGTTATCAAGCTTATAAAATAAAGCCTCCGCAGACCGCTCTAAACATAGATTTGGTTGCGGCGCGACAATAACATTCAAGGGGATGACATGAACAAATCTGAACTAATCGAGAAAATCGCATCTGGTGCTGATATTTCTAAAGCTGCTGCTGGCCGCGCACTAGATTCTTTTATCGCTGCGGTAACGGAAGGTCTTAAAGATGGCGATAAGATTTCTCTAGTTGGTTTTGGTACATTTGAAGTACGTCAACGTGCTGAACGTACTGGCCGTAACCCACAAACGGGTAAAGAAATTAAAATTGCTGCTGCGAACATTCCAGCGTTCAAAGCTGGCAAAGCGCTAAAAGACGCTGTTAACTAAATAGTTAATAACGTGGCCTTTGTAAGGCATTCGTAATACAAGCACTGCTTAGGCGGTGCTTTTTACGAAAAGCAATATTGTTATGCAAAGCATAATACATATTGGGAGTATTGGGTCATACCCGTGGTAGCGTCTGATAACTCCATATAATTTACAATAAGGCGCATCCACAAGGTGATGCGCCTTTTTATTTTATTAATCGCAACAAGCGAGAATTCAGATGTTAGAAAAAATTCGTGAAGGATCACAGGGGATTGTTGCTAAAACAATTCTAGTACTTGTGATACTTTCTTTTGCTTTTGCCGGTGTGAGCAGTTATTTAGGCTCAAACACGGGTGTACCTGCTGCAGTTGTTAATGGTGACGAAGTTGGCGCCAACGAACTTGAACAGGCTTTTCAAAATGAACGCTCGCGTATTGAGCAACAGCTAGGCGAAATGTTTACTGCATTAGCGGCTGACGACTCCTACATGAACGGAATTAAGCAAGGTGTATTGGATCGTTTAATTGCCGATAAGCTCATTGATCAAGCTGCCAACAAGTTGGGCTTACGTGTATCAGATGAGCAAATCAAGAAAGCGATTATCGAAGAGCCTGCATTTCAAACCGACGGTCAATTTGATAACGAACGCTACCTAGCAGTATTGCGTCAACTAGGTTATCAAACCACAAGCTTTAGAAACATGATGCGTGTAGATATGACCCGTCGTCAGTTATTAAATGCGCTTGTTGGTAGTGAGTTTGTGCTTGACGGTGAAGCTAAACAGCTTGCAGAAGTTCAAGGCCAAACCCGTGATATTCGCTACTTAGTCGTCGACTCAACACCGTTTTTATCAACTGTTTCTGTCGCTGATGAAGAAGCTCAAACTTATTACGATGCTAATGTTTCGCAATACATGAGCCCTGAAAAAGTCAGCCTTGAGTATGTTGAATTGAATGTTGCCGACATGGCTAAAAACAGCGAAACCTCTGATGAAGAAGTGAAAACTTATTACGAAGAGAATCAAAAGCAATATCAAACGGCTGAAAAACGTCTTGCTGCGCATATTTTTGTCGCCGCAACTGACGATGACAGCGCAGATAAAGCCAAAGCTGATGCTATTGAAGCCAAGTTAACCGCGGGTGAAGATTTTGCTGAGTTAGCAAAAACTGATTCTGACGATCAGCTTAGTGCTCAACAGGGCGGTAAGTTAGATTGGTTTGAACAAGGCGTAATGGACCCTGCATTTGATGAAGCACTTTTTGGATTACAAAAAGATCAAGTCTCGTCAATTGTGAAAAGTGAATTTGGTTACCACATTATTAAGCTGCTTGATTTACAAGCTAGCCAAGCAACCGCTTTTGAAAACGTTAAAGCGAAAATTGTTGCTCAGCTACAAGAAAAGAAAGCCTTAGATGTGTTTTATAGCTTACAAACTAAGTTGGCTGATACCAGTTACGAAATCCCTGATACTTTAGCTGAAACTGCGCAAGCGGTTAATGCAAAAGTACAATCAACGCAGTTATTCTCGCGTGATGACGTACCCGCTAAATTTAACAATCCTGAATTTATCAAAGCCGCATTTTCTGACCAAGTGTTAGCAAGTGGTTTAAACAGCGATGTGATTGAACTTGCGCCAAACCATGTAGTGGTTATTCGCATGAAAAAACATCAGACAGCTGGCGTTATGGGATTTGCTGAAGTAAAAGCTGGTATTGTTGAACGTTTACAGCAAGATAAAGCGAATGACGGTGCTCGTGACAAAGCTGCGGAATATATGGCACAGTTAAAAGCGGGTAATAACACGCTAACAGGTGCTTCATTGACGACATTAGCTAAACTAGGTCGCTTTAATCAGGATATTGATCAAGCTATCACCAATAAAGCCTTCAAAATTGCCGCTCCTGCTGAAAATAGTGTCACAATTGATACTGCAGCGTTAGCGACAGGTTATGCGGTTATTGTGGTTGATAAAGTCAATAAAGCAGAAGGCATTAATGACAACCTCATCAATACGCTTAAACAACGTATTGCGCCTCAATACAGCGAAGCTGATTATCGAGCAGTGGTTGCCTCACTTAAAGCTGATGCTGAAATTGAGTATCCAGTTGCCGACTAGTTAAGTCGTCGCAACAGATGAAATACAAAAAGACCTAGGCTCACGTCTAGGTCTTTTTGTTTATAAGGTGCTTAAGGCATGAAAACTATCTCAAATATACAACCTAGTGAATTGTTTGGGTTATCAAATTACAGTGATGACTTATTCGAATCGATCAAGGGCGTTGCTTTACAGTTCAAACATATTACTTTTGAACGCTGTCATTTTACCCAATGTGATTTTAGTCAAAGTGATTTCTATCATTGCCATTTTATTGAGTGTGTTTTTAGTCAATGTAATTTAAGCGTAATGTCAGTTGTTGCTACAGAGTTTGATGATGTGACTTTTAGCGACAGTAAAGCCATAGGTATTGATTGGACTAAAGCTGAGTGGCCGCAATTTATGACTCAAACCACAATTAAGTTTGAACGATGTTTGCTCGATGGCAGTAATTTTTATGCGCTGCATTTACCCGAGTTTTCACTTGTTGATTGCCGCGCTCATGATGTCGACTTTAGAGAAGCTAATTTAAACAAAGCAGATTTGCGTCTGACCGATTTTAATTTAAGCCAATTTAATCATACAAATTTAACGAAGGCGAATTTTACCGATGCGTTGAATTACCAAATTGATATTACTGCTAATAACGTTAAGCAAGCCAAATTCAGTCGGTTCGAAGCCTTAAGTTTACTAGAAGGTTTAGATATTCAATTAGTCGACTAGTGTACATTGCCACATTGTTAGCACAAAAGTGTGTTTTATTGCATGTGTTTAAATAACCCGTTAATTTATATTAGTTATGATAAATAATTGGCTGTAATAATTTAATCCATAAGGAGAGGGCATGAGCCACAGACTTGATCAGGCATTTGAGCGTGCATTAGCCTATTTAGATCAACACTTAAATAAGCCTTTTGATCGACAAGTGTTGGCCGACATTGCCCACATCCCACTATGTCATTTCGACCCATTGTTTACTGCGCTGTACCATATGTCTATTGACGCTTATGTTGAATTGCTCAAAAGCCTAGAAGCTGCCCATTTATTAGGTTTTGGCAAGCAAGTTTCTCTGGCCACAATAGCGGCTAAATTAGCGTATCGTAACGAACAGCACTTTATCGAATCGTTTACTCGCAGTATAGGTCAAAGCCCTGAATCGTTTCAGCAAGCACCTGACTGGGGCAATTTTTTTGCGAAGCAACAACCGCTTAAATCATTTCGAGTAGATGCTAATCAGCAAGATAAGCAATCTTACTCGGTTGATATTGTTTCGTTTGATGCGCAGGCATTAGCGGTGATGGAACATCATGGTGATCCGGCTTTATTACCTCAAACCATTGCAACATTTATTGATTGGCGTCGACAGCATGGCTTATCTCCTACAAGTTGCAGAACCTTTAACCTACTTTACTCAACCCCTGAGTTATCTGTTAAAACGCAATATCGAATTGATATTGGTGTATCGTTAAATGCCGAGACACAAGCTATAGTGTCTGAGTCGAGCCAGATTAAGCTCAAATCAATCCCTCAGGGACGATGTGCGATGATTAAATACAGTGGTGATGACAATGGTCTAACAGCGGCAATAGATTACCTGTATCGCGATTGGGTTAATGCTAATGATATTACACTACGAAATTACCCGTTGTTTTTAGAACGACTCGACAGTAATGATAATAAGTTAGCGCAACATGAGCCAAGACAAGCGTTATCTCCACAACAGGTACTCATTTATTTACCCGTTGTTTAACTTAAGTTATTAAGCCTTGATGAACTCATGGCTGAGTTACATTTATTTGTATGATAAAATGATGTCGCTGAATTCAATTCGAAATACTTCAGGCCCGATTTCAGATAATAAGACGGTTGTTTTAGTACGGCTTAGCAATAACGGTATGTTAATTAGCTAATCTCGCCGCATTTTGACAGACTTTACTGTTATAAATATGAATCTTCACAATGTATCGCTCATAAAAAAACCATAATGCAGTGCATTATGGTTTTACGTTAACACTTGTTGAAATTAGGCTTATAGCTCAATAACATCAAACGTTACACTAGGATTCACGTCTGCTTCGTAATCGATACCATCAATACCAAAACCGAACAGCTTTAAAAACTCTTGTTTGTATTCATCATAGTCAGTGAGTTCGCTTAAATTTTCTGTGGTCACTAACGGCCATAAATCACGACAATGCTGCTGGATTTCTTCGCGAAGTTCCCAGTCATCAAGGCGTAAGCGATTTTCGCCATCAACAGCTGGTGCTTGGCCATCAACACGGTATAGGCGTTCACTGAATAAACGGTATATTTGTTCAATACAGTCTTCATGTAAGCCTTCTTGGCGCATTTTCTTAAATACCATGGCGATGTAAAGTGGCATTACTGGAATTGCTGAGCTCGCTTGAGTCACGACACTTTTTAACACTGCAACGTTAGCTGAGCCACCAGTAGCTGATAATTTGCTATCAAGGGCATGAGCTGCACGATCTAAATCCATTTTGGCTTTGCCTAAAGCGCCATGCCAATAAATAGGCCAAGTCAATTCGGTACCAATGTAACTATAAGCAACCGTTTTGCAATTGTCAGCTAATACGCCAGCGTCGCTTAGCGCACTCATCCATAATTCCCAATCTTGGCCGCCCATTACCGTGACGGTATCAGCAATTTCTTGCTCAGTCGCTGGCTCTACAGAAGTGTCGATAATGGTATTTTTATTGGTATCAACAGCCGTGGCAGTATACGTTTGGCCAATTGGCTTAAGTGATGAACGGATAACTTCACCGGTGTCAGGCATTTTACGTACTGGAGAAGCCAGTGAGTAAACCACCATGTCGATTTGACCTAAATCTTGCTTGATAAGCTCAATGACTTGTTGCTTTGCTTGATGGCTGAATGCATCGCAATTAATGCTTTTTGAATACAAGCCTTCTGCTTTAGCAAACTTATCAAATGCCGCAGTGTTGTACCAACCTGCTGTACCGGGTTTGGTTTCAGAGCTTGGTTTTTCGAAAAACACACCAATAGTGGCAGCGTCGCTACCAAATGCTGAGGTGATACGAGACGAAAGGCCATAGCCACTTGAAGAACCGACCACTAATACTTTTTTAGGCCCATTAGCAATTTTGCCTTTGGCCTTAATGAGTTCGATTTGTTCTTTAACGTTGGCTTCACAACCTACTGGATGAGTAGTGGTACAAATAAAGCCACGAATTTTAGGTTTAATAATCATATTTAAGCTTCTTCCTTTAACATTGGCTCTAGGATAAATAGTTCGACGGCCAATTGGCACTGATTTTTTCTAAAACGCCCTCAAAACCACAGTGGTTGGAGCAGTTTAGCGCTTTTGCATAAATTGACTTTGTTCTTGAATGAGTCGTTGGGTGTATTCATGTTGTGGTGAAGTAAATAAGGCCTCAGTAGTAGATTTCTCGACCATATGACCATTTTGCAACACCATAATTTTATCGCTAACATGACGAATAATATTCAGATTATGTGATACAAAAATATACGATAATCCCATCTCTTTTTGCAGCTTTAATAGCAAATTAATAATCTGAGACCGGACCGATAAATCTAAAGCCGTTAGTGCTTCATCTGCAATAATAATTTTAGGGTTAAGCATTAAGGCACGTGCAACCGCGACACGCTGTTTTTGGCCTTCGGAAATCATGTGTGGATAAAACTCTGCGTGTTCAGGTAATAAGCCGACTTTTCTTAAGGTTTCAATCACCAATGTTTTTCGTTCAGTTGAACTTAATTGGGTATTAAACCGTAACGGTTCTTTAAGTAAGTTACCAATCGATAAACGTGGATTAAGCGAGGTTGTCGGATCTTGGAAAATCATCCGGATCAACCGACACCGTTGTTTTAAATTACGTGTTTCTAAAGCTTCACCTTCAAAAAATATGTCGCCGCCACTGCGTTGTTCAGCACCCACTAGAATTCGGGCGAGGGTACTTTTACCCGAACCAACCGACCCCACAATAGCCAAGGTTTCACCACGACCGAGTTCAAATGAAACCGGAGAGAGAGCCTGATAATATTGAGGTTTAAAATGCTTATAACCGGTTAAGTATTGTTTACTTAAGTCGGTTACTTTAAGCAATGGCATCGTCATCTTCTTGCTCACTTTTATAAGGGAAATGGCAGGCAAAATAGCGGTCTTTAATATGTTCAAGATTAGGCTGTTTTACACATTGGCGTTGGGCTTCTGGGCAACGTGGACCAAGCCGACAACCGGCAGGTAAATGCTGCATCGACGGCGAAGAGCCTTGCAGTGTGGGTAAGTTAGCTTTATGACGCATTTTTTCAGTATGGTCAGGTAGATTTTTTAATAATGCCCGTGTGTAAGGATGATAAGGCATTGCTACCATTTCGCTAACAGGGCCTGATTCCATAACTTGACCACTGTACAAAATCGTTAAGTTATCACACCAGTGCACCATGGTTTCTAACTCATGGCTAACCAATAAAATAGACACGTTTTGCAGTTGATTGAGTTGCGACAATAGTCTGAAAATTTGCGCTTGGGTGTTGAGCTCCATTGAGTTGGTTGGCTCATCGGCAATCAGCAATTTAGGATGATTCGCCACAGCCATCGCAATCATCACTTTTTGGCATTCGCCCTCAGACAATTCCCATGGATAGCACTTCATCAGTTGTTTTGGTTTTTTTATACCGACTTTGTGGAGCCATTTCTGCGCGTTTAAATAGGTCGCCTTTCCACGTCGCCAAAAAGGAATATTTTTGTTGGGTACCATAGCTTCAATCAATTGACTGCCAATGGTTTTTACCGGATCTAAACTGCCAGAAGGGTCTTGGAAAATCATCGCCATTTCACTGCCCATCAGGCAGCGTCGTTGCTTCGAACTCATTTCTAATAAGTTTTTTCCATCCCACATCATACGGTCAGCAATAATATGCCAATTAGGACCTAGTACGCCTAGAATTGCTTTGGCCAATAAACTGCGCCCAGAGCCAGATTCGCCAACAAGTCCATGGATTTCACCTGGATTAATAGTCAAACTGACTTTTTCGAGCACTTTCACAGTGCCCTCAGGTGTATCTAATTCAATGGTGAGATTACGAATATCGAGTAAAGGCATAGGTTAATTTCTTATCGGTGCAAGCGCAGAACGTAAACCATCGCCGACTAAGTTGACCGATAATACAGTAAACAAAATCGCGACACCTGGGATAGTAACGGTCCAAGGCGCAAGCAGTAAATTATCAAGCCCTTGTGCGACCATTGCACCCCATTCTGGACTCGGTGCTTGTGCACCAAGGTTTAAAAAACCGAGAGCGGCAATATCGAGTATTGCGGCAGATATTGCCATAGTGACCTGAATAATCACCACATCCCATACATTGGGCATGATGACATACCAAAAAACTTGTAACGAGTTGGCACCGTCTAATTTGGCTGCGGTAACATACTCTTTTTGAAGCTCTTCATGAACCGCTAGATGGATAGCACGCACAAATTGTGGAACCATCGCAATCCCAACGCCCCAAAACACATTATTAAGCCCAGGTCCCATGACAGCAACCACTAGAATAGCCATTAATAACGATGGGATAGACAGTAATGCATCTAGCAAGTGGCTTAACACACTCGACTTTATGCCGTGCATCATTCCTGAAAGAGAACCAATAATAAAACCAAATATCAGCGATGCAGTAACAATTAATAATGACATGCCAAAGGTTAATTGTACGCCGTGTAAGATTCGACTAAAAATATCTCGTCCTAGATCGTCGGTTCCAAGGAAGTGTTCTACAGTACCAGCTGGATCCCATGATGGCGGTAAAAGTAATACTTGTTGGTCTTGCATCTCTGCTGAATAAGGCGCTATAAACGGGGCGAAAATAGTTAATATTAATAAAAAAATCACTGCCCATAGACCGATCACCGCAAATGGGTTAGCAGAAAATGTTTGCCACATTCGCCACATAGGCGAGGCTATATGGTCTTCTTGGTATATTTTAATTCGAGGCATACAATTCCTTTCTGCTCATAGGATTGATTGCGGTATGCAGTAAATCAATCAAAATGCTTAAGAAAATAATTAATAATGAAACAGATAAGATACCCGCTTGAATAACAGTATAGTCACGCTGGTAAATGCCCGACACTAACCAACTGCCAACCCCTGGCCACGAAAATATCACTTCAACCACAATGCCATAGCTGGCAAATGATCCCAGCATTAAACCAATACTTTTTATTACCGGAATTAAGGCATTGGGCAAAACATGACGGAGTAGAATTTTAGCCGTGTGTAAACCGCGAGCTTCAGCGGCGCGGATATAGGTTTGATTCATCACATTTAAAATGGCTTGCCGGGTGATCCTCACTACCAAGGTAAAAGGAAGTACCGCTAAAGTGACCGCCGGTAAAATCAAGTGTAATAAAGCATCATGAAACGCCGGAATGCGATAACTAGAATCGGATAATAAAGTGTCGACCAGCATAAAACCTGTCACAGGTTCAATTTCATAAAGTAAATTGATTTGGCCTGAAATAGGCAGCCAGCCGAGATTCACCCCAAACCACATAGATAAGGTCAAGCCGAGCCAAAATACCGGAATAGAATAGCCTGTTAAGGTGATGGCTAAAATACTGCGTTGCAGTGCTTTGTTATTACCTAATGCGGCTAGCACGCCAATAGGCACGCCAAAAAACACGGCAATAAAACCAGAAAATAATGATAATTCAAAAGACGCAGGTAGTACTGCTTCAAGCTCCTCCAATACCTCTTGCTGTGAGTTACTGGAAATACCAAAGTTACCCGATAAGCGCTGGCGCAAGTATGCGGTAAACTGCAGTAATTGGTTATCATGTAGTTGATAGTCTTGCTCTATTTGCTGTTGTTGTTCAAGCGTGGGATATTGAACCCCAGACAGAGAATACGCTTTACTGACAGGAAACTGTCCTGATGCCATAAAGAGTACGGCCACCATGACTAGCGACGTGGCCATAAACAGGGTTATGCGACTAAAAAGATAACGCCACATTTATTCAGTTCCCTCTATTGCTTGAGTTGTTTTGGCGAAGGAAATACCGCCATAAGGCCTAATTTGCATGGCGGTAATATTGCTCTTTTTCAACACCACTTTTTTGGCATGTGCGATTGTTACTAGCGGAACTTGATCGCTAATAATGGCTTCTGCGGATTGATAAAATGCTTTACGTTCAGGTTGAGTCGATACGCTCTGAGCTTGGGTTAACAGATGTTCAAAGTCTTTGTTGCACCAACGAGAGCGATTATTATTAGAAGCTAATGCGGCGCAGCTTAATAGTGGAGTGAAAAAGTTATCAGGATCGCTATTATCCGCATTCCAACCAATAAGCACTGAATCATAATTGGAACTGGCTAACTTCTGAGTGAATACACTCCAATCATAGCTAATGATATTCAGTTTTACGCCAATACGGGCTAAATCGGCCTGAATGAGCTCCGCTGTTTTCAATGCACTCGGATTATAAATTCGCGCCACTGGCATGGCCCACACATTAATGGATAAGTTAGATACACCTGCTTGGTGCAGTAATACTTTGGCTTTTTCAGGGTTATATTCATTTGGAGATAAGTTTTTGCTGTAAGCCCAAGATGCCGGAGGTAAAACGCCTGTCGCTTCGACAGCGGTATCGTTATATACCACGTCTAGAATATTATTTTTATCGATAGCATGCGCAAGTGCGCGTCTTACACGAACATCATCTAATGGCGGTTTTTGAGTGTTAAATGCCCAAAATGCGACGTTCAATCCAGGTTTTGCATCGATAATAATATCTTTATGTTGGTCAAGCACTGCCAGTTCACCAGCTTTAGGTAATGCTGAAACGCTGCAGTCTCCGGTAATTAATTTAGCAATACGTGCGGTGCTTCTGGGGGTGATATCAAACACTAATTGATCAAGCTCGACCTTAGGGCCCCAATAAACTGGATTCTTTTTGTAGCGAATATATTCATTTTTCACATACTGGCTAAGCTGAAAAGGTCCTGTGCCTACCGCGTAATAATCGATATCTTCAGGTGTGCCTTGCGCTAACAGTTGATAACCATATTCTGCCGACAACACTACGGCAAAGTCAGTGGCGAGATTAGATAAAAAAGAAGCGTCTTTCCGAGTTAAATGAAACATAACCTGGTAGTCGTTTACTTTTTCAATGTAGCCAATTAAATCAGCAAAACCAATGCTTTGAAAAAATGGATAACCGGTTCTACTGACTAAGTGATAGGGATGCAGTGGATCAATAATCCGATTAAACGAAAACAACACATCATCTGCATTAAAGTCTCTTGCAGGAGTAAAATGGCGGGTCTTATGAAAACTCACATGTTGACGTAAAGTAAATAGATAATTTAAACCATCATCGGACACCTGCCATGATGTCGCCAAACCAGGTGTGATTTCGGCTTTTTCTTGGCTGTAATTGACGAGTCTACTGTAAATTTGATGTGAAGTTGCATCAATAGTGGTGCCTGATGTAACAAGCTGAGGGTTAAAGCTTTCAGGGTTACCTTCACTGCAATACACAAGGCCAGAAGGCAATTGCACTTGTCCGCATGCAGCCAGCATGATGCTGGAGAGACATAAAGACATCTGCTGATACCAGCGTTTTACTATAACAGGCATAGTGTGATCATTTTTTATCGACTTTGAGTGGGTATTTTAACAGTGTTCATTGCATTGGGGCAATGAGCATATCCAAGCTTGATTCAGCTCTTGTCGAGTAAATTGTACTTTTTCAAAATACCTCGAAGCTGATGGTAGCTTAAGCCCAATAAATCGGCGGTTTTTTTCTGATTATATTGGCCTTCAGCTAATGCTCGTTGCAATAGTTCTATTTCGCTGTTTTCGGTGTATTCTTTAAAATCTATCGGGAATTCGATGCTATTAAGCACCACAGATGTTTCCGTTTTAATATTTAACTCAGCCGATTCCGTCACTGGTGTTGGTGCATGTTCTATTTGATTTAATTGACGTTCGCGGGTTTTGACACGATTTACAGGACGATAGGGAGATGCAAAAGGATCTAAAATAATATGATCAATCTCTTGGCCATCAGCGCCTTCACGGTAAACACTTCGCTCGACGACATTCTTTAATTCCCGGATATTTCCTGGCCAGCTGTGCATCATTAATTGTTCTACCGCCAACGGACTAAAACCACTAAAATATTCCAGTGATAGTTGCCTTGCCATGCTAATCGCAAAATGTTCGGCCAATGGCATAATGTCTTCGGTTCTATGTCTTAATGGTGGCAAGGTGATCACATCAAAGGCTAAACGATCGAGTAAGTCCGCTCGGAATTCACCATTGTCAGCCAAGGTAGGTAAATCTTCATTGGCGGCACAAATCAGTCGCACATCAGATTGAACCGTTTTACTGCCACCGACTCGTTCAAATTCACCATATTCGATGACACGTAACAACTTTTCTTGGATTAATCCAGAAGTGTTGGCTAATTCATCTAAAAACAGTGTTCCGCCATCGGCGCGTTCAAAACGGCCTTCGTGTCGTCCTTTCGCACCCGTAAATGCACCAGATTCATGGCCAAAGAGTTCACTTTCGAGTAAGTTTTCACTTAATGAAGAACAATTGAGTTTAATAAAGCTTTGATCCCAACGAGGGGATAAGTAATGTAGTCGTTCGGCAATTAATTCTTTACCCGTACCGCGTTCACCAATAATGAGCACCGGCTTAGATAATGGCGCGACTTTAGACACATGTTCTAATACTTCAAGCAGTGCATTAGATTGGCCGATGAGATTGTCTTGCTGGAATTGTTTGCTCACAGTTAGCTTACTCGCAAAATTGTTAGTGAATTAGACTAATAATTGGTGAAAATCATAATAAATGGCTTGAGTGTTAAAAGAAAGCAAAAGTTAAATATTTGTTTAAGTATATGATGTTGTTGCATTTGTAAATGTTGGCACGTAATGTGTAATACCAACTGCGACATCCACGTTAATTTTGAGGAACACATTATGGGAATTTTCTCTCGCTTCGCAGATATCGTTAATTCAAATATCAGCGCAATACTTGATAAAGCCGAAGATCCAGAAAAAATGGTCCGTCTTATCATTCAAGAAATGGAAGACACACTTGTTGAAGTACGTTCAACCTCCGCTAAAGTATTGGCAGAGAAAAAAGAATTACTTCGCCGGATTGCTCGTGTTCAAGAGCAAGTTCAAGATTGGCAGAATAAAGCTGAGTTAGCGTTATCCAAAGATCGTGAAGACTTAGCCAAAGCCGCGTTGAGTGAAAAGCAAAAAACGGTTGGTTTATTGCAAACACTTGAGATGGAACTGCAAGTTGTTGAAGAGCATGTCGCTCGTTTAAAAGATGAAATCGCTCAACTTCAAGAAAAATTGAATGATGCTCGTGCTCGTCAAAAAACCATCATTATGCGTAAGCAAACTGCCACTTCACGTTTAGAAGTCAAAAAGCAGCTTGATTCAAGCAAAATCGATGATGCAATGATGAAGTTTGAACAATACGAGCGCCGAGTTGAAGGACTTGAGGCACAAGTAGAATCATATGATTTAGGTAAAAAGAACGTTCTAGCTGACGAGTTTGCAGCATTAGAAGCAGAAGATTCTGTCAATGATGAATTAGCAGCATTAAAAGCAAAAATGAGTGCGAAAGCACAACCTAAATCTAAAGCGTAAATTTATTCAGAGGTGAGTTATGGATATGGATCTTCTTATTGCACCAATTATCATCTTTATGGTTGTTGTGGCACCTATCTGGTTGGTTCTTCATTATCGCAGTAAGCGACAAGTGAGCCAGGGGCTCACCGAGGAAGAATTTAACCAGCTTAATGGTCTCATTGCGAAAGCTGAAAAAATGAGCGGTCGCATTGAAACATTAGAAGCGATTTTAGATACTGAATCACCAGAATGGAGAGCAAAACATGGTCCCATCTAATGGTCGTACTCTATACCGCAACCCAAAAAATGGTAAAGTGGCTGGGGTGTGTTCAGGTATTGCAGATTACTTTAACTTTGAAACATGGCTAGTGCGAGTCATTGCTGTGTCGATATTCTTACTCGGTGGAACAGGGATTGTGTTTGTTGTTTATATTGCCTTATGGATGATATTAGACATCAAACCACAAAACTTAGACAACAAAGAAAATCACAAAGATATTGAAATTAAAAAGAAAATTTGGCAAGCAGGTGAACCTGCAAAGCAAGCATTGTTTGATGTTAATCGTCAATTTAACGGATTAGAACTCCGTTTAAGACGACTCGAAGAACATGTCACCTCAGACAACTTTGATCTTAAACGCCAAATCAATAGTCTTTAATCCTTCTAATGGGCGGTTATCCGCCCGTGTTTTTTGGGGAGCCATCAGCCATCATGAGATTTTTAGATCGTTCCTTGTTTAAAGTCAGCCAAACGGCTCAGTCTATTGTTAACCGCAGTACCGATCGTCATGTCAGATTAGCCGTCACTGGGTTATCTGGTGCAGGTAAAACCGCTTTTATTAGTGGCTTAGTAAACCAGTTATTGCATGCTGGCAAAGGTGCCAAGCACAATCCTTTACCATTATGGCAAGTGGCTCGCGAAGGTCGACTAATTGCTGTCAACCGCGCCATGCAACCCGATTTAGACATTGCCAGTTTTGATTATCAAGGCGCAATGAATGCATTATGTTCGTCACCTCCGTATTGGCCTGCTTCAACCAAAAACATTACCGAATTACGTTTAGCGATTAAGTATCAGCCTCAGCAAGGTTTGTTAGCAAAGCTAACTGATACCGCAACCTTGTACGTAGATATTGTTGATTATCCAGGTGAGTGGTTACTTGATTTACCGATGCTTAAACAAGATTTTACTCAATGGTGTTTATCGCAACAGGTTAATGTGACATGTTTACGTCACTCGCCCTTATTTAGCGCATTTACCCAAGCTGTAGAGACGTTAGAGTTAAGCCAATTAGCTGATGAGCAGCAACTTAAGTACATTGCTGACTTGTATCAAACTTTATTGGTCGACTTGGTTCGACAACAGGGATTTTATCATGCTCAACCAGGGCGTATGTTGTTACCGGGCGAATACGAAAATACCCCGTTATTGACATTTTTCCCATTGCTTACCTTAAGCCCAATTCAGCATTCAGAGTTATCAGCAAGTCCAAGCGATTCAAATTATCATGTCCTTAAGCGCCGTTATGAACAGTACGTATCACAAGTTGTTAAGCCATTTTACCGCGACTACTTTTCTCGATTTGATCGCCAACTAGTGTTGGTTGACTGTTTAAATGCACTTAATCATGGTCAGGCACAGTTTAATGATATGGGGCGCGCATTAAACAGCATCATGGAAAGTTTTCAGTTTGGCCAGTCGAGCTTAATTAGGCGCTTATTTTCACCGCGGATAGATAAAGTGTTATTTGCTGCCAGCCAAGTAGACAGAGTGACCCGTGATCAGCAAAGCCATGTGCTTAGTTTGTTAACCGCAATGCTGCAACAAAGCCAACATTATGCCAACTTTGAAGGCAGTGAAGTTGAAACCATGGCGATAAGTGCGATTAAGGCCACTCAACACGGGATGGTTAATATAGAGGGTGTTCAACAAGAAGTGGTAAAAGGCACTGGGCTTGATGGTAAGCAAGTCACCGTATACCCAGGAGATGTACCCACATCATTACCAGATGCAGAGTTTTGGCAACAACAAGGGTTTAGCTTTAGTGCTTTTCTACCGCCCAATTTGAGCCATATCCATGATAATAATCCGCAATTCGAACACATTCGTCTCGACCATCTCTTGGAGTTTCTATTAGGCGATAAATTGTCTTAATGGTTTTATTTTGAGAATAAATGTGAGCATTAGTTATGAATGAACCTACACGTAATTCGTCGATAAAAAAAACGCAAATATTTACCGAGTCAGATCTTATTGTGACAGATGAGAACCCATCGGCTGAACAAGCAATTAAGCCGACTAAATCATTTGAAGAAGTTGACTTTATTTGTGAGCAATCGCTAACTGAATTGCCAGTAGCGATGGAAGACAGCATTAAACCTGCAAAGGCTAAGCGTTGGTCGTTATTGGCTACACTATCGGTAATTGGTTTGGTGTTATTGGTTATCGTACAAACCGTGATAGGGTTAATTGACTCTTTTCAACAAAGTCCGTGGTTATTTGGTTTTTATGCTTCTGTGTTATCCATTGTTAGCTTATGGGCCACAGTCGTTACGGTTAAAGAATGGCGTAAGTTAGTTAATCTTAAAAAAGTCAGTGACCATCAAAGCACAGCTGAACGATTATCCCAAAGCATGCAAATGGGCGAATCCAAAACGTTTTTGGCACCAATATTAGCCAAATACCCAAATAATCAGGCTAAACAACAATATTTACAAGCCTGTAGCCATGAACATAATGATGCAGAAATCGTGTTGTTATTCGAAGATATCGTGTTATCCGAGCGCGATTTACTGGCCAAGAAACGCGTTAACCGCTTTGCTGCTGAGTCGGCATTATTATTAGCCGCAAGCCCTTTAGCTGCGCTGGATATGGCTATTATCTTGTGGCGAAATCAAAAAATGATTAATGAAGTCGCTGCCATTTATGCCGTGGAGCTGGGTTACTGGAGCCGCATAAAACTGATTCGTAGTATTGTGACGAATATTATTTATGCTGGCAGTACCGAGGTGATTACCGATTTAGGTACCCAATTATTATCAGTAGAAATGACCGGCAAGGTGTCTGCTCGGATTGCACAAGGACTTGGTGGTGGTTTACTTACCGCAAGGTTAGGTTATCAAGCCATGAGCTTGTGCCGGCCGATTGCATTTAACAAACACAACAAGCCTAAATTATCCCACGTTCATCAACATTTACTCGGTGAATTAAAGCAGTTTACTTCGTCAATGATGTCTAAAAATAAACAGAAACAAACTCAGTCAGCTGATAATAGCGAATAAATTAGTGTTTTTTTGTACAATTCAGTTTTGTTGACTACAGTTAGCCTCCGATTCGGAAACGTATAGCGTTCTGAATCGTTCGAGCTTGGTAATGGAGAAGGACGCATACCAGCAAACTAAGGAAGGAAAGGAGAATCTAATGAAATCATTGTCATTAACTGCATTATTAATGGGTTTATGTTGCTTGCTAAGTAGTCATTCTTACGCCGCTGAAACGGTAAAGACAATGGCAGAGCCCACAAAACAAGCCACAAAATCGATGGAGAAAAAGTCAACGGCTATGCAAAAGGTCAATATCAATAAAGCCAGCGCTGAAGAATTACAAGCGCTGAAAGGTATTGGGCAAGCCAAAGCAAAAGCGATTGTTGACTATCGAACCAAAAACGGCAAATTTACCGATCTGAAACAGTTAACCATGGTGACAGGAATTGGTGAAAAGTTAGTCAGCCAGAATTCCGAGAATATGAGTTTCTAACTGAGACGCTTATTAATACAAAAACGGAAGCAATTGCTTCCGTTTTTTATTTCAGCGAACCCAAATCCAGGTTAACTCATGCAGGTTAACTCATGCAGGTTAACTCATGCAGGTTAACTCATGCAGGTTAACTATTGTGCATTAAGTGCCTGGCCATTGGTGTCGATAGATTCATTACCCATTAAGAATAAATAAGTCGGCATAATTTGTTCAGCTGTTTTTAGTGTTTGTGGATCTTCAGCAGGATAAGCTTTTGCACGCATTTCTGTACGAGTCGCGCCTGGGTTAATACTATTAACCCTTACAGAGGTATTGTCACATTCATCAGCTAACACTTGCATCATGCCTTCGGTGGCAAATTTAGAAAATGCATAAGGTCCCCAATAAGCACGACCTTTACGTCCAACACCGCTAGAAGTAAACACAATTGAAGCATGCTCGGTTTTACGCATAATAGGCAATAATGACTTGGTCATGATGGCTTGAGCCGTGACATTGACCTTTAAAATGGTTTCAAGCGAGGTTAAATCGATATGCTCAAATGGACCTAATGCCCCCAACTGAGATGCGTTATGCAATAAACCATCTAAATGACCAAACTGCTCGGCAATGGTGTCTGCCATATCAATATAATTCTGTTCGGTCGCGCCTTTCATATCTAACGGTACAATGGCTGGCTTTGGATAACCGGCATTAACAATTTCATCGTATACGTTTTCGAGTTTTTTAACGGTCTTACCGAGCAAAATTACCGTTGCGCCGTGTTTGGCAAATTCGATTGATGCTGCACGACCAATACCGTCTCCAGCGCCCGTAACCAAGATTGTTTTGTTATTGAGTAAATCTTTTGCAGCTTGATATTCCAACATGATTGATTATTTCCTCTTAGCGCAATCGCCCGTCAAATCTAGTACCGGATAAAAAATAAACGACCGTTTGAAACAAATGATTAATAATTGTATGAGAATAGGTCATTTGCATGTAACAAACTTGTAGCTAACTCAATAATTTTACGTTAACTTGAGAATAGTTAAGGACTAACATAAGTCCTTATGGTCGCATGATAGGACTATTGTGACCAATTCTTGGGGAAAACAAAATTATTAAAACAAGATTTGGGGAAAAAAGATGAAAAGACTCATTTTGGGTGTTGCAATAACATCTGCTCTTGGCTTGACAGCATGTGGTGGTGACAGTTTTAACGAAGCAGTAGATAATGCTGAGCCGTTAGTGCCTGTTTCACATATGCAGTTTGATCCTGCTAATAGCAAAGTACCATTACCAAACGACTTACTCTTCAGTGGAACCACTGATGGCACATTATCTATCCCTGGCGAAGCCAGCGGTAACTATACTGATCCTCAAATTGCATTAGGTGCATTAGATGGATGGTCAACTAGTTCACCAATTTCAATTACTGTCGAACTTGCTAATGATTTACAGGGCAATGCATTAACGTTAGATGCAGCTTCTGTGTTTCAACCTGGTGCGGTGCGTATGTTTGAAGCGACGGTGGGCGGAGCATTATCAAGTGATGCTGAGTGTAAATCAGCACCTTCAGTTTCAGCTTGTAAAGTAGGTGAAGAGCTTCAATTTGGTGTTGATTTTGTATCAAAAGCATCAGGCAATAAAGTTGCCATAGTACCGATTAAACCATTAAAAGCGGGTCAGTCTTATATCTATGTGACTACAGATCTTATTCAAGACTCGCTAGGCCGTGCTATTGCTCCGTCAACAACTTATGGTCTGTTAAAGTTAGATTTTGAAACACAGCAGCTTGAAACAGAACAACAAAAAATGCTGCAGTATCTGGTCAACAGTTATGAAAAAGGTGTTGCTGAAACACACGGTGTTGATCCTGAATCGATTAGTTTTTCAGGTTTATTTACCACTCAGTCAGTCGCTGATGTGTATGAAACCACTAAATTATTGATGGCTTCTAATCCTGCTTACACACCTTCATTTGTGCAAGCACCTACGCCAACTGGATTGACAGTTGCTCAGGCTGCTGGGTTAACGCCAGCATCGGGTGCAGCCTATGTAGTCGCCGATATGGCTGATCTTTATACAGCCAAAATTAAACTGCCAATCTACGGTGATTGTTCATCAGCTGGCTGTGTGATCCCAATCGTCGATGGTGCTCCAACAGCACCTAATGGCCGTTGGTTTGCTCAAGGTGACAGTCCTGTGTCGGTATTGCTAGCTTTACAGGCGGGTACATTAAGCCAAGCTAACTTTTTTGCTCAAGCATCTGTTAATGGTGTTGACCCTCAAGCTGCATTAAGTAACCCAGCATTGCTTGCAGGTAAACAGTGGAAACTTGATGACGGTACTGCTGCAGATAAAACGAAACATTTAACCAAGTTTAACCCTATTCCGGCTATCAAAGGTTATGAAACTGTTTCAGTTCAAATTACCTTACCGAATGCGGCTAAGCTTGCCGCATTTACCGCTGCGCAAGGTGGAACTTTTGTGCCTCCAACAAGTGGTTGGCCAACCACAATCGCAATGCATGGTTTAGGTGGTGGTAAAGAAATGGCACTAGCTTATGCGGGTACATACGCTGCAGCTGGTGTTGCCACTATTGCGATTGATATGCCATTGCACGGTGCTCGTTCATTTGATTTAGACAAAGACGGCACTTATGAGATATCTGCAACAGCCCCAGCTTTTGGTCCTGTAGTCGGTAAGCCTAATGCGTTCACCAATGGTAACCCATTAGTGTTTGTTAACATCGCCAGCACATTGACAGTGCGTGACAATTTCCGTCAAGCAACCTTAGACCAATTAGGGTTAAGATTATTATTGACTGGAATGGCGCAACAACTCGCTGCGGCAAATCAACCTCAAGTATTTGATGTGTCTAAAATCAGTGCACAAGGTTTGAGTTTAGGTGGCATTGTTGGCACTACATTCTCTACTTATGCTAGTACTGGATTAGTTAATCCTATGACGGGTGATGCTTTACCTAACGCTTATGCTATTAATGCAACATCGTTAGTGGCGCCTGCTGGTGGTTTAGCTGGTGCATTTGCTGGTTCTGCTGCATTTGGTCCACAGTTATTCGCCAATGTCACCGCGTCTAGTACGTTTGCCGCTCTCGTTACTGCTGCAAATACTGCAGGTTATGAGGAAGGTAGTGCCGAGTATGCTGCTTTAGTTCAAGCAGTGTATGCTGAGTTTATACCAACATTTGCTTTTGCAGTGCAAACAGCTGTCGATTCTGCGGACCCAATTAACCATGGCGAAAAATTAGCGGCTACTGGTTTACCAGTGCATTTAATTGAAGTGGTTGGCGATGGGGCAGGCAACTTAGGTGACCAAACATTACCTAACAGCGTTGAAGGTTTCCCATTATCGGGTACTGAACCGTTAATTACCTCGCTAGCGCTAGGATGTGTTGATACTACAACGCCAGGTTCTGGTGCTGTACGCTTCTCTAAAGGCCATCACAGTTCGATTGTTAGCCCAGGTGAAGTAGATGGTGTAACAGACGGAATGGCTCTTGCTGCGACTGTTGAAATGCAGTCTCAAGTTGCTGGTTTTGCAAAAACAGCAGGTTTAGGACAAGCTACGATTGTTGTGAGTAACAGCGATGTGATCCAAAGCTGTAACTAATGTTTACTATTTAGTACGCAATATCTTAAGAAACCCAGCAATTAGCTGGGTTTTTTATTGTCTACTTGTCGGTTATTACTGTTAAAATACCGCAAGATTGTCATCCCTGTATGGAGCGAGTTTTGGAATTTTTATATGAATACGGCCTGTTTTTAGCAAAAGCGGTAACCATTGTTGTCGCTATTTTAGCGGTAGTAATATTTGTGCTGGCAGCAAGCATGAAAAACAAATCTGATAAAGGTGAGCTAAGACTGACTGATATTTCAGATGAGCTAATGCAATTAAAGCATCAGTTGAAAGAAGAGTTACTGCCTAAAAAACAATTTAAAGCCTATGAAAAGCAAGTAAAAGCAGCCGAAAAAGCGGCTGAGAAACAAAACTTAACCAAAGGCAAAGTATTCGTTATTGATTTTAAAGGCAGTATAGATGCCAATGAAGTCGCGTCATTACGCGAAGAAGTGACTGCTATTATAACCATCGCAGATAAAGATGACCAAGTATTGGTCAATGTTGAAAGTGGTGGCGGTATGGTTCATGGGTATGGCCTAGCGTCAAGTCAGTTAGATCGTTTGCGTCAAGCTAATATCCCATTATCGATTTGCGTGGATAAAGTGGCTGCAAGTGGTGGCTATATGATGGCGTGTGTGGCTAATAAGGTTTACGCCGCACCGTTTGCGATAGTGGGCTCAATTGGGGTGATTGCGCAAATACCAAACTTTAATCGCTTGTTAAAAAATCATGATATTGATTATGAACAGCACACCGCAGGTAACTTTAAACGTACTTTAACCGTTTTTGGTGAAAACACTGATGAAGGCAGAGCTAAGTTCCAACAGGAATTAGAAGAAACTCACGTGCTTTTTAAAGAGTTTGTCGGCCGTTATCGTCCTAATATGGACATTGCTAAAGTTGCCACTGGCGAACATTGGTATGGCCAGCAAGCAATTGACTTAGGGCTTATCGATGCGGTTTCTACCAGCGATGATGTAATTTTAGACTTGGTTAACACCCATCAAGTGATTAAAATTCAATATCAAATGAAGAAAAAGCTAGCAGATAAAATTGCTCATGGCGTTTCACTATCAGTGACCACTATGATGAATCGTTTTGCGGAGCGTAATCAATCGGTGTAGTACAGCAACATCACTACAACGCAATTGATTAAAAACAAAAACGACAGCCTAGGCTGTCGTTTTTTATACTGTAAAGCTTATGAGTGACTAAGCTTTGTAACTGATGTGTTGATGGAAACGTAAAATGACATCGGCGTGTTCTTTATCAATGTCGAACTCATTGGTAAATACACGTATAGCTTCTTCAACTTGATTCATAAAACGACCATAGCCTTCGTCTGTTTCATCGCTTTTACCTGCGACAATCACAAATCGGAAAACGTCTACAAGCTTGTTCGCATCCCAGTGGCAAATCGGCTCTGGTGATTCTGCATGAGGATCAAACCCAACCATCTGAAATTCGTTAGTACTGGTTAATTGCTCATACTTACTGTTACGTACAAGTGGTATTTTGCCGTTGGCAACCACCGCAACACGATTAAGCTGTTTGCTTTTAGTCGCTTCGATAAACTTGTCACATACCTTTTGATAAACACTGGTAAAGTCGGTGGTATCATTTGCGAGTAACTGCTTTTTGATGCGGCGGTCAACTGGAATGTTTATGGTGACATAATTGAGCGTGCTGACATTTTCTGGTAGCTCGCAATGACGTCGGTGATAGCGACTATCAACAGCGCGTAATTTATAACCGTAGGTTTCTTTTAGTCCTTTTGCTTTAGCAAAGAAATCATAAGAAATATGCTGGTGGTCACGGACTTTAATTGGCACATTTTTAACGGGTAATAATGGTTTTAATTCAGCTATAAATTTTTGTACATGAGAGTGAAACTCAGCCGAATTACTGCGAAGGTCATTGCCAGTGGCTAAAAATACAATTCTAAGTTTTCTAGCTCTAAAGCCTGCAACGCTGTGTAAACGGTTAGCCTCATGGTGGGCTGGGTTATAGAAAAAACGTAATTGCTCATCTGTGGTTAAGCAATAAGCTTCACTGTGGAAGCGTACCATAGGCAATTTATCGGTAGTGACAACGTGCACGTTGTACAATTCTTGCTTTTCGGCTAGTTGATAGACGAGTTTGCTAAATTCATCGTAACAAGTTTCTAAATCACTGTATGCATTAAGATATTCATCAGTTAACGGAAAACCAATGGTAATGTATTGATTTTTACGTGTTGCTGTTGGCAAGTATACTTTTTTTTGACGACTGACGGACATATTATTTCCTTATTGCCTTAGTTGTTGTCTAAAGTTTATCGTTATATGTTTATGCTTATTTAATGCGCTTGCTGAGTGTCCATTTTAAACATTGATGCTTAAATTAAAATGACTTTCGATCACTTTATTAAAATGTTTTTAACATGTCGAACAAAACTTGTTCAAATTTAAGTGTTTACTCGGATAAAACTTGTGTGATCCAAGGTAACATTAACTGCGTAATAGTGTCTTGAGCTTGTTCATTCGGATGAATGCCATCGCGCTGCATAAGCGTTTTGTCGGTGGCAATATCTTGCATGAAAAAAGGGATTAACTTAATAGTATATTGTTTGGCTAACTGATGATAAATCTGAGTAAAAGATTTGGCATACCTCGGGCCGTAATTCGGTGGTACCATAATCTCAGTTAATAACACCTTGGCGCCTTGTTGCTGCGATAGGGTAATGATTTTTGTAAGATTTGATTTCAGTTTATTTGGTGGAAAACCTCTCAACCCATCATTACCACCTAGCTCAATGACAATCAGGTCTGGCTGGCTTGAAGCCAGTAAACTCGGGAGTCTACGTAATCCTCCTGCCGTTGTTTCACCACTAACAGAACCATTAATTATCTGATGCTGAGGCAACTGGTTACGTAATAATTGTACCCATCCCTGATCTTCTGGCATGCCATAGCCTGCACTTAAGCTATCACCTAATATCAAAATCGTGGCAGCATAGGTTGGTACACTCATAACTATCAGTATAAACACGCTGGTAAGCACGCGTTTAAGTGACGAATATAAGAAGGATTGTATGTCTAATAATATCGATCGAAATACCAGTGCCATTACTGTAACTAACCTCAATAAAACTGTCGTGACCCAAGAGGGAGAGTTGACTATCCTCAACGGCATTAATATAGAAGTCAAGCAAGGAGACAGTATCGCCATTTTGGGACCATCAGGTTCAGGTAAGTCGACACTATTGGGTTTACTTGCCGCATTAGATACACCTACCTCTGGTGAGATAG
This sequence comes from Shewanella sp. S1-58-MNA-CIBAN-0166, assembly GCF_040310085.1. NCBI lineage: Bacteria > Pseudomonadati > Pseudomonadota > Gammaproteobacteria > Alteromonadales > Shewanellaceae > Shewanella > Shewanella sp. S1-58-MNA-CIBAN-0166. The sequence continues at coordinate 62,073 of NZ_JBEOPN010000015.1, read as the reverse complement.
TGTTGGATGGGGTGGCATTATCCGGATTAAATGAAGAGCAAAAAGCAGCGCTTCGTAAGCAAAAAGTCAGTTTTATCTTTCAGTCATTTATGCTGGTTGATACCTTAACAGCGCTTGAAAACGTTATGCTACCCGCAGAGCTTGCAGGGGTCAAAGATGCCAAGCAGAAAGCCCAAACCATGCTCAATCGCGTTGGTTTATCTCATCGATTAAATCATTTGCCTAAACAATTATCGGGTGGTGAACAGCAACGTGTGGCTATTGCCAGAGCTTTTATTTGTGAACCCAAAGTGCTGTTTGCAGATGAACCAACAGGCAACTTAGACAGTGTGAATGGTGATAAAATTGCTGATATGTTGTTTGAGTTAAACCAAGAAAGTGACACCACGTTGGTGTTAGTGACGCATGATTTACATTTAGCAAAACGTTGCGCACGCCAATTAGTGATGGAAAATGGCCATTTGTCAGAACCATACGCAGATAATCTTAAGGCTGCCCATGTGAGCGCGGAACCTGTTGCGGAGGTTAATTAATGGAGTGGCAAATTGCGTGGAGATTGTTTAAACGTGAACTCGCTCAAGGACAATTAATTCTTATTGTGTTGGCTATTACGTTAGCGGTGTTATCCGTGACCGGGCTAGCGCGGGTTAGTGAGCGTTTACAAGTGGCCATTAATGGCGAAGCCTCTAACTTTATTGCCGCCGACCGTATTATCGACTCACCGGTTGAACTTGATGCACAAGTCCTTACTGTTGCCAATGAGCTAGGCCTTGCCCACGTCACTAACATGCAATTTAACTCGATGGTGTATTCGGGCGATAAATTTCAATTAGTGACCGTTAAAGCGGTAGGTGATGGTTATCCGTTAAAAGGCGATATAGAACTGAGTAACGGTGTCACTCGAGCATTACCAAGCAAGGGGCAAGCATGGTTTGAAAATCGTTTAGGTGGTTTGCTTGGCTACCCAAAAAGCATTGAATTGGGCAATAGTGAGTTATCGCTAACCGAAGAGATTAGTCGTTTACCGGATGCAGGGTTTAATCCGTTTGCGTCCTCACCAGTATTACTCATACGTTTAGATGATGTGGCGGCGACAGGTATTATTCAACCTGGTAGTCGGGTGACGTATTTATACCAATTTACTGGCGATGCAGAGCAGCTAACGGCCTTTGAACTGCAAGCTAAACCTTTGCTCAATAACAGCCAGCGTTGGGTAGATGTGCAATCGGGAGATTCCCCGATCGCTTCAGCTGTGCAACGTGCGGAGCGCTTTTTGCTGCTAGCCAGTTTACTCGGTATTGCATTAGCGTGCGCCGCGATTGGTATTGCAGCGCAGCGTTACTGTCAACGCCACTATGATGTTGTGGCCATGCTGAAAACCTTTGGCGCTTCAGGCAAGCAAATTCGGGTGTTATTCGGGCTGCATTTGTCGTTAGTGACCTTATTGGGTATTGCACTGGGTTTATTGGGCGGGTTATTGCTCGACATTGGCATTACGGCATTTTTACCACCAGAGATAGCCGCTTATTCTCCACCGTATTTACGGCCTATTCTATTAGGTGTAAGCACGGGGCTAATCAGTGCATTTATGTTTTCTGCTTATCCGTTAATGCGGCTGTTAGCCATTCCGCCGTTAAGAGTATTGCAGCGCCAATTAGAAGGCCTGCAGCTGGGCATGTGGCTCCATTTATTATTAAGCTTGGCCGCGATGGCCTTGTTGGGGTATTTGTATTCAAGAAGTTTAGCATTGACGATGACAGTGGTACTTGCGGTGCTGTTGTTAGGTTTTTTACTCAGTGTGCTGGGCTTTGTGATGATCCGTTTCGGTCATGGCATTGGCATGAAAACCACCAATCCTTTCCAACTAGCATTAGCTGGGCTTCGCCGTCGTGCTCGTCAAAATGCTGTGCAATTGGTTGGATTTAGCAGTGCATTGGTATTATTGCTCACCATCTTGGCCTTGCGTCAAGATTTACTTAATGAATGGCAAAAGCAGTTACCTGAAAATGCACCTAACTACTTTCTAGTGAATATAGCCCCTGAGGATGCTAAGCCATTAAATGACTTTTTAAGCCTAAATCATATTAACGCTACTGATATTTATCCTGTGGTACGTGGCCGACTCACTCATGTTAACGACGAGGAGTTGATTTCGGGCAAACAAGCTGAAAGCGGAGCTGAAGGGCGAGTGGGGATTTCTCGCGAACTAAACTTAACCTATCGAGATACTTTACCGCCAAATAATAAGCTGCTTGAGGGCAAGTTTAATCAAGCTGCGGATGATGTTTCGGTTGAGTCCGGTGTCGCAGATAGACTAGGCGTTATACTTGGCGACAAGCTCACTTATAGCATCGATAATCAATCCTTTTCGGTGAAGGTTGCCAGTATTAGACAGGTTCAGTGGGAAACCCTACAACCTAACTTTTTCATGATTTTTACCCCTGAAGCGTTGGCGCCATTTGCCTATACCTCGATGGCCAGTTTTCACCTTAATGATGCGCAATTAGCGGCTGATGGTAGCTTGCTGAGCGCCAATCAAGTGGTATTGCAACTGATCCAACAATTTCCAACGATATCGATTATTGATGTTGGGGCGATGGTTGAGCAGCTACGGCAAATAATCGATCAAGTGTCATTATCACTATCACTAGTGTTGGCATTAGTGTTGTTGGCCAGTGCCTTGGTGTTGATTGCGCAAACTGAGGCTGGCATGGCTACTCGACAACGAGAACTCGCAGTGTTGCGAACTTTTGGCGCATCCGGTTGGTTACTTCGTGCTTCTACTGGAATTGAGTTTGCTTTGCTTGGTGCAATTGCTGGTTTATTAGCGGTGATTGTGGCTGAGTTTGCTTTATACATGCTAAAAACCCAAGTGTTTGAGTTAGTGGTATACATGCATTGGCCATGGTGGGGCATCACTCCAATCGCAGGCGCGTTAATTGTGGCAATCTTAGGGGTTTGGCGTTGTCGTCAGTTACTCAATAAGTCGTGCAGTGACATGTTAAAAGAGGGCTAAAGTACTTACAAATATTAAGGGAGATGCATTGTCATCTCCCTTTTTTATGTTGCCTTTTTACCTTAGTTGATCACTGATGTGATTACTTTTGACGCATTTTATATTGGGTTGGACAATAAGCCCTATCAATACCTTCAGGTCGCAATTTAAGGTGCTTGGTTTTACGGCCACTAACACGGGCTCGCCAAGACTTAAAGCTATTGCGTTTGAGTGATGAGCGCATGAGTTTAATCACATTTGATTCGTTTAAGCCATAAAGGTGTTCAATAGCTTCAAATGGCGTGCGGTCTTCCCATGCCATTTCAATGATCCTTGAGGTATCGTGCGGTGATAGCATTGAGTTTGATAATGTTTATTGGGTTTGCGCTCTAATACGTTAGTTATCAGCGTTTAGATTAGTGTATTAAGGATTTGTGTTTAAGGCAGATGAATACGTTAAAATATAGAGACAAGCTTTATTGGCCTATATTTTTTTCATTAGTGGATGTTGAACAATTATCTGATCATCCTATTGGCGGACGGTTAAATGCTGGCACCACAGGGTGAGTGCTCATTACCGATGATGAGTGCGGTACATTTAATATTATTTCCCCCTGCCAAGTCGTGCTATAAAATTTATCAAGCCACCTTAGCTGTCGATTACGAGATTGGACAAGCATTTGTTTAATCACTAAATCGTTTTAAGTTGGCTTGCTGTATAATTAAGCTATATTAAAAAGTGCTCGGTGCCGACCACGATAAATGTAGTGGTTAATGTTGTGATGAAAAGTGTTAGTTCTGAATAATTTATGATTTAGTCCACAGGATACATAGTTGTAGAGGCAAATATTGTCGATGGAGCATAAAACACCACTCTCATATCATTTTAAAGACAAACATATATGGTTTGACATGACCATGCTTGTAGCATTGTTTGTTGTTGCAGCCTACGTTCCTCTATTAAAAATTGTGCCTTTAGTTGCCTGTCTAGAGTTATTCAGCTTTTTTAGTTTTCACTTACTAGCAAAACGCAGTCGATTCCAGTTACAGGGCTTTCTGGGAGGATTTATTTCCAGTACGGCAGTTTTTTTACAAATATTAAATGATAAAAAATTTGCATCAACAAGTGAACGTGACTTGCTACTGACATTGTTGTTTGCTTTATGTTCTATGTTACTGGAATGTCTATTTATTATCTTTTTTTTGGCAGACCAATTAGCCTTTATTTTTTATATCCCCTTTGTCACGCAATTATTGTTTTTTATTACGGCGATAATATATGTGCAGATGCAATCCAATTTACTTTTTTTAAGTAACCAGTCAGGGCAACCAACAGTTGATATTGAGCTATTAATTGATCACCCGATAAATTGGAAAAATGTTGCTAAGCTATCTATTTTTATACTCGGACTTGTATATGCTATGCATTTTATCGGCAGTGAACTTGGTTTATCGCGAGGGATCAGTACGTTGCTGGTATCATTTTTTGAAGCTCATGCCATTCTTGTATCGGTGATGAGCGAATGGTCTATGAATCCACAGGATATTGATTTAATAAATTTATTGTTGTTAATTTTACTCGGTAACACCATCAGTAAATCGTACTTGATGTTTAAAGGAAGCAATTTTTCTCACAAATGGATTTTTATTGCAATGATGTTTTTGGGGTTTGCATTAAGTGTCGGTGCTACGTTTTTTTGCTCTTTTTTGCTTGAGTAATGTGTTTGCTATTCTCTCTAATAATACAAACTGCACTTTACGTCTGTGGCATAATACCTCCCACCATTGACTGCATATCTGACGAGACAAAGCATAATATCCGCTTAAGTAGCCAATAATAAATGATTATCCCAAGTTAAGGTTATTTATGCGTCTTGATCGATTTGTTTGTAAAAGTACTGAATTATTAAAGTATGAGGTTATTCAACATATCCATAACGGGGCTGTGCTCGTTAATGGTGTAGTTGTCAGGGATGAAGCTGTTCAAGTTCATGAAAATAATGACATCAGCTTAAACGGTCAAAAGCTTGCTGCTCGAGCGTTTCGTTATATGTTAATCAATAAACCTGCCAATACCCTTTGTTCGAATGTCGATGGTGTCTATCCGTCGCTATTCTCGTTAATTGACGTCGAACGACCATCTGAGTTGCATATTGCCGGACGATTAGATGCTGACACAACCGGATTAGTGCTTATTACCGATGATGGTCGTTGGACATTTGCTATCACGTCTCCGTCTGGGCAATGCCATAAAGTTTACCGGGTTAAATTAGCTAAGCCGATAGCCGCAGATGCCGGAGAGTCTTTTTTACAAGGCATTGCTTTGCAAGGGGAGCAAGAGCTGACATTACCGGCACAGTTGCAAATTATCACACCACAAGAAATATTACTGACCTTAACTGAAGGCAAGTTCCATCAAGTTAAACGCATGTTTGCTGCCGTAGGTAATAAAGTGGTGTCGCTGCATCGAGAAAGTATTGGTGCGGTTAAACTGGATGTAGCAATAGGTGAATGGCGTTATTTAACCGATGTAGAAATTGGTTCATTTAGTCATATACTTTTAAATAAGCTTTAAATTCAGCGCCCCTTAGTATTTGTGTAAAAAGCGCTTTATTGATTATTTTATCATGACCTCACGCATGCGATATTCACCCGTTAATGTCCTTACTTCAGGGTATTTGGCTGAAATTTCATTAGACATTTTTTTATCAGCCTCGCTCCATTTTTTCATGAACGCTTCATACTTCTTTTTGTTAGGCTCCATGTCTGCGCCATTAGCCATAGTAACGACTAATAACATGTTAAAATCACCACTCACTGGTAAATCACTTGCATAGATTTTCCAGTCTTTGATATAACCAAGTTCTTTTTCAATTTTAACCGCTTTAACCCAGCTATTACTCAAACCTGCCAAATATATATCCGCCATATTAGGATCTACTTTAACGGTAGTCATTACCATTATTTCAGTACCGAGATCGTAATCTTGGTAAATCTCCAATCTATCTTTGGCAAATAATGCGGAGCTAAATACAACGCAAGCTAATGTAATTAATAATTTTTTCATTTTATTATCCTTTTTAATAATTAATTATTTTGTTTGTTTTTTGTACAATTTAATCATAGTAAGGAATCAGGTAGAGTCAAGTCACTCTACAATGCGGCATGTTAACCTGGCCGTTTTACGGGAGTGTGTGAGGATGGCAAAAAGTAAATCGTATTAACCACGGGTTTGAGCTGGAATGACACCTTTCTGGTTATATTGTCCTTTTAGCTAAGGTTAGTGGGTAAGGTTATTAAAAATATATAAAACAATAACTTTTTGTTATCATTGTGCCATTATCGGCGGTGACGTTAGTATCCCCATAATCGATGTCGTATAAGAGATGTTCATTGTCGATGCAATGAAGTGTTCAGTGCATAATAGAGGCGCAGCATGTTAAATCAACAATGGTTAACCACATTTATTAAACTTGTCGAAGTAGGGCATTTTACTCACACGGCAGAGCAGCTTTTTATGACGCAACCTGGCGTGAGTCAACACATTAAAAAGCTTGAGCTGCAAGTGGGCGTTGATTTACTGATTCGAATAGGAAAAAGCTTTGAGCTAACTGAAGCTGGAATTGTGTTGTATCAACAAGCATTAGTTTGGCAGCAGCAACAGCAACAAGTTTTGTCGCAATTAGCGGTTGATGATGAGCATGTAGGCGTTTGTCGTTTAGCGTGTTCGGGATCGATGGCGTTGCTTTTATATCCTCACCTTATTGACTATCAGTTGCCATATAGTCAATTACAAATCCATCTGGAAGCGGCGCCCAATAAACGCATTATTGATAGTGTTATGGCCAATACCGTTGATGTGGGCATCATTACGCAGCCGATTAACATGGATGAGCTGGTGGTGACCCCATTAGCTGCACAGTCTCTGTGTCTGGTGTTACCGCAGTCGTACCCACATCAATCGGTTACATTTGAACAACTCATGGAACTTGGAATGGTGAGCCATCCAGATGCGATGCATTATTGGTCGCAAATAGTCGGTCAGTATTTTATTGAAAAACAGGTGTTAGCGTTGCAGGTGCCTATTCGCAGTTACGTTAACCAATTGAACCAAATTCTTGTTCCCGTGGCTAAAGGGCTGGCATTTGCTGTGCTACCACAATTTGCAGTTGATAATTTTGCCCAACAACAGCATATCCGCATAGCATCTTTTGCCACCGAGCAAGCCAACAATGTGGTGGTCAGTGAGCCCTTGTTTATCATTTACAAAAAACATCGGCCACTTGCACGTCGTTATGGACCGATAATCAATAAAATTAAACAGTTGGTGAAGTGATGCCCGTTAGCCCGGTGAATTTTCTCGGTGGTTTAGTGCTCTGAGTTAGCTCGCTGAGTTAGCTCTTAGAATTAATAATGTGTTGTAATGCACTGTTGATATCAGTGAATTGAAACTCAAAGCCAGCCGCTAAAGTCCGTGTGGGTAGTACAAATTGGCCGGTAGTGAGCAACTCTGACATTTCACCCATTGCCAGTCTTAGCGCTAATGGTGGCGTGGTTATTTTAGCCGGACGATTTAACGCACTGCCTAATGCTTTAGCAAATGTTGCATTGCTAACAGGTTGAGGTGCAGTAGCATTGTAAATACCTTGTAAGTTGGTGTTGCTCAGCAAATAGTTAATCAGTCCAATTAAATCATCAACATGAATCCAACTCATACCTTGCTCGCCACTGCCTATTGGGCCGCCTAAACCAAGTTTGAATGGAGGTAGCATTTTTGCTAATGCGCCGCCATTCTTCCCGAGCACAATACCTATTCGAGTAATACACACTCGGGTCTGTTGTGACTGGGCTTGAAGTGCGAGGTCTTCCCATTTCTGGCATATATCATGGCTAAATTCAGTATGAAATCCACTTGTCTCATCGACTGGACTCTGGTCTTGTCGACCATAGTAACCCACCGCTGAGGCGCTAATAAACGTATGTGGCGGCGTAGTACTTTTACTAATAAGCTGAGTTAATTCCGTGGTGATGTCCCAACGGCTGTCGCATATTAGTTTTTTTTGTTTGTTGCTCCAACGTTTACTGACTATCGGTTCGCCTGCAAGGTTAATTACGGCATCTATGTCGTTAAGGTGTGATTTATCAGTAAGTGTTTGCCAGTATTGATGGTGACTGCCAAGATTATTTTTTGCGTTATTAATATTTCGCGTCAATATGATCAGTTGGTGTTCGCTAAGCGATTTAACTAAGCGTTTGCCAACAAACCCCGTTGCACCAGTGATTAATATTCTCATCTAAACTCCCTTCTACTCAGTAGAACAATATACGATGGTAACCTTAAGAAATGATCACAAATTCTGCACGCAACATACTTGTTATTACGGCTTTTGATAGCATAATTCCATCGACACAGAGTCTGCAAAGCGAAGTGCATGGGGTTTATCAATTTCGACACTGGCAAATTCAACCCAATCATGTTCGCTGGCAATGGCGAGAGTTTGATTGGTTAGGTTTTCGAGTAATGAAAAACGATTATTTTCAATCAAAGCAATGATATTTTTAGTAATGGTGCGATAATTCAACGCATCAGTGACATTGTTGCTGTTTCGCGCTTTGTCGGCACAATAATGGATCACCACATTGACGATGACATCTTGTTGGTTATTGATTTCATCTTCTTTAATGCCGATATAGGTGCGTAAACGTAAGTTTTTAATGCGTATAATAGCGGTTTCTGGTTTCATATTGAGTGAGTGGATCCCTAAAAGTTGTTGTAAGCCAATATTGTCATCAACTTATATGTGAATCGACAAAAATATTTAACTTAGTTTGCAATATGTTACTGAGTTTAGCTTAGCATACAGAATCATTTTAATAAGCAATAATAAGGATTTTTAGTTCTATGAAAGGATTACAACAATCGCCTATGGCTGTCCGTAGTTTTGTGGTGATGGCCTGTGTGGTGATCATTCTAGCGGGAATCAAAACGGCCAGCCCAATTGTGGTGCCTTTTGTATTATCTGCATTTTTAGCGGTAATTTGTAATCCAGCCATTGTATTGATGACGCGCTATCGCATTCCTAAATGGTTATCGATCATCTTATTGATGGGATTTATTGTGTTAATGGGCTTATGGCTGGCCAGTTTAGTGGGCAGTTCGGTAACTGAGTTTTCCAAAGAAATGCCCAAGTATCGGGAGCAATTGATTGAACAATTTGCGTGGATCCTTGAAAAACTGCAAGATTTTAATATCCAGATTTCTCAACAAAAAGTACTCGATTATTTTGACCCCGGCATGGCGTTATCCATGACCACTAATATGTTGTCTGGTGTTGGCAATGTGATGGCTAATTTATTCCTGATTATTTTGACTATCGTATTTATGTTATTTGAGGCGCAATCAATGCCTAGAAAGTTTCATTTAGCCCTCGATGCTCCAGATAAGCGTTTACAGCAAATCGATAAATTCTTGCAGTCGGTTAATCAATATATGGTGATTAAAACCCTTGTCAGTTTAGCGACAGCAGTGGTTGTTGGTATCGGTTTGACAATCATTGGCGTTGACTATGCTTTGTTATGGGCAGTCATCGCTTTTCTGTTTAATTATATTCCTAATATTGGTTCTATTATTGCCGCTATTCCGGCTGTGTTATTGGCTTTTATCCAAATGGGCCCAGGGGCTGCAGGTATTACCGGTTTATTGTATGTGGGTACCAATATGGTGATGGGTAATATGGTTGAACCGCGTTTTATGGGCCGAGGTTTAGGCTTGTCTACCTTAGTGGTTTTTTTATCATTGATTTTTTGGGGTTGGCTGCTTGGCTCTGTCGGCATGTTGCTGTCGGTACCCTTAACCATGATTGTTAAAATTGGTCTTGAATCGAGCGACTCGGGCAATTGGCTGGCAATTTTATTGTCGGATGATAATGATGACTCACCCAATGAATCTGCCAATAATGTTAAAGCAGAAGCCGAAATTGCAGCTGAAGATTGCCACAGAGACGACGATGACGAACAGGTTAATAATGACGTTAATAGTGGAGTCAGTAGCGACGTAGATAATGATCATAGCGTGGGCAGTGACACTAAAGCTAAGTCATCAACCACAAATGCATAACCCTATTGATTGTATTTAGTTTATTGAGTTAAGAGAGTGTATGAAAGGTTTTTTACAAATAGTTCCAAATTTGACGTTCGGTGATGATGTTTGCCGTTTATTTCATGGCCGCGGCGGATTATTCGTCGGCGATGAACACCTGTGTTTGGATTGGTATAAACCAGTATTATTGCTCACCAGTTTTAAGATGCTTGAAACCGAGCAACTCAATGAATTAGTGATTGCAGTAAAGGTACTTTGGCAGCAACAACGACCAACTGAAACACTTAATTTGGTGTATCAATACCGTCAAGGTGGACAAACATTCAGTGAGTTATTGCATGGTGAAGTACCAGAACAGCATATTGTGACCGAAAATGGTGCGCGCTTTTTAGTCCATTTATTACGCGGACAAAACCACGGTTTATTTTTAGATATGGCCAACGGCCGAGCATGGGTGAAACAACACGCAAAACATAAAAAGGTACTTAATTTATTTGCTTATACTTGCGGCTTTTCGGTAGTGGCTTTGCAAGGCGGCGCAGATGAAGTGGTCAACATGGACATGAGTAAAGGTGCGTTAAGCATTGGTAAGCAAAACCATGTATTAAATGACTTACCCGCAGGAGCGCGTTATTTAGGCCACGATATTTTTAAATCATGGGGTAAATTAACCAAGCTTGGACCGTATGATTTGATTGTGGCCGATCCACCGAGTAATCAACGTGGCAGTTTTGTGGCCACTAAAGATTATGAGCGCTTATTGAAACGTCTGCCTGACTTACTTGCACCACAAGGTGAAGTGTTGCTGTGCTTAAATGCCCCAGAGCTTGGTTGTGATTTTTTGATGCAACAAGTGGCTAATACTGCGCCACAATTAACTTATGTTGAGCGAATTGCTAATCCGTCCGTTTTTGCCGATATAGATGAACAGAAATCATTAAAAGTATTACGTTACTGCATGAGCTAATTTATTAACGCGTTACAAATAAACCGACAGTCATGTGACTGTCGGTTTTTTTATGCCTGTAAAAAATGCCAAGACATACCTCACGATTAACCCCTTAATGACATCTTAGCCGCGCAAGTTGTTTTTAGTGGCTTATACTTAATGCTAACCAAGGAAATACCTGTTCAAAAAATCGTTAAATAATCCTTCTTTTAATCGGTATTTATGACCGATAACCCTGATCTAGCTAATGATTTATTAAAATTGATGATCTAGATCATATTAACCTTGTTTTACCAATTTGTGAGTATATAGATTGTTACTGCATTAACGATAAAATTCACCGAGTCGTAATAAAGAAGCAATAAAGCGATGATGATTTATTGTTTTTATCCCCACTCTTGGAGGGTCCATGAGTAATGAAACCGAAAGCAAAAAGGGTTTAGAGCTAAAGATTTTTATTTTTTTGACCGTCTTTCTAGCCCCAATTTTATCTGTATTACTGGTTAGCGCACTAGGTTTTACTATCTGGTTTAGCCAAATTTTAACTGGGCCTCCAGGCGCGGGCTAATCCTAAAAATAATAAACAATGTGAGAACGATGTATGAGCAATGAACTTCACGTAACCAGCCTAATTGTCCAAGTACACCCTGAGCAAATGGCTGAAGTAAGACAAAAAATTATGGCCATCAAAAATGCTGAGTTGTCAGCTAATAATGACGTTAAGTTAGTTGTTGTCGTTGAAGGTCCGAGCCAACGATCGTTGATGGATGATATATCAACTATTAATGCCATTCCGGGTGTGTTGACTGCCACCATGGTGTATCACCAAAGTGAAGAGCTTGAAGAGGGTGAAGTATGAAAATGAATAGACGCGATTTTATGAAGGCCAATGCCGCTATCGCAGCGGCAAGTGTTGCAGGATTAGCACTACCTACAAGTGCAAGCAACCTGATCACTAGCTCAGAACAAACCAAATTAGAATGGAACAAAGCACCTTGTCGTTTTTGCGGAACAGGTTGTTCAGTGATGGTAGCCACCCGTGACGGTAAAGTTGTTGCGACTCATGGTGATGCCAACAGCGAAGTTAACCGTGGCTTAAACTGTATTAAAGGCTATTTCCTTTCTAAAATTATGTACGGTCGTGATCGTCTGCAAACGCCAATGTTGCGTATGACTGATGGCAAATATGACAAGCATGGCGAATTCACTCCTATTACATGGGAAAAAGCGTTCGACACTATGGCCGAGCGTTGGAAAGCGACCATTAAAGCCAAAGGTCCAACAGCCGTCGGTATGTTTGGTTCTGGTCAGTGGACCGTATGGGAAGGTTATGCAGCGGTTAAGTTAATGAAAGCTGGCTTTGGTTCAAATAATATCGATCCAAACGCTCGTCATTGTATGGCATCTGCGGTAGGTGGCTTTATGCGTACCTTCGGCATTGATGAGCCAATGGGTTGTTATGACGATATGGAAGCGGCTGACGCGTTTGTGCTTTGGGGCTCAAACATGGCAGAAATGCACCCTATTTTATGGACTCGTGTAACCGATCGCCGTTTAAGCGCGCCACACGTTAAAGTCGCCGTGTTGTCTACCTTTGAACATCGTTCATTCGACCTTGCTGATTTGCCCATTGTATTCACGCCACAAACCGATTTAGCAATGCTTAACTTTATTGCCAATTACATTATCCAAAATGGCAAAGTGAATAAAGATTTCATCAAAAAGCATGTTAATTTCCGCAAGGGAACCACAGACATTGGCTATGGTTTACGTCCAACGCATCCATTAGAAATGAAAGCCAAAAACGTTGCCACTGCAGGTGACTCTACCCCGATTGATTTTGACGAATTTGCTAAATTTGTGGCTGACTATGATGTTGAATCTGTCAGTAAGTTGTCTGGTGTACCAGAACATAAGCTTATTGAGTTGGCAGAGCTTTATGCAGATCCAGATCGTAAAGTGACTTCATTCTGGACCATGGGCTTTAACCAACATACTCGTGGTGTGTGGTGTAATAATCTGATTTATAACATTCACTTGTTAGTCGGTAAAATCTCTACTCCAGGTAACAGCCCATTCTCATTAACGGGTCAACCGTCTGCTTGTGGTACAGCACGTGAAGTGGGTACATTCTCACATCGTTTACCTGCGGACATGGTAGTGACTAACCCTGAACACAGAAAGCGCGCCGAAGAGATTTGGCATATTCCGAGTGGTATTATTCCACCAAAACCTGGTTACCATGCAGTAGAGCAAAACCGTCGCTTAAAAGATGGCGATTTAAACTGTTACTGGGTACAAGTGAACAACAATATCCAAGCAGGCGCCAATATTAACGAAGAAGGTTTACCGGGCTACCGTAATCCTGAAAACTTCATCGTAGTGTCTGATGCATATCCAACTGTTACCACCCAAGCCGCCGATTTAATTTTACCAACAGCAATGTGGGTCGAAAAAGAAGGTGCCTACGGTAATGCTGAACGTCGTACTCAATTTTGGCATCAAATGGTTAAAGCACCAGGCGAGTCACAGTCTGATTTATGGCAGTTAATGGAATTCTCTAAGCGTTTCACTACTGACGAAGTTTGGCCTGCAGAAGTGTTAGCTGCTAATCCTTCGTTTAAAGGTAAAACCTTATATGAAGTGCTTTATCTCAATGGCAATGTTGATAAATTTCCATTGGCAGATGCTGATCAAAAATACTTAAATGATGAAGCTAAGCATTTTGGTTTTTACGTTCAAAAAGGTTTATTTGAAGAATATGCCACCTTTGGACGTGGTCATGGTCATGATTTAGCTGACTTTGATGTATACCACAAAGAGCACGGTTTACGTTGGCCGGTGGTTAATGGCAAAGAAACCAAATGGCGTTTCCGTGAAGGGTCAGACCCATACGTTAAAGCGGGTACAGAATTTGAGTTTTACGGTAAGCCTGATGGCCGTGCAGTTATTTTCGCATTGCCTTACGAGCCTGCTGCAGAGTCACCAGATGAAGAGTTCGATATTTGGCTATCAACGGGTCGTGTGCTTGAACATTGGCATTCTGGTTCAATGACACAACGTGTACCTGAACTTTATAAAGCCTTCCCTGATGCAGTGTGTTTTATGCATCCTGAAGATGCTAAAAAGCGCGGTTTACGTCGTGGTGATGAAATTAGAATTGTTTCTCGTCGTGGTGAAATTAAAACCCGTGTTGAAACACGAGGACGTAATAAGCCGCCTGTTGGCTTAGTGTTTGTGCCTTGGTTTGATGCCAGCCAGCTCATTAATAAAGTGACGTTAGATGCGACAGATCCTTTGTCAAAACAAACTGACTATAAAAAATGTGCTGTAAAGATTGTTAAGGCTTAAGGAGACAGACCATGAAAACAGGTAAATTATTATCGATTATCGCGTTATTAGGTTTCTCTGTAAGTGTAATGGCTACCAGCATACCTGAAGACAAAATCGACACATTACGTTTAGCGCCAATTAATGTAGAACCGACACCGCCTGCGATGCAAGCGGTGATCAATACCGATGTTAAGCAGGTACGTAATTACCCAATGCAGCCACCGGTGATCCCGCACAAGATTGATGGTTACCAAATCGATCTTAAAGTGAACAAGTGTATTCAGTGTCATGCCCGTACTAGTACTGGTCATTCACAGGCTCCAATGGTGAGCGTGACTCACTATATGGACCGTGATAATAATTTCTTGGCTGATTTATCACCACGTCGTTATTTTTGTACTCAGTGCCATGCACCGCAGTTAGATGCCAAGTTATTAGTTGAAAATGACTTTGTCGATATTGATCACTTAATGAAGGCGAAAGCCCCAGTTAAGCACTAGGAGTCACTATGATTGCAAAATTGTTTGAGCAACTAAAAATAGTGTGGAAAGTGCTGTGTCGTCCGAGTGTCCATTACAGTCTTGGCTTCTTAACCATTGGTGGATTTATCGCTGGGGTGATTTTCTGGGGTGGATTTAACACCGCCTTGGAACTGACTAACCGCGAGCAATTCTGTATTGGTTGCCATGAAATGGAAAACAATGTTTATCAGGAACTGCAAACGACTATTCACTTCACTAACCGAAGTGGTGTGCGTGCAACCTGTCCTGATTGTCATGTGCCACATAACTGGACCGATAAAATTGCTCGTAAAATGCAAGCTTCTAAGGAAGTGTGGGGCAAAATATTCGGTACTATTAGCACGCGAGAAAAGTTTGAAGGTAAACGTCGCGAGCTGGCGGAACATGAATGGGAACGCCTTAAAGCTAACGATTCGTTAGAGTGCCGTAACTGTCATAACTTCGACTATATGGATTTCACTCGTCAGTCTAAGCGTGCATCACAAATGCATTCAACATCACTGGCTAGCGGCGAAAAAACCTGTATCGATTGTCATAAAGGTATTGCACACCAATTACCTGATATGGCGGGTGTAGAAGGGTTCTAAACCGGTTAATATTGTAAGCATATAGAAAAGGCCAGCAAATTTGCTGGCCTTTTGTTTTATGCATTTCGAACTAAAGTTGTTTACGTTAAATCAACCTGTTGTCCAATCACATCAATTAAATATTCAGTGAAATCATGGCCATGGTTTTGCAACATTTTCGGAAACATTGAAATAGGCGTTAACCCTGGGAAGGTATTGATTTCATTCAAGAGGATTTGATTATCATCAGTTAAAAAGAAATCAATGCGCGACAAGTGACTTAATTTCATCCCTTTAAAGGCTTTTATTGCGTAATCCCGGATCAGCTGACTGATCTCAGGGCTGAGGTTATCAGCAACAACGTCGGTACGGGCTTTACTATTTTTAGCGTACTTTTCATCAAATGAATAAAAGGTATTGCTGTCGCAAATAATTTCGCCCGGTAAGGTAGCTACCACTTCACCTTGGTATTGGTATACGGCGACTTCTAATTCACGCGCATGGATGGTTTGCTCAACAACCACATATGGGGCATAACTAAACGCATCTTTAAGTACGTTAGCGATATTGGCTTTAACATCGACTTTATAGCATCCCACAGACGATCCTTGTGATGCTGCTTTAACGAAAACAGATCCCCAATGATCAAATGCCGTTTCAGTTTGCTTGATTGCATCATCATCTAGTTGGTGCAAAAAGATGTAAGGCGTGTTTGGTACGCCTAAAGCTGAAAACCACATTTTAGCGGTGATTTTATTAAAGCAATTGCTTGAGGCTTCAGATTCACAACCAAAGTAGGGCAGTTGGATTAAGTTAAAGTACGATTGAATATCACCGGTTTCACCCGGAAATCCATGAATACACGGGATCACATAATCAACTGACCATGCTGGCGTATTGTTATCTTCAAAACGAATTTCACGACGATTAGTCAGGTCGCATAATTTACCGTCTTCAGTGTGATAATGACCGTGTTTATCGAGTACTAACTTAAGTACCGAAAATTTATCTGACTTTGCCAGTGATGACTCAAAAAAACGTGCAGACATTAACGAAATATCGTGTTCTGCACCGCCACCGCCGCACAATAACAGCAGATTAATCTTTGGCATGGTTGCTCCTGAAAGACCCAAAAAATGGGCTAGATTTGAATTAGATTAGCCCTAAAAAAGTAATGCTTATGATAAAGACCCACAGCCATACAGTGCAAGTAAGAGTTAATAATATTTCAGCTATTTATGTCTATTTCCGACGTTAATGCGATTAAATAACCTCAACGAGATAATAAACAGCTATCACATCTCCATTACCTCACGAAGCGATTGTATTAATTGGCAATGTCATAAGCGTTAGTGGCATCCGTCTTGGTTAGTCACATCCGTTCTAAGTGGCAATAATATGCTGGGTGGAGTCATACACTGTCGTTTTGTTGTCGACAATCTCAGCGTTATCTTTTCTGCATCAGCCGTAAAAAAGAAAAACCTCTTTTTATTTTCATAAAAAAGAGGTTTTTTATCAATCAATATAATGTCTGCTATCGTGGTCAACTACATTGATTATATTGATGTACTAACAAACGTATGACAGTAGAATACTTAAGCTTATTGCTTCAATCTTAGTCTCTGCGGTGTAATATTTTAATCTTACCTAGAAACGATAAGTTAAGTTCACCGAACCATTCACAGGCGCGCCGTAATAACCGATAGTGGCCAAGCTGTTAATGTATTTTTCATCGGTGAGGTTATTAATGTTAGCTCTCAGATTTAGGTCTTCAGAAATATTCCAACTTGCGAAAGCGTTAACGACTAAATAGGCATCTTGTTCTACATTAGAATCAACATTTTTGGTTTCAGATTGCCATCTGCCGCCTAATCCAACGCTTACTTCTGGCAATTGTGGGATGGTATAATCCATCGAAAAGTTAACAACGTTTCGGGCTGCCCATTCATTTGCCTCAGCGCCATCTTCATCTTCTACATCTAGCAGCGTATAAGCTAATACGGCATTGAGGTTGTCTGTTATGTGTCCAGTGACTTCGACTTCAAAGCCTTTCGATTCGACATTGGCACCTTTATAATAGTAATTTCCGTTGGCATTAAGGCCGGCGTAGCTAGCGAGGTTATTTTGCTCAGCACTAAATAGTGCAAAGGTAGCCATTAAATCATTATCAAGCCATAGGGTTTTAAGCCCAAGTTCGTAATTGACGCCTTTAGTGGGGTCTAAAAAATACCCATCGTAATCATACTGCTCTTGCGGTTGGTAAATGTCTGAATAACTGAAGTAAGTGTTGATATCCTCTGTGATGCTGTAAACCACACCAGCATAAGGGCTAAACTCGCTTTCGTCGTTGTCGATATCAACGCCGCTATTAATACCTTCGCGGGTATATTTAATCGCATTAAAGCCTGCAACTACGAATAGGCTGTCATTAATATTGAACTTAGTCGAACCATAGGCGCGAAGTAAGCTTACATCGATGTCAGAGTACTCCACTTTATCGCCCCATTCAGGCTCAGGAATCGCATTGAGATCGTAAGGGAAGGCTGGGGTTGGGCCATATGCAGGAGTCGCTGCAAAATCAAATGGGTGTTGGTACATGTATTTTTTACTTTGAGAACCGCTTAACCCTAAGGTCAGTTCGTGATCTTGACCAAATAAGCCATAATGACCAATTGTGGTGATGTCCAAAATATCGGCTGAAAACTCAGTGTCGTAACGACCAGGCCAACCATTTAATCCTAAGCCTGTGTCCTTATCAATGGTTCCAGAAGCATAAAATAACTTACTTTCATCTTCTAATCCTTGATGATTATAGGCAACTTTAAGGTCCCAATCGTTAGGCATTATGTAAGTATACTCAACAAATGCGGTTGTATTGATGGTGTCCCACATAGTCCACTCTTGTGTGGTGCTAGCGCTGGTATCCCATTCTGCTTGGGTGCCGTCAGTATAGTTAAATACTAATCCGCCCCAGGTATTACCGTCTGTGTTGGCATCTTGGTATGAAAACCCTAATGTTAGCGTTGAGTTATCTGTTAATTGGCCATCAACGACAGCGTAAATATAACCACGATCGTTTTCTAGGCCATCTAAGTATGATCCTTTGTCTTCTACTACCGCAACAACTCTACCAGCCCAACTACCGCTTTCTGTTAACAGGGCAGAGTAATCAGCTTGTACGCGCTTAAAGTCATCTGAGCCATATGAGATGCCTACTTCACCTTCATTTTCGTTAGTCGGGCGTTTACGCACATAATTAATGGTACCAGCAGAATTACCTATTCCGGTTAGTAGCCCGTTAGCGCCACGAATAACTTCAATTTTTTCATAACCATAAGCTTCCATTGCACCAGTGACGATCCCCCAGTCATTGGGCAAACCGACGCCATCAATTTGGGTACTTTTAATTTCAAAGCCGCGAGAAGTATATTGTGTGCGGTTTGTTTCCCATTCTTCAACATTAATACCTGTCGCAAGACGAAGTACGTCGTTAAGGTTATTGGCCCCAAAATTAGTTATCTGCTCGTTGGAAACCACACTGATTGACTGCGGTGTCTCATCAATCTCCATAGTTAACCCAGTAGCGCCTTGGCTAACGCGTTTATAACGAACACCCAAGATTTGAATTTTTTCTATGTTTTGATCATTGTTGTCAGCATTTTGTTGTTGTTCTGCTGCAAGGGCAATGGGCTGTACTAGAAAGCCCATTGCCAAAACTAATGATGAAAGTGCAAAGGTATGTTTAGGTTTCATGTTGTGCCTTATCTGTGTCTTTTTCTAATGATGAATATTATTAACGGCGAACCATAGCGCTTATCAGACGCTAATGTTATTGCTAATGATTATCATTAGCAACCACGGCCGAGGCTAGATTGATTGAAATGTGAGCATTAACGCAAAATTTACAATTGATAATAATTATCACTCAATAATTGTTGAGATTGGTTATCAATCGTATTAGCATGTGTGGAAAATTAATATCTATAAAGACAGCGGACAAATTTGGACATCAGATGGCAAAACGTAGTAATCGATTTTGGTTTAAGCTTCATGGCTGGTTTTCATTACCCGTATGGATAATTTTTTGTTTTGTGTGCCTAACGGGGACAATTTCAGTGATAAGCCATGAATTAACCTGGCTCACTAATCCTGACGCTCGTGCAAGTAACCCACAAGATCTGGCTGAAAAGCCGATGTCGGAACTTGTTGAAATTGTGCAACAAGCGCACCCAACAGCAAACATCACCACAGTGATGAGCTTTGAGTCTTATCTGGTTAATGCCGTTATTTTTAACGATAGCGACATGCCTTTTGCCATTGCTTATGTCAATCAATACACCGGCCAAATACAAGCAATTAATCTTGGCATGACCTTCACTAATTTTATGCGCTCATTACACGGTTGGTTACTGTTTCCATGGCATGTTAATTACAGTGTCGGCTATTACATTGTCTGTTTTATGGCAATTGTGATGTTGGGTGCATTGATATCTGGACTAGTGATTTATAAAAAGTTTTGGCGTTCATTTATCCAGCCTAAATTACGTATCAATCAAGGTAAAAAAACATTGCTTGCAGATTTACATCGATTGGCAGGTGTGTGGTCAATGTGGTTTTTAATGCTGATGAGTATTACCGGTTTATGGTATTTAACCCAAGCGATTTTGTGGCACAACCACATAGATTTGGAGCCACATGCACCTTTAATTGAGGCAAGCCAAGTGCCTACATCAGCAAATGATGCTCCTATTAGACCGTATACATTATCTAATGCGCTGCAAGTGGCCGAGCAAAAATTCCCAGGCTTTAAAAGTACCTACATTATGCTTCCTGAGCACCAACGAGATACTTACAAGGTGTATGGCCAGGGAGATCATATTTTCTATGACCAGTACGCTTATGGCGTGACAGTGAATCCATGGAGCGGCACCATTGAAAGTGAAAGATCGCCAGCGGCAATGACCACCTTACAAACGCTTTCGCATATTGCTGATCCACTGCATTACGGCACAATAGGCGGGCTGTGGACAAAAGTGATTTGGTTTATCTTCGGCATTTTTCTAACGGGGATGTCTATCACAGGATTTTTAATGTGGGGAAGTCGAACCGTAAAAGCCGCCAGAACCGACCTAGATGATCCGTTGGCAATGCATAACTCACAGCTAGTCGAGCAGGAAGGTAACTAATGGCCCGCATTAAAAACACCATATGGAATCGTTACAAGTATAAAATAAATGGCTTAATGTTAGTGCTAGTTTGTTATTTTCTATATCAGTCTTTATTCCCGCAATTCCCTGATGCATGGGAAACTCAAGCGGTTGGCGCTTTTGAAATAACACCTATGCCGTATAATCTTGATCCGCCATATCTTCACGATGGTACCTACACTAAAGATTTTTTATTATTGTTTAGTCAGGGGCAGGTAAACAAGATCCGTCAAGCATATTTAAATATTGGCACAGAACCTCTACCATTAGAAATACTGCAAATGGGCGATGCAGGTATCTTGCATGGCAGTCAGCATGGACAAGAAGTTCATGCTATTGCGCCAGAAGTATTAACAGCAGAACACAAGGCTTGGTTAACCATTGAAAATTGGCAGGGGCAACAGCAAGTCATTAGCTGGAAGTTACCTGATGCATTTTATCAGTCATCAAACTAAACGATTGTAGTCTTTGGGGCAGCTTGGTTTTATCGAGCAGTTTGCCGATGTTAAATGTAATTGCATTGCATTTAACATCGTATTCTTAGGCGGTTAAATACCAAAGGCTTCGCGTTCAGAAACACATTCGTATTCAGCCATTTCAAATTCACGGCAAATCAGTGGCCGAACTTCGTAAATCGAACACATCATAGTGTCTCGGTCTAGTGCTGCACACCAACCATCATCAAGTCGGCGCATGACTTCTCCGCCCCAATTATCTTTGGCTATATACACTTTAGGCACACCGGTTTCGGTTATTAACATCACTTCTAAACGGCAACAACAGGCTTGGCAATTTGAACAGGTCACAGCCGGTTGCTCTACAGAGTTTATTGTTGCGGGAGTCGATGATTTATCGGACGACTCAGGGAACATGGTAATGATATTGGTGGGCATTTAAGGGCTGCAGTTGAACATTTGGGCTAAGGATAGCGTAAATTTGTTCATGAAAGATAAATTTACTTCAAATAGAGGTGATATTTAATTTGTGATGAAAACCAAATTACTCCAGTAGTCAGAATTTATATTTTATTTCAATAGTTTATTTGTTATATTTTTGAGGTGAAAAGGTTGAAAGTAATGGTGAAATCAGCTGTTTACTCATTTCATTAATAAGAATAACAAGTCAACAAGGAGTTGTTGTGTGAAAGGATATCGACGATTGCTGCAAAGCGCATTTTGCGTGGTTTTATGTTGCGTTTCAACATTGGGTTATTGCCTAACCGAACTGAGTAAAGATGAGGGATATATTCTTGTTGCTATGAAAATTGAGCAAGGTTACGTACCGAGTCATATTACGTTAGACAGTGAAGGATGGTTGTCGGACTTAAGGTTTGAAAAACTTAAGTCAAACTATAATTACTGGCTCGTAGTGGTAGATGCAGGCAGCTACACTTGGAATCGCGTGTACCTAGGAAAACAGACTTATATTGACTTAGCGGATCAGAAGTACGTGATTAATGTTGAGGCCGGGAAAATCAATTATGCAGGCCATCTTTCAATGTATACCGAGATGAATGGCAGCTTAAATTACTTGATTGGTGGTGCTAGGTTCTATTTTAATAACAAAGCCAGCCAAGCCCTGGAATACATGGAATCTAGCTATCCTGAAGTATTGGCTCAATATAATTTGAACTACACCGGCAAAGAAAAAGACCACTTTTTTGAATATGCTAAAGCAATTGAAGGGAATCAATTATGAAGCTGATTAAATGTATTCTTATTGCATTATCGTTTTTCTCGATGACCGTCGCAGCAAGCCTTGAAGACGACTTCTTCAGAAATCCAGATGTCGTTGCACCGAAGTTAAGTCCGCAGGGGCAACATTTACTATATAAAAAACTGGTCGATAACAATTATACAGTGATACTTGCTGGCACAGATTTTAGTTGGGATACCAAGGTGATTAGTTTTAGCCAGCAATCTAGAAGGTCCATTAGTGATTTTGGCTGGTTAGGTAAAGAGTATTTTAGTGTCACGACATTTGATCGCCATTCTGGTATCCAGTTATTGATTTACAAAGTTGATGCAGCCAATAGCGTCACTCAGGTTGCTTTACTAAAACAAACTTACTTATTTGATCCATTACTCGCGGTTGACGATATTTTTATCGCCCAGCGCTATAAAAATGGCAAAGCACATTTATTTACTATTAATGTAACTGATGATGCTTTTGAAGCGCAGTTTCGCAGTAAAAAGAGTATATCAATAGGCCCATTTCCTGAAGGAGCATGGTTACTTAATCCTTTTGGTGAACCTAACGTTAATTTTATTAGCAAAGGGGGCGTAACAGAGGTTCATGTTAAAAAAGCTGACAGTCGTAAGTGGCAACAAGTTTGGCGGCAAGATGATCAAACTAAATTTATACCAGTATGGTTTGATGATGCTAAAAATGAATTATTAGTGTTATCCGAACAGCAAAATGGTTATCAAAGCTTATCTCGATATGATGTTCAGTCTAAGACTTTTACTGGTGAAGTTTACAGTCTGCCAGGGCGTGATATTGTCGGCATTATTCAAAACCCTTACGACAGCAGCATCATAGGTTACACCTATATGCTCGGTGGAGTGTTAGTTCAAAATTATGACAATAAGTTGTCAACATATACTGGTACATCTGAGGGTAAAGGAGATAAAGAAGACAATTATGTTATTCACTTTGATCAAGATTACCAAAAAATAGTGACGATTAGCCAATCGATCGATTCACCTTCTGCTTATTATTTATTCGATGCCGAAACAGGTAAAAGCCAGCTTATAGGTGAAGAGCGACCTTGGTTAAATCAATACTCATTAGGCAAAAGTTTAGTGATTAAATCGACTTCTTCCGATGGTGTTGAAATTGAATCTTATTTAACGATGCCAAGCAATTCTGCCGCTAAAGACGTCCCCTTGCTTGTGATGCCTCATGGTGGACCGTTAGGTGTTAATGATACGAGACACTTTTCAGTTGATGTACATTATTTTGTTCAAAAAGGTTATGCAGTATTAACCCCAAATTATCGCGGATCATCAGGCTTTGGCAAAAAATTTCTTAATAGTGGCAAGCGTCAATGGGGCCGACTAATAGAAGATGACATTGAGTCTGCCGTTACCAAAGTCATTGCTCGAGATGATATTGACGGCCAAAAAGTGTGTGTGTTTGGGATCAGTTATGGTGGGTACTCTGCATTAATCAGTGCTATAAGACGACCAGATTTATATAAATGTGCCATCTCTTATGCCGGTGTGACAGACATACCATTACTGTTTTCTGATCATAATATTTCTGAAAAAGATGATTCTCGGCGAGTTTTGATCGATATTCTTGGTGACCCAAATGAATCTTGGGATACCTTAATTGAGTATTCACCGGTGTATAGAATGAATGAATTATCTATTCCAATTTTTATTGCTCAAGGCGGGAGGGACCGCGTAGTCGATTCGGAACATTATTTTCGATTGAAATATGTGTTAGATAAATTAGGCAAGTCGTATGAGTCTATGTTTTTTGAAAATGAAGTACATGGATTTAACTACATCATTACACAACAAGCGCTATACAATAGTATTGATAAATTCATGCAGAAAAGTTTTGCTCAAAGTGAAATCGCTTCATCCTTATAATCTTAAACAGTTAATCAAAGCCACTGTAATTCAGTGGCTTTGAGTGCCAGTTAATAGTATTAAACCCTATCTGGCTCTGTGAATGAAAAACTTACGAAAAAATAGATGTTTACAATTCAACCACTTTACCAGTTAGTGCAACGCCTGCAACAATATTGCCAGCACCGCACTGGAAAGTGTCATTGCTACTAGTAAGATTGTTTTTATAATTTGATTTGATTTCAACAACAGCATTACCGCCTTCTTTAATCGCTCGCTCTTTTAGCGCGATCATTGCCGATAGAAATACCCAATGGCAAGCTTCGATATCAGATTTATTAAAAGCATTAGTCTTTTTATTAGCACTGAATTCACCGATAATTTTTACTGGCTCAGAATAAGCTTGATCACCAAAATAAAAGGCTACATTGCTGCCAAGTTTATTTTTTGCGTGTTCTGTACTCAGCGCATCTGCTACCGAATAACTGCCGACATCGTCGCGGGCATAAGAAACAGAAGGGGCAATAGCGAGTGCAAGAGATAACACGATGATTTTGTTTTTCGTACTATTGTTTTTCATACTAAGAAACATCCTTTTAATTGGTTTGGCTTTTACGGTGAAAATCCTTTGTGCGAAGCAAAATAACATTAACTCACTGATTTTACACCTATCAATGAGAAATATTCAATTTTTCGGCAGGTGATAAAGTTGGGTAGAAACCATAAGGTATTAGCAGATGCAATCAAGTGTGTTGATATATTTGGGGTAAAACAATGTCTATGCAGTGATAAACATTGCACAGACACAGACACAGACACAGACAGTGATGGGGTCATATTTGCTTGTTCATTAACATCGCAACTTCTAGAAAATGTGGTCAACATTTGAGTGAGTAAGCCTTATCTCATCACTTTGCTACAGCGTTACGTTGAATCAGCTGCATTAAGGGTAACGCTTCACTTCCCTGTGATGGCGAGACAAAATAACATGGCTATTGCTTTGTTTATCTTATATAGAAGCGGGGAGGGCGGAGATAAATGAAGCCCATAAGTTCATCAGTACGATGGCCAATGTTAATGCTGATGTGCTGACGATAATGAATTTCCTTCGCTGTCATAAAATCCTGAAGCGCTGTGTTCAATAAAACCTAAGTTGATCATTTTTCTAAAAAACGGGTCAGATTCATTATCGCCAATATCAGCAAAGTCAGTAGATTGGTACGCAGAGAATGTATCTAGCTGTTGTTGAATCATTTTGTTGTCGTAAGTCACCTCAGTTAATTGCCAATTTACGGCTTTATCTGCAGATTCAGTTTTATCTGACAATGTAGTACTAATGCGTTGTACTAGTTTTTTTGCTGGAAACCACCATATATCAACCGTTTTTGTATTTGTTTGTTGTTGATAATGTTCTAGTTTATCGCAATCTTGTCCAGTAGTTTCAATGAGTGTTGACTGCTTTTGAAATAATGGATGGAGTAATTGTGCATGATATTGCCATGCTTGATTAGATATCGTTTTGGTTGCTTCATATTCAATGGCGCGTTTGTCATCGATGAAGTATGAGGTTTTTTTCATGTGATTATGTGGCAGTGTGGTCCATTGTGTTGCGACTTGTTGATTGTTGATATGAAATACAGAATTTTGGGCTCTTAATAATACCAGTTGGTTTTGTTTGTTTGATGCTGCATCGTGAGTCGTTTGTTCAATGTTATAGGTCGCCATGAAGGCAGTTGATTGGCAAGTGTCACTTGCTGATGCAAATAACGGGAAAGTGATAGCGGTTAGTAACAATAGAGTTTTCATGTGTTTTGTCTTATTGGCTGGTCAAGTATCAAGGCGCAAGCTAAAAGTTAAAGAATAGGGGCAAGCCCCTATTCTTTATTGATGACTTTTTACTTATTTATCTCACGTTCAGGTTATTTAGCTGACTTTACTGGGGGGTACCAGAAAGATTGCCAGCGTAATCCATCACATGGAATATTAAGCTTTGCTCGTTAGTTCCTGTAATTAAGTGAGCGCCAGGTCCTACAGCAAAAACACCAACGTCTTCACCCGCATGTGTTTCACTATCGAGTGGCACTAGCGACTCTTGGTGGAACCCTGCGGTTGATGTATCAATATCGGTTAAGTCAACGCGGCCTGTTACTGCAGCAGCTGCATAACTGGCATCAGCATCGGTTTGTGTGCCTAAATCTCTAAAGCCAAGGCCGTTGGTATAACCTACTGTGGTATAAGGCATGTCGTCTGAGGCTAAACTTGGCTCAGTCGCACCAATACCAACCACTTTACCTAAGATTGGGTTACCGCGTTTTGGGTAGCCTGCAATGGTAAATACATGGCTGTGATCAGCAGTAACAATAATTAAGGTGTCTTCTTGGCTTGTTGCATCAACCGCGACTTGCACAGCCTTAGCAAACTCAATAGCGTCATTTAGCGCGTTATAAGCATTGCCGGCATGGTGAGCATGGTCAATTCGACCAGATTCAACCGTTAAGAAGAAACCTTTGTCGTTATTATCAAGCACCTTAATGGCAGTGGCGGTCATTTCTGACAAGCTAGGTTCACCGGCAATATCATTTTTACGGTCAGCTTCGTATTGCATGTGCGATTCGTTAAATAAACCAAATACCCGCGGTGTTGTTTCAGTGTCAATAGCATTAAATGAAGCCTGGTCAAATACATAAGCACTTGTTGCATACTTCGCTTGCCATTCGGCGGTTAAGTCACGGCCATCAGTACGGTCACCTTCAATGGTACTGACTGCGTCATTGCTGTTATATGCTACATCTTTAGGTAAAAAATGACGGCGACCACCACCCATAACCACTTCAATACCATCAACATCTACACCGGCATATCGAGCTTCTAAGTTGGCTTCAAAATTGACTAACTGTAATGCAATATCTTCACAATTAGCGCGCTCAGGGTTGTTGGCAATATCCATATCTGAGATATCTTCCCAGTTACGATCTGCTGACTTTGCATAAGTTGCAGCAGGTGTCGCGTGGGTAATACGTGCGGTTGAGATAACACCCGTTGATTTACCTGCAATCTCAGCTAATTCTAAGGCAGTGATCATCTCAATGCCTTTCGTGCTAGCACAATTGCCACGAACCACATCTTCGTCAACACCTAATACGCCAGCATCTGTTTTAACGCCCGACATCATCGCTGTCATTGTTCCTGCAGAATCTGGTGTTTGTGCATCAACGTTGTAGGTCTTTGCTAAACCAGAAAATGGAAACTTATCAAAGCTTAATTGGTTTTCTTCACCCATCATGCCTTTATTCTGACCATCTAAAATACGCGCTGCGGTTACCGTTGAAACACCCATACCGTCACCAACAAATAAAATCACATTTTTAGCTGAGCCTTTAAGTGCGGTTATTTCTGCTGCGGTAGATGCAGTTGCAATCGATACGTTGGCATTGTTTGCTAATTGGCTATCAATTTTATTCCAAACATCGTCTGCCGTTTCTATTTCGGCAGCGCCTTGTTTAAACCATGAGTTATTTAAACTGGTTAGCAGTTCGGTATCGTTTACTGTGGTCGCAGCAGGCGAACATACATATTGAGTTGATGTTATTTCAGACGCATCTAAAACGGTATCAGCATTTGCATCGATACCCGAGTCGATTTGCACACCACCATTGAGACAATTAGCATTACCTACCGCTAAGGGGGTTTGGGTAATTAATGCGTTGGTTCCGTTAGTACCATTAGTGCCATTAGTGCCATTTGAGCCATTTGAGCCATCAGATCCATTGATGCCGTTAGTTCCATCGGTGCCATTGTCACCGTTATCGCCACAAGCTGATAATGCCAAAACCAAAGAAACTGTTAATGTTGATAATATAAATTTATTCATCATAAAAACCTTATAGGGTCTATTGACCAACTAAACCAAGAGCACGATTGATTAAATGGAATACAACGCTTTGTTCAACTGTACCTTGAACTAAGTGCGCACCAGGGCCTGATGTATGAATAGCCACATCTTCTCCCGCGTGAGTTTCGCTATCTAATGGCACCGTCACTTCTTGGTGATAACCAGAGGTTGTTGTATCGATTGCGGTGATGTCTTGACGGCCTGCGATAGCTGCAGCAGCATAAGATGCGTCGCCATCTGTTTCAGCCCCTAAGTCTCTGAAACCAAGTCCATTGCTATAACCTAAAGTGGTGTAAGGATTACCAGCAGAATCTTCGCTAGGCTCAGTCGCACCAATACCAACCACCTTACCCAAAATAGGGTTACCACGTTTTGGGTAGCCAGCAATCGTAAACACATGGCTGTGATCGGCAGTGACAATGATTAGCGTTTCTTCATCATTTGTTGCATCTAATGCCGCTTGAACGGCATTGGAAAACTCAATAGCATCATTAAGCGCTGTGCTTGCACTGCCAGCATGATGACCATGGTCAATTCGGCCAGACTCAACCGTTAAGAAATAACCTTTTGGATTGTTATCAAGTATTTTAATGGCTTTTTCTGTCATTTGAGACAGGCTGGGTTCGCCTGCAATATCATTGGCTCGGTCGGCTTCGTATTGCATATGCGACTCATTGAATAAAGCAAAAACACGTTCAGTGGATTCTGTATCAATGGCATCAAATCCAGTTTGGTCAATAACGTATTGACCATTTGGATACATAGCACTCCATTCTGCGGTCAAATCGCGGCCATCGGTACGGTCACCTTCAATCGCGCTAACGGCATCGACACTATTAAATGCGGCATCTTTAGGTAAAAAATGACGACGACCACCGCCCATCACAACATCAATGCCGTCTACATCAACTCCGGTGTAACGTTGTTCTAGATTTTTTTCAAAGTTAACCAGTTGTGATGCGATATCTTCGCAATCTGCACGTTCAGCATTATTGTCAATATCCATGTCTGAGATATCTTCCCAGTTACGGTCTGCTGACTTTGCATAAGTGGCGGCTGGCGTAGCATGAGTAATACGTGCGGTCGATAACACACCCGTCGATAAGCCTTTTATTTCGGCTAACTCCAAGGCCGTGACCACTTCATTGCCTTTGACTGAGGCACAAGTACCACGAACGACGTCTTCATCAACACCCAGAACACCAGCGTCTGATTTTAAGCCGCTCATCATGGCTGTCATGGTGCCTGCTGAATCTGGTGTTTGTGCATCTACATTGTAGGTTTTAACTAAAGCTGAATAAGGAAATGTTTCAAAGCTTAAATAACCTTCTTCACCAGAATTACCGGCTAATTGCCCTTTTAAAATCCGAGCTGCGGTAAGTGTAGAAATCCCCATACCATCGCCAACAAACAAGATGACATTTTTTGCTCTTGTTGATCTTGATTGTTGTAATTTTTCAGTGATGGTTGCTTGGCCGTCTTTATACCAAGCATTATTGAGTTGTGTGTCAGTCGTTGTCGCTGCGGTTGCAGAACCTGCGTATGTTGCCGATGACAATATACTAGCGATAACCACTGATAAGCCTTGTTTGAGCATATTCATATTACCCTATGTTGTAGTTAAGTTATTTGAGAACCTGGCCATAACATAGAGGTTTACAATGAACGTTAAGTAACACTTCGGTTACAATTTGATTACAAGAGCGTTTAGGTTTTATGTGCATATAATCAAGCTGCTGATTTTATTGTTATTTAAAGGTGACTATAGTATTGGTATTTTGCAGAACAATAAGTTTGCTTGGCCGCTATGCTTCTGAGTGTTTTTGTATGCAATTAACCCCCAACACCCTGATTAAATTAACTAATACATTAATAAGCGAGCATAAAACCTATCGTAACCTGAGTTGAAAGAGGTTAAGTTGATTAGCTAGAAAAGAGGGGAGCATAGTTGAACTCCTACCTTGCTTATGTGTTTATTGACACAATCAATCGCAACTCTACCTTATGGCAGAATAGTTAAGTAAGATGTTATTAATTCCAACAATTAGATAAGGACTGTTTGTATGGGGGAAGTTATAAGTAATCAGATGAGGGAAGTTATGAGTGAAGTAAATAGTGAAGTAAATAGTGACAAAATGAGTGAGTCTGCATTAAACGCATTGAAAATTGCGTTTACCTACATGCCTAAATCAATTGAAGTGACTAAGTATGAGTATGGTGACAGCTACCAAAAAATATTAGATCACATTGAAACCGTTAGGGAAATATTACTGATTAATGATGTTGATCCTGAAGAAGTTTATGGTGAAGTTAACCCTGAGAGTACGCCCAACTCAACCTATTGATTGAGTGCCATTAAATCATCATTATTATCAGTATTTTGTTCATTCAGCCTTAGAACACTAGGCCATAGGTTTAAACACCTAAAGTCGGCAGATAACGACAGCGCATTTATTATTTGACGATGTTTTTCGCTATAAAATGGTGTGCATGGTTGGTTTTTATCCAAAAATTGCTCGCTGGATTCTGCACAAGGTAAGATGCATTTTTTGTGGAATGATAAACTCGCGGATTTGAAATGAAGGCTTATTGACGGTTTTTAGGCGGTGTGGCGACAATAGTATGATGGTAGTTTTAGCTAATAGGTTTTGGTTCTTTACTGCTCCTAGCATTCAGACGTTACGATACAGGTATCTTGTTTGCTTAATCTCAATAAAAAGCTGTTCATTTCTTTGGTTAGTCATCAGAAGATAATGCATCTCCTGATGACTTAATACTGAACGGCTCACGTATCTTTGGTCAAATTGTTAAGGCGTTTTCCGTCGATGGGCTCAAAAAATATGGCCTATCTGAACAGGTTCCAGATAATGGTATTGTCTGCACCTAGACTCCACAGCAGCACAACGGCGGCCAGTAAAACCTCTAGAACTAATACACCAATGGCTAGCGTCGTGCTTGATATAATAAAACCCTGTCGATTGCTGATGCCTAAAAAGCTTGGTGTACCGCTATAGAGTAAATAGCCGGTATAACAGATGCCCATAATACAGGCGAGTGTGCACAACCAAATCATAGGGTATATAGCAAACAAGCCACTTAAAAACATCGGTGTAGCCATGTAACCAGCAAAGACAATACATTCATTTCTGCTTGGGCAGTTAGGGTATTTACGTGCCAACCAATGGATCAAACTACCGACTATTGTCACTGCCGTTAAAATTAACGCATAAAATAAAATCCCCAGGCCTAAACCACTCTCCATTGAGACCTTGATTGTGTCTTCACCACCAAAAGTCCAACCAAATTGTGTGGTACCAATAAAGGTACTGACCACTGGAATCGCCGCCAACCACAGTACATGATTTTTGTACAAATGACTGACTGTTTCATGTTCATTACTTATGTCGCGCCATTCTTTATCAGGATGATGTACAAGTCCCCAAACGTGATTAATCATGCTTCCTCCTCGCTTATTCAAGCGACAGTTTTTTATAAAACCTAAGGTTACTGGCACACGACTGTGTGTCTTAGATATCAGTATAGGAGGTAAGCGGATATTTGCTTTGTGCGGCGGTATTTAGTTATCCGGTAGTGAGTGGCAACTACAGTTAAGAGTGTACTGCTCAACTATCATAAAAATGGCCGGCTTGGTTTCTTTTCTCAACGCGGAGTAATATTTATTACCCGTTATATATTTAATCTAATAATTTAAAGACCAAACCAGTTATTGCGATGATCCCAATTACAGAGTCCTAAATAGTGATCGATTAGCGCTCGACTAACGTATTGACGCTGTTACTTTTTTATTAGAGATCTATTATGTGGTTTAGTTCAAAAATTAGTAGGAAAGCGCTGGCATTGCAGCTAGTTACCACGCATCAGTCAGCTGCTGTTGTGGTCGATGCTCAGCAGAATATTATTGCCGTTAATGATGCTTTTAACCAATTAAGCCAGCGCTTAAAACAAGCTGGTCATAATCAAACCTTTAATTTGTTACTTACTCGTTATGACAGTAGTAGCAAAACTATTCGCTGTGATGAAAACTTACACGTTAGTCAGCAAGTTATCTCACTCACTTATAAAAACTTAGAGTCTTGCTCACTTTATACGTTTGATGCTGTATTAACACCGTTATTAAATGAAAGTGTGTGGCAAGAGTTATTAGCTTTTAGTGGCAAGGCCTATGTTGTATTTGATAACAATGAAAAGTTAGTAACAGCTAATCTGGATCCCGTAAACACTGATTTTATTTATTTAAATCAATCAGATATAAATTTGCAGAAAACGTTACAAAACGGGCTTAACAGTAAAGATCAACTACTTTGTTTATCTGAGCAAGATAAGGTCTATTTTCGTGTGGCGCGCCACAAAATTGATTCTGGTAATCAAAAACTCATAGTCTATGTATTATCCCATCAAGAGCAAAACCAGCATATAAAGCAATTCGAAATGTTATCAAAGGTGGTAAGTAATACTAGCACTAGTGTATTGATCACTGATAAATATGGTTTAGTCGAATATGTAAACCCGGGTTTTGAAAAACTGTCAGGCTTGAGCCTTGCAGAGGTTAAGGGAAAAAAGCCCGGTATACTTTTGCAACGTGAACAAACCGACAAAGAGACGATTAAGCGCATATCTCAAAAGCTCAAAGCAAAACAAGCCTTCTATGAGGAGATATTGAATTTTGATAAACATGGGGTGCCATATTGGATTGTATTGGCAGTAAATCCGATTTTTAATGAAAAAGGTGAGCACACAGGCTTTGTTGGTGTGAGCTCTGATGTGCGTGAAATCAAACGTATTGTGTTAGAACAGATTAATCAAAGAGATGCAATAAGCAGTCATTCGGCTGTGTTAGAGTTTAACCAAAGTGGTCAGTTTATTTCAGCTAATGACTATACTAAAAAGCAGTTAAATTTACACGACGATGTAAAAATGCAAACTGTAGTGGGAAATTTAAAAGACCACTTAGACCATTCTCGTACGCAGATGATCCAACGAGGCGAACCGACAGCAGTCATGATGAAACTGATTCATCAAGGCACTGAAGTGATTTTAGATTGTGTTATTTCTTCAATTACGGATTTGAATGGAAATATTTCTAAGTATATTGTTTTTGGCAGTAATGTTTCTTCTCGTAATAAGTTAGTGACCGAAACGCACAATGCGATGTCTACTGTGTTGAGTAAAATTCAAAATACGGTAACGACTATTAATGCGGTCGCCGATCAAACAAACCTATTAGCCCTCAATGCAGCCATCGAAGCAGCAAGAGCGGGTGAAGCCGGACGTGGATTTGCCGTTGTTGCGGACGAAGTTCGTAATCTTGCGAAAACGTCAAATGACGCCGCGGTTCAAATTGGCCTACTCATCAATGAAACTCAATCTCATGTTGATGAGTTAGCTTCTTTTTTAAGTGAATAAGTTGAGCTCAACTCGCTCTAGTTGCCTATAATTTGTTCAAAAGACTTATAATAGAAGCCCACTTTAATGAGTGGGCTTGGAATGAGTTGGCTTATGCGTTTCTTGAATGAGCCGCTTGCCCCAATGGCCAACAAAGAAGATAAGTGTACTGGCAGATTTTACTCGTTCCCGACTAATTTGTGGGAGGGCAGATTTACCTATTCCTTTATAAAAAACCAAGCGTTATTAGATGAAGCGGCAGGGTGGGCTTTATGGCTTATGTCGAGATCTATTCACTAACAGAAAGGCACATCCGGCTCAAGATGACTACCATAGTAGAAATATCTTATTACACCTGTATTTAACGCCGAATTAACTCAGCGATAAAAGGTAAACAACCAGCAGGCTTATTGGCTTGTGTCAGTAATGAACGTCAGGATATGCCTAAAGGATTGGTGCTCAGCGTTAACGATTATATTGTGCAGGTAGATAATACAGGGCGAATTATTCGAGAGGATAAGCGCAGTGCTATTAGCTCAGGTAGCCAAGACATTCTCAATAGACTTAATATTTCCGCTTAAAACGGGCTAAAAATCACCACTGAGTTTGGCTCATTATTTAAAGTTTTTTTCGAGGCATTACCAGCTTTAACAGAATATTTCGAACATCTAGAGCGAAAGCGAGCACAAGGATCATCGAACTGCCAACGCGGGTTGTGTGCTTAAGACTTAACCTTTAAAACTAGAGATCACACTGAAACAATAACCTCATTTTGTGCTTGATATCAACCAAGCCGCGAATGCTTTAACTCAACCGTATTGCTCATCAGTTTCCATATGCCACTCAGTTTGTTGATGATTTTCGTTCAATTTTTACATTTGAATAGTCAGAAAGCTATCGCAATCAACGCTAAAAGCAGTTATGTTAATTGTCTTAAAAATGAGAGGCATAGTTTCTTGTTCAACAAATATTGAAGAATCAATTATAAAATTCATCACAATTAAAGGATAAAATAGATGAGTGAAGTAGTAGAAAATGTTCCAACGACTAAGGAACAAGCCAAAATAGTTTACTTACTTTACATGGTAGGTTTATTGTTTGGTATTACAGGTATAATCGGTGTAGTAATGGCTTACATCAATAAAGGTGATGCCCCTGAGTGGTTAAAAACCCATTATCAGTTTCAAATTAGGACTTTTTGGATTGGTGCTATTTATATCTTCTTAGGCTCAATTTTATCCTTAGTTATCATTGGGTGGTTTGTACTCTTATTCTGGGCGGTTTGGCTAATAATTCGCTCACTCAAGGGCATGAAAGCACTTGAACTGGAAAAACCAATTGAGAACCCTACTGGTTGGTTATTTTAACAGCCTAACAACCTAACAAATAGGGATCGGCTGCGTTAAGCTGCGTCCTTATCTCAAGTGTTGAGCCAGCCCCAATACTTGAGATGTTACTCTTTATCAAGTCAATAACAGATCAAGAATTTAAGCTAAAAAAGCCACCCTTATTATTTGCAATAAAAATCATAAAATTGGGTGGCATGATTAATTTGCGTCACATGGCTTAATCAAATTCAGGAGTAATCAGAATAGTATATGAAAGGTAAGATTAGTCAGTGGAATGATGAAAAAGGTTTTGGATTTATCTCTATTTCAGACAAAAAAAGTAGAGTTTTTTTCCATGTTTCAACTATCAGAACAAGAGGTCGCAGACCTGAAGTTGGAGACAGTGTTGATTTTGAACTAAGCAAGGATAAGAATGGAAAAATCAAAGCATCTTCTGTTTCTATCGATGGGCTATCTCCAACAAACAGCACTGAAAACACCAAACGAATAAAAGTTGATCCACCAAAAAAGGATGTCCTTGATTACTTATTAATGATCATAATTCTTTCTTCATTAAGCTACACCGGATACCAGTTTTATCTATTCAATAATCTTGAGAAGGTATGGCCATATGCAATTCCAGCCATAGTCGCTTTTTTATTCTCTGGTCGTAATAAAAAACCAAAACAAGATCATTATTCTTGCACTAATTGCAAAGCCGTTGAAAGGTTTAATCCTAGAACTGTAGAGGCATGGAACAGGGGGATAACTAGATTATTCTGCAACAAATGCCACAAGGACTGGCTCAGAAACAAACCGAGAGAGGAAACTCAAAGTTATTCTCGAGGAGGCTCATCCAGCGGTTGTCTTGGATCATTTTTAATCATCCTAACATTGCCTGTT
The DNA here is from genome assembly GCF_040310085.1 of Shewanella sp. S1-58-MNA-CIBAN-0166. Classification (NCBI taxonomy): domain Bacteria; kingdom Pseudomonadati; phylum Pseudomonadota; class Gammaproteobacteria; order Alteromonadales; family Shewanellaceae; genus Shewanella; species Shewanella sp. S1-58-MNA-CIBAN-0166. The sequence continues at coordinate 26,296 of NZ_JBEOPN010000015.1, read as the reverse complement.
ATCAGTAGTGTAGCAATCTATCAGTGGCTGGTGTAATCGCCATGTATCAAGTCAATAAAGTGGGACGCCTACGGCGCCTCTTATTGAGGCGTTGAGGCTGTAGAATTACTCTTTTAAATAAAAAGCCTATTTTATGGGTTCAAAATGCATTGCCTAGTGTCTTAAAAGCGCTTAGAACTGATTTAAAAATAAAAATGGGTGGCATGATTAATTTTTTGTTACGGGCATAATCGGTGTAGTAATGGCTTACATCAATAAAGGTGATGCCCCTGAATGGTTAAAAACCCATTATCAGTTTCAAATTAGGACTTTTTGGATTGGTGCTATTTATATCTTCTTAGGCTCAATTTTATCTTTAGTTATCATTGGTTGGTTTGTACTCTTATTCTGGGCAGTTTGGCTAATAATCCGCTCACTCAAGGGCATGAAAGCACTTGAACTGGAAAAACCAATTGACAACCCTACTGGTTGGTTATTTTAAAAGTCTAACAACCTAACAAATAGGGATACGCTGCGCTAAGTCGTGTCTTTATCTCAAGTGTTGAAGCTAAAAAATGCCACCCTGCTTATTGGCAATAAAAATGGGTGGTATGATTAATTTAGGGTGTAATGCTTTAATCAATTATGGAGGATATTTTAGATGAAGGATGATCAATTCAAGGCATGGGAACTAACTCGCGAAAAAGGTAAGTTAAACTTTTTTCTAATTAGAGGCGTTTTGTCGTATGGTTTACCAATGTTAACCATAATGGCATTTATGAACAAGCCTTTCGTAGATGGTTTTACTTCTAAAGCCGCAATCGTTCACATTATTGTTTGGCCATTAGCTGGTTTATTATTTGGTGTAACCATGTGGTACGTAACCGAACATAAATATAAAAAAGAACTGGCAAGTCGTACTTATCCCAAGGGGTGAACCAACCCCAATACTTGAGATGTTACTCTTTATCCAGTCAATAACAGATCAATAATTGAAGCTAAAAAAAGCCACCCTGATTATTTGCAATAAAAATGGGGGGGGGTGCCTACTTACGTATCAAGGGTTTAAAGTGAAGAAAATATTTGTAATTGCATTTGTGTTGCTTACGTCGGTTTTAGCTGGTTGTGCTGCGCCAAAATACACCGCTACAGCCATTGCTAATGACTATGAAAGTGGTGATGTGCAGGTTGTCATTATCAATGATGAAAAAACACGAGAAGGATTTCAGAAGACAATGGAGTCTTGGCTCGATAAACATAATTTCAAATACACTACATCGAGTGATGGATCGAAGCATGATTTAGAAAAACTGAGGCTTGAGTATGAAGGGCATTGGGGGTGGGATTTGGCACTCTATATAAACGATGCATATATTGAAGCATTTCAAAATGGTCAGCGTGTTGGAAAAGTAGAGTTTAAAGCGCCAAATAGTCTAAATGGTAATAAATTTGGTAATGCTGAAGAACGGATGGCTATATGATGAGTGTTTTGTTTGGCCGGATGACGGAAGAGAATGCAACCAAAAAAATTAACTCTTCCAATTAACAAGCGTAAACATGGCTACCCACGATTATTCTGATTAATATTGATGTTCATCAGCCAATTCCAACAAATGATTTATGCTTTGCAAACCGCTCAACGCATAAATACTATAACCTTATGAGAGTCTGGATATATTGAGCTAATAATGAAATTAGATTACGAATTTATAAATGAAATTTTGATAAATTTTGTAGAGTCAGAAACAAGTACCGTTAGTGTTGATGACTTTATTGAGTTATATGAAAAAGACTCACAAAAGTTAGCCCATCACTTGATTCTTATGCAAGAAAAGAAACTAATCACGGGGGCTTTTTCCCATGAAAAACTAGGAATAGAGCTTGAATTTGATGAGCAAGGACGATATGAGTTTACTTCTGGTATGCCTTGGCGAATTACTTCAGAAGGGTATGATTTTGCTTTAGCTCTTAATAAACCAGATGTTTTGACCATAATTAAAGATAGATTTCAAAGAGAAGGTCTTTCTGCAGTTATTGATATCACTAAAAAGATAGCAGTTAAGCAGGTAACCAAATTGCTTGATGAATAATACGTCATAAAAATTGGTGCTTGATTCATTTGATTAATCAATTTTTCAGTATGATCTAGGTGTTTATGCCTAAGGTGATAATTTGATATATGCACTGGTTAAAATATTTAAAGAAAAACAACATGCTCAAAGTTTTATTAACGGTGAGTTATATATGCAAACACTCCGTGATTATAAAGATTGGATAGATGACAATGGTGAGCTGCGTGGAGATCCATGTGAAGGTATTGTTGGATATTTCCAATCTGATGATATTCAGCTTGAGATTGGAAATATAAAATTAGATTCAGATTCCTTCGATGGAGCAGTCTTAGTTCATAGTAATGATCTACTTTCGCGAAATGCATTTTGTACCTATGCATTAAACTCACGAGGATTTGACAAAATTTCTGTTGATACATTGAAAGAGTTTAAAAATATACTTGAAGTACATTCTAAGTGTTATGGGCTCGGTTCTTATTGTGTTGCAATCACAAATGTTAGTGAGTTTATATCAAGAGCGAAATCTGCAATAAAAAGTATAAATGTTGATGGTGCCATATCGTTGGTTGATTACTTTGATGATCAAATTTTTAGTGGGGAGTTAGATTCTGATATGCATGGTTTTCAAAAAAGAAAAACATTTGAACATCAACGTGAACATCGTATATTAATCGACCTAAATTATAAAATACCAGAAAAATATACATTAAATGTTGGAGATCTTAGTGATATAACAACTGAGATATTAACTCCTCAAGAACTGAATGAAATACTTGAAGTTAGATTGCCTGATGGGAGTAAAGCATAACATATATGAGTCTTCCCCCTGTCAATAGACTAGCAGTTCCCATTTGGCTGCATTTACTGTCAAATTTAAATTAAACAATAGATCCATCTGCTTCACTTATCAGTTCTGATCACTTGCTTTAACCACTCAGCCCCACAATCTCCAAGCTAGCCCCGATGCGCGTGATGTGGCTTGTTTGCTGGCTTTTTCAAATATCATATTCGTGCCTAAACAATAAAAATGGTTTTTAGCGCGGGTGATGGCGGTGTAAAGCAGTTCTTTACTGAGTAGCTGCCATTGGGCGGAGCTGGGTTTATGTGGCAATACAAAGCTGACTTTATCAAACTCGCTGCCTTGGCTTTTGTGTACTGTCATGGCGTAGCAAGTGTCGTGGCTGGGTAAGCGTGCGGGTAATACTTTAAGCAGGCTGCCATCGGCCATAACAAAATGGGCCATTAAGCGACTTGGCTTAGTGCTGTCTTGCAAGATTAAACCAATGTCGCCATTAAATAAGCCTAAGTTGTAATCGTTACTTTGAATAATGATTGGTCGGCCTAAATAGAACTCATTTTGAGGATTAATCAGTTTGGCGTGTTTAAGGCTGTCGGTGATGGCGATATTCATGCCCTCAACCCCAAATTCACCTGCTCGCATGGCACACAAGACTCGATATTGGTTAAAGCTGTCGATGATGGTTTGTTCAGAATGCGGCAATGTTATGGCGCAGTCCTGTCGATCCGCTTGATCGATAATGGCCTGTTGATTTATCCTTTGCTGATTTTCCTGTACCAAACTTAGATACTCACCATAAGCCTGTACCGATAATGCCAATAACGCTTGTTTACCTGTGTTATCTCCCTGGGCATTATGCTGATGTTCAAACCAATTCAATTCGGCATGATTATGTTGCCATACTTGACGAATCGCATGCACATTTGATTGATTAACCGCATTGGCTAATAACCCAATACCGGCATCACCTTTAAAACGATGGCTGTGCATCAACATACACAAACTGTCACCAATTTTAGGCTGTTGATGAATAAACTGACTGACATCTTGTTGGGTTAATTGCTCAATGAGCTTTGCCTGTGCTGCGCTGTAACGCATTGACCATGGCGATGCCTCATGCTGATTAGCTTGTTTTAAGCCAACACAAATATCCGCCAGCACTGCGCCAGCTTCTACTGATGCGAGTTGATCTTGGTCGCCTAACAATATCAAACGGCCATGAGACGGCAGGGCGCTGAGTAATTTATACATCATGGGTAAGTCGACCATCGATGCTTCATCAACCACCAGTAAATCTAAGCGCAACGGATTATCCTGATGATGCCTAAATTGATACGAGTTTGGGATAACCCCCAATAATCGATGCAATGTTGAGGCTTCTTCAGGTATTTGTTTTAGCGAATCAGTTAATACTTTCGCCAATGCAGGGTCGCTCACTTGGGTTAGCTGTTGCAGTAAACGATGTTTAGACGCCTTGATCGATTCACTCAGCCTTGCTGCAGCTTTACCTGTGGGCGCGACTAAACGGATGGTTAGCGGCGATTGGGTTAACAGTAACAATAATAGTTTAGTTACTGTGGTGGTTTTACCGGTTCCTGGGCCGCCGGTGATCACCGCTAATGCTTTGGCCAACGCTGTTGCAGTGGCTATTTTTTGCCAGTTAAACGGGCTGCTATTGCTGTCTTCTGCGGTAAATAAACATTCAATGAGTTGCGGCAGATTACTGTTAGCTAGGTCGATTTCAATCTGTTGATTGGCTAATTGGGTCAACTTAGCCGCCACTTGAGTTTCAAAGAAGTGGTACTTATTTAAATATAAGCGTCCATGTTCAAAAATCATCGGTTTATTGTCACCAGGCTGGCCGACGGCATCAAATAGCGAGATTTGTTCAATTAATTGTTGATGGTTAAGCTCAATCCGACAATTGATTTCAGCGTTGCCGCGGTTGTCTTCTGCCATGGGATTGGCTAAATTAATTTGCTCGATGACTAAACAACTGTGCTGATTCGACAATTGCTGGCTAAGCATGGCGCAAACAAGCAAGAACAGTTGCGGCTGTTGTTCGCTTATTGCGGGATCGTTATTGATGGTTTCAATACTGGCCAGCTCTAAAGCAAAATGACGATCGAGTGCTGTAATGAGCCGCTGTTCTTGCCAAAGGTGCAATAACTCAGTGATTGGATGGGTGAGTATTAGCATGATGACGTCTCCGGCGCACGATTGTCTGTATTACCTGAAAATAAGCGGTCGAGTTGTTCGATTAATGCTTGCGGTGGTTTGTCATAAAACACCCCCGCGCCAGGATGCTCAGGATGCATGCCGCGTAAAAACAGGTAATAGCAGCCGCCAATATGTTGCTGATAATTGTAGTTTGGTAATCTAAGCGATAAGTAACGATGCAACGCCAAGGTATACAAGATGTATTGTAAATTATAGCGATGAGCATCAATGGCTTTAGCCATGGCTGAGCGAGTGTAGTCGCTATAGTTATCGCCCAAATGGTTAGACTTATAATCGGCAATATAAAATTGGCCCTGGTGCTCAAAGGTTAAATCGATAAAGCCTTTTAACATGCCTTTTAAGGTATCAAAGTCGAGTCCGGCGACATAACCGTGCTGCTGCAAAATATGATTTAATTGCGATGCTTGTAAGGTTGAAATAGGCAAGTAAAACTCCATTTCGACCATTTTTTGCTTCATGCCTAATTGGCTTAATATCAGTGATGTGTCCTCTGACGATGGCTTGATAAACAGCGGCGCGGCCAATATTTGCTGATACCAGTCCATTAGCGGTTGTTGCCATAGGGCTTCGTCAAACCCATATTGTTTCATGGCTTTTGTTAGCGCAGGCGTCAGTTCAGTATCTGCTTGGGTAAAATCAAACAGTTCTAACACTAAATGCATAAAACTACCGGCATTGGCACCGCGCTCGAAGGTAAAGCGATCAAGTACGGGTTCGCTGGTGAGTTCATCTTGTAACTGTAATTGGATTAACTCATCGGTGAAGTCTTCATCGTCGGCACCGGGTGCGACTCTCTCGTGAGGCAGATGTTTCACCAAGCCAGAATAACTGCCCACTCGCCACGCAAGGCTCTGTACTCGAGTGACTTTTTTGGCCGCTAGAATGTCATTATTGTCGTTAATATCGGCGAGCACTGAATCGTCAACATCATTACTTAAACATTCCACACTCATCGCTGGTAAGGTGGCAATGGCATTCACTTTGGCTTGAATAAGAGCAAAGTCGGTTTTCTTGTCGGTAATACCCAACAGATAACCGATACCTGTTTCATGCAATTGACTGCTGATCCCCGCCTTTAATTGGCGGCTTTGGTTGGCAATATACAAATAACACACGTAAACCGGCCGTGTTAACGCCACATACAATAAGCGTAAATCTTCCGCGAGGGTTTCTTGTTTGAGTTGTTCCCAGCCTTCGTCGGTGGCGTCGATATCCCAAATGAGCTGCTCATTTTTATGGTACATCATCGGCGCAGGGCGTTTTTTATTGCCGCGGGCTAAGCTGACAAACGGCACAAAACAGACCGGATATTCTAAGCCCTTACTTTTATGAATAGTGACAATTTGCACCAAGTTCTGTTCGCTTTCTAAGCGCAATTGCTGCTCATCACCGCCATTGTTACCAATCAGTTGTTGTTCGTACCAATTGATAAGGGCGCTGCTACCATCTAGCTCAGTGGCCTTTTGCTGCAGTAATTCGGCTAAATGCCTAAAGTCGGTTAAGCGTCTTTCTCCTGAGGCTTTAAGATCTGCTGCGTTGTCGTCATCAGCATCATTAAAGCTGTTGTCACTATTGCTGCTATAACTGTTGTCATTATTGCTGCTATCACGGTGAGCATTAGCGTTATGTTTATCAACACTATTGATGTCAGCCGTGACAGATTGCGACAGATAACGATGGATCAGTTTAGTTTCGCTGGCAAAGTTAAGCAGCGCAGGCATAACGCCGCGTTGTTGCCACAACTGATGCCAATGAGTGAATTGATCTAATACCTGCTGACGTTGTTCTTCATCTTGGTTAAATTGATGGATCCGCTGGGCATTAAAACCAACAAGCTCAGTGGCCAGCGCGGCGCGGATAGCACGTTCATTTTTAGGCGTGGCTAAGGCATACAATAAAATAGCCATTTCACGGGCTTCAATGGTGTTAAATACACTGTCTCGGCTTAAAAATACCGCACCAATTTTACGTGCTGATAATGCCGCTTTCATCACGGCCGCTTCGTTACGGTCGCGCACCAATATGGCAATGTCTTTGGCAATGAGCGGTTTAGCTTCCTGTTCAAGGCTGGTATTAACTCGGCATAATCCCTGTTGCGCTTCGGTGAGTAAGCGCTTTATTTCACTGGCAGCATCAGCTGCTAGGCGTTGTCTTGCGGTAGTTTTGTTTAAGCCATTTACATCGTCTTCGGCTAATAAGCGGATCCGCAACGCCGCTGGATTGGTTGTGGCTTCACTCAGGTGTTTATTGGCTGCCGATGATGGGGTTTTAACAATATCATAGGGGATAGCTTGGCTAATAAACGGGTCTTGGTGTTGGCTGAAAAGCTGATTAACACCATTGACCAATTGAGTCGATGAGCGGTAATTGGTGTCAAGATTATAATGAGCCTGTGTTTGTTGGCGCGCGGCAATATAAGTGTAAATATCGGCGCCACGGAAAGCATAAATAGCCTGCTTAGGATCGCCAATCATTAATAAACTTAAGCGCCCCTTGTTAGCATCATCATCGTTGTTGTCATTACCAATGTCGTCATTACTTTTACTGTCATCATTTTGGCTGTGCACAGTGGTATCAGCGGCTAAGTCCAGCTGTGATGCTAACGGCTGTTGATACACCTGATTAAAAATGGTGAATTGCAGTGGATCGGTGTCTTGGAACTCATCAATTAATGCGACCGGAAAACGCTTAGCAATAGCATGGGCTAGGGTGATTGGATTTTGGCTGAGCGCCATGGCTAAGCTGAGCAATAGGTCATCGGGTGTCATCAAATTGCGTTGCTGTTTTTGGCCAGCAAAGCGTTGGCGAATTCCCTCACGGGCGCGCACTAAAAATGACGGAATAAGCTGATTAATCAACTCAAGTAAGCGCTCAATATGCTCAAGTAACGGCGCTTCAGCAGCACTGGGGATAACGCCACCTTTATTGAGTTTAAGCTCGGATAATGCCAATTGCTCCAGCGCTTTTATTGGCGGTAATCCTTGGCCAAATTTTACCCAGTTACTAATGCTATCAAACAGTTGGCTAAGTTTAGGGTAGCCGTCGGTGCCTTTGCCAAAACGTTGACCGTTTAATGGCAGCGATTGCAATAATTCAAGGGTGCTGTCGTGCAGGCTTTGCCACAATAAAGTAAAGCGGCTGATACTTTGGCTTAGCTGTTGTTGTAGGGTTTCAAAGGCCAGAGGCTGCTTTGACAATACCGCTTGGCTTGCACCTAATAACGGTCGCAGCTTTTGCGCTAACACATCAGGTTCGGCAAACACATCACTAATGGGTTGGGCTAAAAAGGGCGGTAATGGATAACACACTTCACGCCAGAAATCGCGCACTGCATGGTGTAAAAACTCACTGTCGTCGAGGGTGAATTCGGACTCAAATAGCAATGACGACTCAAATGCCATGTCTGACAATACGCGTTGGCAAAAGGCATGAATGGTAAAAATGGCCGCTTCATCTAACGACTTTAACGCTAAGTCTAAGCGTCTTAACGCAATAGGACGTTCATCTTCCGAGGTGTCTTGGTAAAGCTGTTCAATAAACTCATCATTGACGGCTAAGCCTAAAAAGCGTTTAAACGCTAAGTTAATCCGTTTACGAATTCGGTCTCTGAGTTCTTCTGTGGCGGCGTTGGTGAAGGTTACCACCAAAATTTGCTCACAACTTAACGGTGCTTTGCCACCATGGCCTAACAATAAACGTAAATATAAACCAGAAATAGTATAGGTTTTCCCTGTACCAGCACTGGCTTCAATTAAGCTGGAACCGCTAAACGGTAAGGTGAGGGCATTAAGCGGTGTCACGGTAATAGCGTCCATTAATGCGCTCCTAGTTTAGCTGCGTTGGCGATGAGTTGCGCTTGAATATCGACCGCGGTGCCACTGACAAAAGTGTCTAATTCTGCCAATTTATCTTTGTGATACTGGCTTAACATGGGTTGCAGCAAATGGATGGCTAATGCACCAAACCTAGCTTCGCTAAAGTCTTCTGGGAAATGGAATAAACGCTGGTTATGTGGGTCGTGCCCTTCGCCGAATTGGTTTTGGCCGTCATCCCATTTTTGCTGGGCTTTAAGTAGCTTTTCTTCATGGTCTCCATCGGTTTCAACATAGGCGAAGGCCGTTTTAGGCATAAAGCACAAGGGTTGAGTTTGCCCCTGAATAAAACCACTGATAAAGCGCAGGAGTTGTGCCTGCGCTTGTTCAGCAGTAATAGGCGCAAAGGCATGAAAATGGCCAATGTCGAGTAAGTAACTGAATTGATTTTTACCTATGCCTGAGGTGAACGAATTTGCCATGGCGTTGATGCATAAATGACGTAAATACACTCGAATAAAATCTCGTCCGTGGGCTGTGCCGGGGCGGTAATTGACTAAGCCTTTAGGCAGAATGTCGTCAATACGGCCGACAAGATTGACTCGCACGGTGGACGAATGGGCTGGATTTGTTTGTGCTGGTAAATCCTGCACAGATAGAGCATGCGCTGGAAAATCCTGCATCGGTAAATCAAAGTTAAGATCCACATTCAGCGTGTGCATGGTTTGTTGGTCTTGTAAAAACTGCACCCGATTAATCAACGGCGATATATCGCGTAAATATTGATTAATTAACAAGTCGTCGAACGGCGCCATGGGCAATTCACCGCTGGTTTTGAGCTTGCTGAGTAATTCGAAATCTGGGCTGTCGAGTTGATGTTCAATGGCATTGTCGAGCATGCGTGATTGCAATAAATAGCGTTCGAGTGCATTTAAGCTAAACGGTTCGTCATTGTCATCGGCTTGAATATCCAGTGATAAATCGACTTTTAAACTGCGGTTGAAAAAGAATTGCGCTGGATTACGATAAAAACGGATTAATGCCGACAATTCGAGTTCGACCACTTTAATGCCTTCGCTATTAATATGAGTATGGGCAAATACTTCATCCGCCTGTTCAGCCGACAAGGGTAATGCTTGCTCAAAAAAGTGATTGTTAATGGTCGCATTGGCTGGTGGCGGGCACCATTGGGCATTAAAGCTATGTTGCAGCTTATTCACACTATGCGCAGATAGTGGCGTTTCTCGGAAAAGTTTAGCGTCAAACGGCTGCAAAGGTTGTGCTTGAATAAGCTGTGCCAGTACGGTTTTATCGGCATCATCAAGGTTGATTTCGGCTTGTTGTTCAAGCTGTTGCTGTAAGGATTGCGGTAGGTAGCTGAGTTGGCAATACTCGACCAATTCAGACACTAGCATTGAGGCAATGCGCTCAGCATTATCGCGCTCACTGTGGCCAATATAACTGATGTAAAGTTGTTCCCTGGCCGACAGTAATGCTTCTAAAAATAAGTAGCGGTCGTCTAATCGACGCGAGCGATCGCCTTTTTTAGGGCCAAAATGCGCCATTAAATCAAACCCGACAGGATGTTGAACCCGCGGGTAAACGCCGTCATTCATTCCCAGCAAGCACACCACTTTAAAGGGGATTGAGCGCATTGGCATTAAGGTACAAAAATTCACGCTACCAGCCAGGTAACGTTGGCCGACCCGAGATTCAGTTAAGCGCTGATTAAACCACTGCTTTAGGACTTCAATATCGACTTGGCCTTGATGTCCAGCACTTTCAAGCTCAGTGTCTAGGGTGACTAATGCATCTCGAATGGCTTGAATTTGTTCACGCTCGTCATCTGTGGTGTCGTAGCAATCGGCGAGTAGTTGTTGTAATTGTTCAAGGCGCTCTGCGGTGCTGTAGTCATTGGCAAATAAGTTGAAATAAGTATCGATGGTTTCTAAAAAGTTGAGCAACTTACCTAATGCTTGCGATGATTGACCTTCAATGCCTTGCACCATCAAGGTATCGCGATAAATATCGGCATCGTCGTTAAAGGCGTAGCCCAGTATTAAACGCTTAATGCCAAATGCCCATGAGTTTTGCGTAAAAGGCTGCACACCTAGTTGGCTACGAGTTTGCTCACTGCGGCCCCAACGGACATTCGCATCGTCTAGCCAACGGCGGATTAATGACAATTCGTCATCATCGAGTTGGAAACGACGCAAAATAGCAGGCACTTCTAAAATACCAATAATGTCTGTGAGGCCAAAGCGACTTTGATTGATATTTAGCAGGCTTAAAAAGCTATTAATCAGCGGTGATTCTTGCGCTGCGCCCCTGTCGGCAATGGCGTAGGGAATGTAGTAATCGCCTTTTTGCGGGTTTTTATCAGCAAAATACTGACTGTTGGCGGTGCCAAATACCGCATCAATATACGGTGCATAGGCCGCGACATCGGGCATCATGATCACGATGTCTTTAGGGCTTAAGTCGCTGTTGTTTGATAACAGCTCTAAAAGGTGATCATGTAAGGTTTCAACTTCACGCAGGGCACTGTGGCAACTGCGTAAGGTAATTGAGTCATCACTTGGCAATAAGGTGCGGCGGGCATGAATGTCTTGATACAAACTGGCGTTTGGCCCTAATGGCTGGCCGAGTGTTTCCATTTGTAAGATATCGTACTGCACCCCGTGCAGCAGATTATTCGGCTCGGGCTCAACATAACAGTCGTAACCAAAGTCGGTGTGTTCTGGCGGTAGAGACAGTAATAAATCTAAGAGTTCGCGGCCCATTTGACCATTATTAGCCAATATGGGATTACCTACTTCGAGTTTGTCTTCCCAGTCTTGGTCGAGTTGTTTTTTGTTGGCATATTGCAGCGCCATGCGGGCGCGGGTTTTCGGCTCAATAATATCGCCCCAATAATGCTGGCAAGGGCTGAGAGACAACATAATGACATCAATGCGACTGGCTAAATGGTACAGCACATCGAGGGTTTGTGGCGGCATGGACGAAATACCAAACACGTATAAGCGAGCGGGCAACATCGATAAATCGGTATCTGGATTAGCCAAGGTTGCAATTAAATCGGCATGTAAATTGGCGCGATGATAATGGCTGGCGTGCAAATGATGTTGGTTATAGTCGATTAATGCTCGCCACAGGATCGGTTGCCATTGCTGGTTTTCATCTAATGCTAGGCGGTTGTCTAGGCTCGATAATGGCTGGTTTTGCTCCCACGCTAAAATCCACTCAGGGCGATAGACTAAGTATTGGTCAAAAATATCGGCAATGCGGCCACACAGTTGAAATAGCTTAATTGCATCATGAGACTGATTAAGCTGCAATATGGCGTGGCTGTTTGTTGTATGAATATTAGTTTCAGTATCAGTATTCGCGTTTACATCGGTATCAAGAATATCTGTAGCAGCAATATCAGTTGTGGTATCAACTTGAGGCAATAAGTACTGTTTGAGTGGGCTAAAATCTGGGTTATCTAGCAGACTTGGTAATAAGTCCATTAACTTCCACGTCATCGCCGCTTTGGTAAAAGCGTTATCTTTTGGCACATCGGGCAGCAAGTCGTGGCATAACTGCCAAGTAAAACTCGAGGGTAACGGGAACGATAATGCGGCGGCGATACCATTGTGTTTAGCTATTTCTAAACGCAGCCAAGTCGACATCCCCGGGCTTTGAACTAACACATGCTCACTGGCTAATAAACTAACGTTATCTAAACGAATAGCCAACAGTTTGGCCAGTTGTTCAGATAACACTTCCATCTGATTAGATTGAATTAAAGTAAGCATGGGCGACCCGCTAATTTGAGATTAATTCATTCTATGGACTCTGCCTTAAATCATCAATCAAAACCGTTAATAATCAGGATGATTGCTGATGTTGTGCGCAAGATCAATTGCGTAACAGCCGTAAGCGTAATCGGCGATATAACTGCCTAAAGCGTTGCTGCTGTTGCTGGATTTGTAATTCCGACAGTGGTTGATATTTAAGTGCTACATAGGCACTGCTTAGGGCAGTAAAGTCCGCTGCCACTTGAGGGGTAAGGGCGCTTAAATGTGCGTTAACCGCTGCGGCGTAATCAGACGCTGCTTGACCTTGTTGACGGGCGATGCCTTTTTTAGCTAAGCGTTGGCAAATGAGTTGATAGCGTTTATTAAGGGGATCTTGGTGGCGATCAACATTGAACAACCCGGCGTAATAGGCAATAACCAGTGCGATAATGATAAAGCTAAAAATCATTAGTAAGGCGATTTTGGTGCTGCTAACATCACCCAATAATTTCGCTAACACTTGCTGTTTACGTTGCTCGTCAAAACCTAATACCCACACACTCCAGTAGTAATCGACACTGGCAAATTGCTGGCGCAATTCATTTAACCATGGGTATTGTTTCATGTGCAGCGTGCTAAAAGGGCTGTCTTGTAAGTAGCTGCTTTGGCTGTCAAAGGTGGCGTCAAATCCATCTAATACCCGCTGCGGTGCAATCATTGCGGTAGGGTCAAAACGCTGCCAACCTTGGCCTTCAAACCACACTTCGGTCCATGCATGGGCCATGTATTGATAAACACTGTAATAACCCGCTTTGGCATTATAATCGCCGCCCTGATAACCGGTTACCATACGGGTTGGAATGCCGCTAGCGCGTGCCATAAACACTAGCGCAGAGGCGTAATGAGCACAAAATCCTGCACGGTTTTCAAACAGGAAATCATCAATTTGTTGCTCGCCAACACTAGGCGGGCTCAAGGTGTAGTAATAGGCTTGTTCAGCAAAGTAATTCATCATCGCATTAATACGCGCTTGTGGATCTGGATAATCTTTGGCGAACTGCAAACCGAGTTTTCGGGTTTTTGGATTGCTATTGGCTGGCAACGCAAGGTTTAGCTGTTGGGTATTTGAGTCGAGTTTGAGACCCATGATCGTGTCAGGATATGAGGTCACTCTATAGCTCATTCGCTGATCGACAGGCCTTAACGAATACAAACGATAATCTGCTAATTCAACCACTTGATCATTGCTGCTAAACGCTTCATCTAAGCCATATAGCCATTTTTGATGACTGGGTTCGCTAATGACCACATAGTCGATTTTTTTACTGCTAGGATTAGGATTAGGATTAGCACTAGCAACGTTGTTAGGGGCTTGGCGCATGGGCTTGTTAAAGTATGCTTGTCGCTGAATTTGTTGAATACTGGGGTCTTGACGCCAGGTTTTGCCATCATAATTTTCCATCACCAGAGTACGCCAATACAAATCCTGATTGGCAGGTCCTAGGGTGCTGCCATCTGGATTATCAAAACCCACTCTAAAGGCTAATTCTGCTGAGCGAGTGAGCTTACTAATGTCACCAAATGACATTTCATCAGACAAACCTGTCTTGGCCGTTTTCATATTAGGCACTAACCATAATGGCCCAAGGCGTGGGAACACCACAAACAGTAATATGGCTAACGGAAGACTTTGTAATATTATTTTAAGGCTAAAACTGAGGTTAGCGACTTTGTTCGATTTGTCTTGGTAAACACTGATTAATACGCCGGTATTGAGCACCGCTACCGCCAATAAGTGCAGGGTATTAAGCATGCTTTGTTGATCAAGCAAGGTCAGGCCGATAAGGAAATAGCCGACTAACACAATGGCTTTAACATCTCTCAGTTCGCGCATTTCAATATATTTTAACGCGTAACCTAAAATTAATAAATTCACCAACGCATTGAGCAAACCGATTTCACTCGACACTAAGGCGAGGGTTGTTGCGGCGCCAATGGCCAAAGTGGTTACCAATAGTTTAGGCGGAGCGGCTACTTTGCCGAGAAAAATCCCCACGCGCCAAACAAAACAAATGGCACAAATACCAATGCTCCACAGGGTCGCTTGTTGATGTAAAGGGCTGAGGATGGCTACATTGGTGATTAACAACCAAAACAAGGTATTGCGGCTAATGATGGTATCAAAGTTATCGGTCATGATGGTTCACCCACGGATGAGGTTGCCACATTACCTGGATTAAAATCGGGATTCATATGTGTGGGTGCATGATAAGTTGCAATGGCGGTATGACAAGCCACTCGATGGGCTTCGCCTGTTTGCTGATTGATAATATGCTCATCCAGAATTAAGCCAAATATTTGCTGCGATTGACTTAACTTATCGACTTGCCATGCGAGTTTGCTGAGCTTGTGTTCAATGTCATTGCCCGATGTGCTGGCCAAGGTTAACCAAACGGGTAATCCTTCTGGCTCAGCAAATTCTTTGGATAACATGCCTTTGCCCTGAGCCCATTTTTTCCACGCCACTTGTTTAAGTGATTCACCGGGAATATAGCTGCGTAAGCCTTTGTAGTCGTCAACACCTGGGCGCAATTTACCGTGTTCATTGTGGTTATCATTATCGCTAATATGGCTTGCCAATTCGATATCACACATTTCTGGTTTAGCGAAAATAACATGATGAATATCTAAGTCGACATAGGACCATGCGCGGCATAATCCTAACGGAAAGTAGGATGAGACTTTGATTCGCCCAGGGTTTAATTTGCCACGTTTAGGCTGTTCAAACGGCACAATTGCAATAGTTTGCTCGTGCATTTGTTTAACCCGAACATGGCGCTGGTAACTAAATTGCAAACAAATTTGTTGGTGGGTGGTGTCGGGATTATTTTGGCGAGTATGGCCGGTTAACATGATAGGAAATGGCATGCTGTCTTCGGCATAACCTTGCGGTGGCGTGACGGCATTAAATGTTAACCCTGCAAGATTTTTATAACTGTAAATTATGCAAGTATGGAACACACTGGCGAGCAATAAGCTTAAGCCAATCACCAAGTTATTTTGATAATTGGTGCCAAACAAATACAGTAAAACGATCAACCCAATCCACACTAATCCAAAACCACTGGGGAGAATAAAAATACCTTTGTGGCTGAGGGTAATCTGCTTTTGTGGTGGCAGGCGCTTACTTATCCACCTTGACCAGCGTTGGGTTAACGATGCTGGAATTAACCGACGTAACCGAGACGGCTTAATAGCGCCATTGGCATAGGTTGTTGAAGAGTGCTTGTTTGCTGTCGTCGATTTAGCCATGTGCTTGCGCCGTTAACGTATTGGGTTGACGCTGGCGAGAATAGTGTCAGACAACGCTTGGCCTTGAAATTGACTACTGCTGCGAATGCGATGTTCGGCAACCGAGGCAAATACCGCTTGAATGTCTTCGGGTACCACGTACTGACGTTGGTTGATAAAAGCCCATGCTTTGGCTGCTTGTAGCAAAGCAATACTGGCTCGAGGCGATAACCCGTTAGCGACATTGTGTTGCCGAGAGAAATCAACCAAGGCAATTAAATAATTCAGTACCGCATCAGATGCAGACACTTGCGCCACTTGTTGTTGCAGTAGCATTAGCTCTTGCGGCGTTAAGCATTGTGATAATGATGCTGGTTTATTGGCTTGAGTGCGTGATTTTAACATGGCTAACTCGGCTTCTGCACTGGGATAACCGATAGAAATACGCATCATAAATCGATCGAGTTGCGATTCTGGTAACGGGAAGGTGCCGGCTTGATCAACGGGGTTTTGGGTGGCAATAACAAAAAACGGTGAACTCAGCGGATGGGTGATGCCATCAATGGTTATTTGTTGTTCAGCCATAGCTTCAAGCAAAGCACTTTGGGTTTTGGGGCTGGCGCGGTTAATTTCATCGGCCAACAACATTTGATTAAATATTGGGCCTTTATGAAAGATAAATTGTTGTTGTTCTTTGCTGTAAATGGACACCCCAAGAATGTCCGCTGGTAGCATGTCGCTGGTAAATTGGATCCGCTGGTAACTCATGCCTAAACTGCTGGCAATACCTTGAGACAAACTGGTTTTGCCCATGCCGGGTAGATCTTCAATCAGTAAATGACCTTTGGCGAGGATACAAGCGACGGCAAGTTTTATCTGCTCAGGTTTACCGAGCAATACTTGGCTTAGTTGGTTAAGTAATGTTTGAATAGTTGATTGCGACACGAAAACTCCAACTGTTAGTAATAAACCGTTGTGGGTTTATTGTAAATGACGGTTTGTAGTGATGGTTTGTCGTTTTATTCTAAAGCCATTTCTCGCTATGGTTTCTCGCTATGATTTCTAGTTATGTTTTAGCGCTTCGGTTTCTAACTTTGATATATTGCCACGATTGCTCATTGCCTGATCCATATGGCCTATTGCATTTACCCACAAGTGGACTTCAATAATCAGCCAGTCTGTACCATATTTAAAGCATACGTTATCTTGCTGACGGGTGTGAAACAAAATACACCGCCACAGCGTGGCGGCTATTGCGAACAAAAACGAATAACAACAGCTAACAAAAACTAACTGCTAGCAACTAAAAAGGTAACTAACAATTAATCGTGCTTAATAACGGTAGCTGAGCTCTTTTGAACTAAACATTCCTTCACTTAACGATTTTTGCTGTTGGAATATCATTCGATAACTCAACACCGCTTGAACATATTCGCGAGTTTCAGTGTAAGGAATCGTTTCAATAAAACTCATCACATCTAAGCTGCCATTAGACTGTCTTAACCAACGTCTCACGCTGCCAGGACCAGCATTATACGCTGCTGTTGCCAACACGCGGTTTTGGTCAAACTGTTTAAGTAACTCACTGTAATAGGCGCTGCCTAACATAATGTTCACTTTAGGGTCGTACAGGTCTTTTACGTTATTAAAAGGTATTTTGTTCTTTTTGGCAGTTTGTTTGGCGGTAGCAGGCATTAATTGCATTAAGCCTCTAGCCCCCACACCAGAGGTGGCATACAGATAAAACGCACTTTCTCGACGAGAAATAGCGCGGATTTCGTCAATGTCTACCGAGAACTTTTTACTGGCTTTGAGGAACTCATCGTTAGCTGCCTCAGGAAAACGCAGTACAAGTGAATTCCATAATTTGCCCTGAATACTGGATTCAACACTAAACGCATGCCAGCCATTGCTTAAGGCAAATAGACCATATTGGGCGGTCATTTCACTGTTGTGGCGGCGCATTAAATACAGCCATTCGTTGCGAGCATCGATTTGCTTATCTAAAGCCATTAATTCGACTACGCGCGCCAAACCAGGGTCTTGGTTTAATGTTGCTTGCAACGCTGGATTAGGGGCTAAATTGTCGTCGTTCATCGCCAGAGGTTTGCCTAACGCTTCAGCCGCATTAAAACCGTAAAAATTACGCTCACCACTTAAGGTTGACTGTAATTGGGTTGCGCGGTTTTTGTCATGGCGCGAGGTCATTTTAGCTTGCCAATATTGCCAGCGAGAATCGACCTTACCTTGATCGCTCAATAACGCTAAATACTTTTCTACTGTGCTGAAGTCTTGCTCACGAATAGCCCAACGTAGGCGCATTTCGTATAAATCGTCCGATTTCAGTAATGGCAGCATGGTATCAATATGCGCCACCAGTTTGGCGTCTTGCTTAATCAGCGCTCGGCGGACTAAATAGCGATTGAGCTGGCGCGCTTCAAGGTCGCTGAAGCGGTTGGCTTTTTGATATTTAACGTACAATTTAATCGCTTGATGTAAATCCTTTTGCGCTAGCTTACGTAAGCCGGCATCAACAATATCGCCCACTATGGGTTTAGAGCTGGAAAACTTGTTCATGTGACGTAAAATATTAGGATCGCGATAAACCGACAATAGTAGTTTGGCTTCATTATCGTGTTGGGTGACTTTTTGCGATAAATAACTCAGCAAACTGGATTGACTAGCATTAAAGCTGAGCAACATCCGCGTCCAAATGAGCTCTTGGGTGCGATAGCCCGCTTTAGTCCATTGGTTTATCACCGCATCGCATTCATTGGGACGTGAATAGCCATGAACCCATAAACGTTCTATGCCTTTGTAAGCCATGGTTTCGTTACCAGCATCAAGTTGAGCCTGGTAGTAATAACACTGTAAGCGCACATCGTTAGGAGTGTCTGGCGCTATCACTAGAAAGTCTTGCCAACGCTGTTTTTTACCGGCATTGAGCAGGTAGCGATAACGCGCATTGTTATAAAGTGGCGTGGTATCAAATTGGTTGATGGCATTGAGCGCTTTGTCGCCAGGAGATTGCACTATGCTGTCGATTTTTGCGTGGTAATCAAGGTAAACCGTTAATGGATAGTCGCCGAGTTGGTTGCGAAGGGCTTGATACTTGTCGAGCTGTTTTTTATCCAGAGCTTGGCGAGCATCAAGATAGCGTTGCTGTTGTGAAGTCAGCGCATTAGCTTGGCTAATAAAGGCCAATGATGTACTAAGTAATAATGCGCCTGTAATTAAAGTGTTCGCCCAAGTTTTACGCATTTAAATGACAATCTCCGCCTCTGTATTTCGTTTGCTATCAGTATGTGTTTGATAAATGATTGCTAATAAGTGTTGCTGTAAATAAATATGTTACGGCTTGAGTGACTATTAACCTTGTTGCTTAAATAAAGATTAATCATCACTCATTTTATCGATTAACTATTACTGGCGTGCTTTTCGACTGACTCATCAAGTGCACGGTTGAGCAATTGTTTATCTAACTGCTTACTGGTGTCGACGCCTAATTGCTGCATGTAATGCGCTTGTCTAATGACGTTACCTTTGCCCGAAGACAGTTTTGCCATGGCACTTTGATAGCTTTTATCTGCCGTATCTAGGGCGCGCCCGAGTTTTTCCATGTCTTCCAAATAGCCGCATAATTTGTCGTAAATACGACTTGCTTGTTTGGCGATATTTTGGGCATTTTGATTTTGGTACTCATAACGCCATATATTATTGATAGTACGCAAAGCCACTAATAAGTTAGTCGGACTGACCAGCATAATATTTTGCTCTAAAGCGAAATTGACTAAGCTTGGGTCGTATTCAATGGCCAGTAAAAATGCCGGCTCAATGGGAATGAACATTAGCACATAGTCCAAGCTCTTAAGGCCATGCAACTTATGATAATCTTTTTGACTAAGGCCTTTAATATGCTGCCTAATTGATAATGCATGTTCTTTTATGGCTTGGTCGCGAATAACTTTGTCTTCGCTATTAAAGTAACGTTCATAGCTAACTAACGACATTTTGGCATCGATTACTACGTCTTTTTGCTCGGGTAAATGCACAATCACATCGGGCTTAAAACGCTTGCCGTTATCGTCTTTTAAATCTTGTTGGGTTTGGTACTCATGACCTTCGCGTAAACCACTTTCTTGTAGTACGCGCTCTAAAATGACTTCACCCCAATTACCTTGCTGCTTGTTGTCACCTTTAAGTGCTTTGGTGAGGTTAATGGCGTCTTGGCTCATTTTTAAGTTGAGATCGCGCAAATTATCTAATTGATGTTTCAATGCGCTACGTTCAGATTGCTCATGAGTATACGACTCTTGAATTTGACGTCTGAAACCTTCTAATTGTTGTTTCAGTGGCCCGAGAACACCGTCAATTTGCGAGACATTTTGTTGTTTAAAGCTTTCACTGCGTTCTTCAAAAATTCGATTAGCCAGGTTTTCAAATTGCAGTTTAAGGCGTTCTTCAGCAGACTCGAGTAGCACGATTTTATCTTGTAATGACTTTTGTTCAGTTTCTGCTTTGACCAAAATCGTTTGTTGCACCGCGTTTGACTTGGCTAAGTTGAGCTGCGATTCCATTAAACGATGTTGGGTGTCGACCATTTGTTGCTCGACGAGGTTAACCCTGTCTGCTTTGGTTTCTGCGCTGGAAAGTTGGCCAATCAAATCTTCTATCTTGCTTTGCAGATGATTGCTGTGATCGATTTTATCATCGAGATTATCTTGTAATCTCGACATTTCTATTTGAACTTCGTTGAGCTGTTGAAGTGTTTGTTGTTCATGTTGAAGTTTAAGCTGCTCCCATCGTTTACGAGTTAATCGTTGATTGATTAGGGCGCCAATTAAAAAGGCAACAAACGCGACAGCAATCACAGCTGCAATTTGAGGAGGAGTTAACGACACTGCAAAAGGCATAACAAAAACCGATAGAAAATAATGGTTAAGGGTCGCACGGCTAATAAGCAGCTGCAAGGGGTAAACTAAGGATTTAATGAAATATTGTTGTTAATGATTAAATTTAAATCTACTCGCAATATTGGTGCGTACAGACAACTATGATGACATGCTCAGTGTGCTATTTTGCGAATAGATAAAGGTTAGCGGTTTTTTAGTTGTTTTTAACCATCAGCTGAAATAAAAATAGCTTTTTACCTGTCTATTGAGAGACGTAAGGCAGATTATAGTGACACTTGGCTGTCGACAAATATTTTAACGAGGTGATTTATGACCGGTAAAAAACGTTTTACTCAAGGCATACAAAAACGTGCTTCTTGGCATATTCCTGATAACCAAGTTACGCCTGAGTCGGTATTTAATGATCGTCGTAACATTATTAAAGCCTTAGGGTTAGGTGCATTAGGAGCGAGTTTACCTGGTCAGGTTCAAGCCGGTATTTTTGATTTATTTGGCGAGCAAAAAGCACAAAATCCTTTTGTCACTCAAGGATTGCAATACGCCACACCTGCCAAATTTGTGTTACCTAATCCTAAAACCCCTGAAGACAAGGTGACTCGTCACAATAATTTCTATGAGTTTGGTACCAACAAATCGGACCCAGTTGATAATGCCCAAGGGTTTAAGGTTGATCCATGGACGCTAACCATCGATGGTTTAGTCGATAAACCGATTACCCTAGATTTACATGAGCTGACAACCCGTTTTGCCCTTGAAGAACGCACTTATCGCTTACGCTGTGTTGAAGCTTGGTCGATGGTGGTTCCGTGGGTCGGTTTTTCGTTAGCCAGCTTACTTAAACAAGCCGGCGTGCAAAGTAATGCGACTCACATTGCTTTTGAAACCCTGTTTGACCCGGACCAAATGCCTGGACAAAAGAGTCGCTTAATGGGTGGTGGGATCCATTACCCGTATGTTGAGGGTTTAACGGTTGCCGAGGCAATGAATGATTTATCGTTTTTAGCCGTAGGCTTATATGGTAAAACCTTGCCGCCACAAAATGGTGCCCCAATCCGCTTAGTCGTGCCTTGGAAATATGGCTTTAAAAGTATTAAGTCTATTGTGCGTATTCGGGTGATGGATAAACAGCCTCCGACAAGCTGGAACCAATTGGCCTCGAGTGAGTATGGTTTTTACGCCAATGTAAACCCAGAAGTTGACCATCCTCGTTGGTCGCAAGCATCTGAGCGCAGTATTGGTGAAGGCGGCTTATTTTCTGCTAAACGTATTCCTACGCAAATGTTCAATGGTTATGGCGATTCAGTGGCCGATTTATACAAAAATATCGATTTGAGGAAGTTTTACTAATGCGGATAAGCCCTCGAGGTCTGTTTTGGTTAAAGGTGTTGTTGCATATTAGCTTTTTATTGCCAGCCTTTTATCTCGTGGCGCTAGTGTTAACAGACAATGCGGGCGGCGATCCGGTGCAGTATATTATTCACTACACGGGTATGGGCGCGATCAATAGCCTGTTAGTGACGTTGCTTATTTCGCCCATCGCCAAGCGTTTTAAAATAGCAGCGCTGATACAAACTCGTCGATTAGTGGGGTTGTATGTGTGCGCCTATGCGCTGTTGCACATCAGTGCATTTATTAGCTTAGATTTGTTGTTTGCGTGGGGATTATTGTTTGAAGAGGTCATAAAGCGACCTTATATTTTAGTTGGCGCGGCGACCTTGATTATCATTTTATTACTGGCGATAACCTCTCCGAACCGGATTAAACGCAGTATGGGTAAGCGCTGGCAATCATTGCACAATTGGATTTATCTGGCTGCAATATTGGCACCTATCCACTTTTATTGGTCGGTAAAGTCTGAAATTATTGAACCTAGCATTTATATTGCGCTATTTGCGGTGCTATTGTTTTACCGCAAAGGCAGTATTTATAAATGGTTGAAGCCGAAAAAATAACCCAAGCTATGGCTAACGCCTCAATTTTTGATTGAGGCCGTTGGTTGAAAACGCCGCAAACACGGTAAATATCATCACTGATATCATGATAATGGCCAATCTTAACCAAGGCTGTTCGAGTGCAATGCGCATATCGATGAAATTGAACGTGGTTACCGCCCACACAAATACCACGCTGATCAGTAACCCCAGTTTGAGTAATGTACGCACAAATGAATGTCTAATGAACATCAACAATGGTAAACAAATGGCGATAATAGCCATTATATGCTGATCGAATCGTAAGAAATGTGCGCCCAATAATAGGTAAGCCAAGCTAATAATGGTTACTCGCCACCACATACCAATTCTCCTCAATAACGTGCGATAACAAATGTCATCAGTAACGTAGTCAATAACATCATTGCCAGTATTACTAGCGTATTAATTGACCTTGACTGACGCAGCATAACGTTAAATGGGGGCCGAATCTTGATTGTGGTTCACATATTACTTAATTACATCTGCTTAGAATATTAACGACTATCAAACCGATCTTTGTTCCGCTAACGGCGTTGCGCCTTGTTAGCAAAACAAATGACCTTTATTTTGCAGCTTCTAAAGCGGCAATTTTAGCCCAAACCTGTTCTGATTCAGCCGTGAGTAATGAATAGGTTTTAATATCGCCTTTACGCTGGGCTTGCATGGCTTGTTCGAGTATTAAATCATAGCTTTTACGTAATTTTTTGACTGGGTCTGGCTTTAAAAATGAAAACATTGTGTAACCCTTAGTGATGATTATTTGCATATAGTACGAGTGCTGTGGGATTTCAGCCCAATATCATTCACGCTCTTTTCCACCATGTTCCTCGTTATGCACATCGTATTACTGAGGATACAGCGAGTTATTGCTCAAAGGATATTGTGGTTGCCCTTATGGATATTGATTCATTTTCACTATAAAAACAAATCATTACCGTGCTGATAATGAACGGCATCGAAAGATTAGTGCTGCTAAATTATCGTTAGAGTTACTAACTCTGAGGTTAAAATAGAAATCGTTTCAGTGATAAATTATTATTAATTATCAATGTGATAGATTCTCTATCACTCACGCTTATAAAAACCTATTGCCGATAGGTTTTTAGTTTGACATACTATTGCGTACCTTGTTAAGAGAACTTTGTAATGCAATTAGGCGATCTAGAAAAGTTAGTACTTCAATTCCTTTGGTCTGAAAAAGAAGCCGATGCGAAGCGTGTTCATATTGCAGTTGGGATGAGTCGTGGTAACTCGTTAAACACGATTCAAACTACATTAGATCGATTATTTAAGAAGAGTCTGTTAAGCCGAACTAAGCAGGGGCATGCACATTTGTATACCGCTATAGTCGATCGTGAATCGCTCATCGCCACGTTAATTACAGATGTTACAGCCGATTTTATCGAAGATGGCGAGCATAGTCTTATTGCTGCTTTTGCTTCCTCGTCAGCCAATCTCGATGATGCTCAATTTGAAGCGTTGGAAAAACTTATCGAACAGCAACGCCAGTTACGTAGCAGGAAAATATAAGATGCTAGAGGGTAACGAGGCTATTTTGTTGAATTTAATGAGTGTTGCAATAACGGCTTTCGTTATCGTGACGATATTAATATCTGCCATTATCCCGTTGATTAAAAATAACCTCAATTCATTTGGTTTTATTGCTCGAAAGCGCACGTTATGGCTATTAGCAACCGCGCCTTGGTGGATAGCTTTATGTTGCGTTGTCATATTTTTTCCACGTCAAGATACTAATAATGTAATCGCTTTGATGGAAAAAATTGCTCATTGGCACCATATTGATGTGTTCAAGTTTACAAGCTGGCATGGCTTAACGTTGGTTGTTGCAGCCCTCATATTGGCTGTGATGGTTAACCTTGCGTTTGTTCAAATTCGTCGACACTCAATCGCGATGCACAACCTTTTTAAATTTTCAGATGTGCAACCTATAAGTGGTGATAATAATCAGACTATTTATTCTATTGCATCAAGCATCCCAGCAGCTTTTACAATTGGCTTGATCAAGCCTAGGGTTTATCTTACCACTGGATTACTTCAACAACTTGAACCATTGGCTCTGGATATCATTATCCAACATGAATTAGCACATGTACGTGCAAGAGATCCTCTATTTAAAAGTATTTACTCTTTTTTCTGTCTGCTTTATCCAAAGCCAATTCGGCGCATTTTACAACAGTATTTTACTTTGCTCACAGAACAACAAGCAGACTCCGTCGTAACGGGTTATCACGATAACCTTGATGTGGCACAAACATTAATTTCAGTCGCCAAGAAGCAACGTCAGTTTCCTCATCGTTGTGAGGGGAGTGTGGTTAGTCATTTTAGTCATGATCAAATTACTTTGCGGGTACAAAAGCTTCTATCACCACAGAGCCAAATATCCGAACTTACTCTGGTATTTACGGGACTGTGTTTTCTAACTGCAATGCTGTTTACGGTATTAATGGTAGATGGTTTTCACCATCTAATTGAAACTTATTTCATCCATTAAATCAGACTATGAATCAATCAATTCGTTAGAACCGTAAAAGTAAAAAACCGATGACCAACTGATTTATTTGTTTTGCTTACCACACTCCACTATATCGAATGTTACATACCCATAAGGAAGTTATTTTGACTGAAACAGACACTTTGGAGCCATCCAATGCTAAGTAAATTATCAAGCTATTGCTTGTTCGCAATCCTCATTGGCTGTGCTTTTATCAGTATCGAAGTATTTGCCCATGGGGTTGATGACAACACTCGAGCTTTTTTAGAACAAAATAGTGGCGTGCAGTTTGTACCTTTTCTCTACATTGGTGCTAAGCACATGATTACCGGCTATGACCACTTATTATTTCTGGTTGGTGTTATCTTTTTCTTATATAGAAGCCGGGATGTTTTCTTATATGTCACGATGTTCACTATTGGCCATAGCACTACCTTACTACTTGGTGTTTTAGGTGATATTCAAGTTAATGCCTACCTCGTTGATGCGATTATTGGTTTATCTGTCGTGTACAAAGGATTTGATAACTTAGGCGGCTTTAAGCGTTGCTTTAATTGGCAGCCTAATACCCAATGGGCAGTATTAATTTTCGGATTGTTTCATGGTTTAGGTTTAGCGACTAAGTTGCAGGAGTTCAATTTACCAAAAGAAGGCCTTTTTACCAATTTAGTGGCCTTTAATATTGGGGTAGAACTGGGTCAATTTGCTGCGCTAGTGGTTATTTTGATTGTCATTAATGTATGGCGAAAATGGCCTTCATTTCAGCGTTTTTCTACGCTTACAAACACACTACTAATGAGCGCGGGTGTCATGTTGATTGTGTATCAACTGACTGGCTACGTAATTAACCTGAGATCGGTTTAAGCCATAACAACAATAGCGCCAAACTCAGCATTCGTAATATTGAGTTGTGGCTTAGTTT